>JAFZBQ010000126.1 GCA_017561665.1 Bacteroidales bacterium | reverse complement strand
CGATGTCAAAGATAGGAAAAATGAAAGCCATTCACAACCGGCGGCGCCAGCTCTATAGTGTCGCTGACGATGTTGTGACGATGTCAAAGATAGGAAAAATGAAAGCCATTCACAACTGACTCTAACGGTACTATGACTTATTATAAGATGTTGTGACGATGTCAAAGATAGGAAAAATGAAAGCCATTCACAACTTTTGATGACAACCGATGGAACGAATGTTCGATGTTGTGACGATGTCAAAGATAGGAAAAATGAAAGCCATTCACAACTGGAAGATGGGTTATTTCGATGCGCAGTTTGATGTTGTGACGATGTCAAAGATAGGAATAAAAGCCTTTCATACCAAGTCATGTGGAAGTGATTGATATCATTCTGCCAAATACGCGCGGATTGGAAGGCCTCCGAAGGCGTTCTGAGCGGGGTGCGTCCGCTTCACAGCCCGACTTCGGCCCTTGGCGCGGACTCATATGTCCTGTAGATATCTCTGAGGGGGGTAAGCCCGCTTGTGTTTGACG
The DNA here is from genome assembly GCA_017561665.1 of Bacteroidales bacterium. Classification (GTDB taxonomy): domain Bacteria; phylum Bacteroidota; class Bacteroidia; order Bacteroidales; family UBA932; genus Equibacterium. The sequence goes on along the minus strand of JAFZBQ010000126.1, from coordinate 50,484 downwards.
GAAATCATCAAGGAAGGGCAGAAAATGTCCGAAGCTTGAAATGGTTTGTGCGGTTGTCGGAGTGAGGCGTTGCCGAGCGAAGCGTGGCAGCCCGCATCGAAAAAACGCTGGCCATGCGAGGGATGTCTGAGCGAAGCGAGTTACCCGAGCATAGGCGTTTTTGAATGGAGGGGAGCCGAACGAGACGAAGCAACAAACCATTTACAAGCGAAGGCTTCTGCCCGGTATAACGCTTATTCTTCCAGGATCTTCTTGTAGGGGGCGATCATGCCTTCGGTGAATTTGGTGCCCATCTTTGCCTTCATCTTCTTGCTGCGCATCAGACCTCCGATCAGGTACATCATCATTGACTGTTTCCACTTCTTCTGCGGGAAATCGTACTGCCCGTGACTCTTGAAAAACTTGTGGTCGGCACGCATCAGGCCGCGCATCTGGTATATGAGGTCACGGAAAATCTTCATTCCTCCCACACCATAGAAATTCTGCGGCGGAGTGTACTGCTTTTCCATAGCATAGGCCATCGTGGCCGCAAGACGCTTTATATTGGCCTCTATGTCGCCTTCGTCACTGGCGACTCCTGCCAGGAAGTTACCTCCGACCTGAGCGCGCGCTTCAAGGAGCAGCCTTAGATTCTCCTCCTTACTATATTCACCTTCGACAATATAGCCGAACGGCGTCCCCATCGTAACCGTGCGATGACCGTTGCAGAACTGGCGGTCATCGTACATCTTGAAGCGGGAACCCATCGAGTGGTCCTTAATGCGAAAGGCATACATTATGGCGTCGTGCTTATGAATGGTGCCTCTCAGGAACTCGTCAAAACCGTCCTTGTATACACACTTGCCCTCAGCTGCGCAGGTAAAGCAGCTCAGGCAACCGCCCATAAACGGAAAATCCTCAATATTGATAATGTCACATTCGTAGGGGAAAACCTCCACAAACCGGTCGATCATAGATTTTAGCCTGATGTCTTCCGGCAACAGGTCGGTCACTATCACCGCCTTCTTTCCAGCGACTTTACCTTCGGCGGAAGCGTCGCAGCCACCCTCTATCTGCCACATTGTGTAATCGAACCAGCCGGTTGCCTGGCGGCGGCCTTTCTCGCTCAGGATATCATCCATATCGGCCGACAGCCATTCAAGGCAGCGGATACCCATATCGCCGCAGTTATCCTGTATAAAGCGGTGGGCGGTGACGTCGTAGAAATGCTTCGAAGTAGTCACCTGGGTTGAAATCTTGCCGGAAAAGTCTTCCCCGGACTCTTTCATCAACTCGATGAACCGATGCAGCTGATATGGCACCAGAAATGTGTAAACAGGGTAGCAGAAGAGAATAAGGTCGGCACGGTGCAATGCCTCAAGCGCGGGGCGGAAATCCTTTTCCAGGGCCTTGGCCTTCTGCCCTGCGGAAATGTATTCAAACTTATGATGCGGATTGTGCTTCTCAAGATACAGACAAGTGTGCAACGTTATCGAATTGTTCCCTTTAGGACTGCCGTTAATAACCAGAATATTCATTGACTTAGGATTCAATTTGCCATTTTGTCAGCATTCGGCCGCTGGTATTCTTTTTGCCTTACTGACGGCACGAACAACGATAACAAATATAATCAAATAATATGGCACAGGAAAAAACACAGGGAAAGATCGGCGTAACCACCGAAAACATCTTTCCGGTAATTAAACAGTTCCTTTATTCGGACAATGACATATTCATCCGCGAGATCGTAGCCAATGCCGTGGATGCCACCCAGAAGATGAAGGCCATGGCCTCCAAAGGCGCCTATAAACGCGAACTCGGCGACCTGACAATCGACATCGCCGTGGGCGAAGCCAAACTGCCGGGCGAGAAAGAAGGGGAGGAGATAACCTGCAAGACCATCTCCGTAACCGACCGCGGTATCGGCATGACAGAGGAGGAGGTCGACAAATACATCAACCAGATCGCCTTCAGTTCTGCCGGCGAGTTTCTGGCTAAGTACAAGGACCAGAATATAATCGGCCATTTCGGCCTCGGCTTCTACTCTTCGTTCATGGTCTCCCGCAAAGTCGAGATAGACACCCTCTCATGGCGTGCAAACGCCAAGGCCGTCAAGTGGAGCTGCCAGGGCAATCCGGAGTATACGATGGAGCGCAGCGACCGCAAGGAGCGCGGCACCACAGTCACACTGTATCTGGACGCCGAAAACGAAGGCTTCGCCGACCGCTGGAAACTGGAAACCCTTCTGAAGAAATACTGCAAGTTCATGCCTGTCACAATCCGTTTCGGCAAGGAGCAGGAGTGGAAGGACGGCAAGTATGTCGACGGCGAGAAGGACAATATAATTAACAACTGCGAGCCCATTTGGACAAAGAAGCCCGCCGATCTCAAGGACGAAGACTACGACAAGTTCTACAAGGAACTCTATCCGATGCAGGACGACCCTTTGTTCCATATCCACCTGAATGTGGACTATCCGTTCAACCTGACAGGTATTCTCTACTTCCCCAAGATCAAGGACCGTATGGACCTCGCGCGCAACAAGGTCCAGCTCTATTGCAACCAGATGTTCGTTACCGACTCCGTGGAGAACATCCTGCCGGAATTCATGACCGTGCTGCACGGCGTGATTGACTCGCCGGATATTCCTCTGAACGTATCCAGGAGCTATCTCCAGAACGACAACAACGTGAAGAAGATAAGCCACTACATCACCCGCAAGGTGGCTGACAAGCTGGAAGAAATCTCTAAGAACAACGCCAAGGAATTTGAAGAGAAGTGGGACGACCTAAAGATATTCATCGAATACGGCATGCTCACCGACGCCAAGTTCTGCGAGAAAGCGATGGAGTTCGCCCTGTTCAAGAACACCGACGGCAAATACTTCAAGATGGCCGACTACCGCAAGGCTATCGAAGCCAACCAGACCAACAAGGACAAGAAGGTCGTATATCTCTACGCCACAGATAAACTGGCACAGTATCAGTATATCGAAAACGCCAAGAACAAGGGCTATGACGTGCTGCTGATGGACTGCCAGTTGGATGCCCACTACGTCGGCCTGCTGGAACAGCACATCCACGACAGCGTCTTTACACGTGTAGACGCCGATATCCTTGAGAAACTCATAGAGAAGGAAGAGGTCAAGGCGGTGGAGATGACCGACGACGAGAAGAAACACCTTCAGGAAGAGTTCGAGAAGATTCTGCCGGAGGGCAATAAATACGAAGTCGTGATGCAGAACCTGGGCGAAGAGGCCGACGCCGTCTCCATCAATCAGAACGAATTCATGCGGCGTTACCGCGACATGGCTGTCGTCAGCGGCGGCGGAATGAATATGATGGGCGAGATGCCGGCATACTTCAATGTCACCGTGAACGCCGACAATGCCCTGATCAAGAAGATCCGCGAGAGCGAAGGCGGCATCAGCGCCGACAACGAACTGCTCAAACAGGTCACCGACCTGGCCCTGCTCGCCGCCGGCCTTCTGAAAGGCAAGAGCCTTTCCGACTTCATCCGCCGCAGCGCGTCACTTCTTAAGTAGTCAATTTTCAGGTTATTTTGTTATATTTGCTTATTATAACCTGAAAAGCTATGAATATCGATATAGTTCCGGTAGAGAGCAAGCGTCAGATGAAGCAATTCATCAACTTTACGCTTGACCTCTACCGAAATTGCCCTTACTATGTGCCTGAACTGGCTTTTGACGTAATGGCCACCCTCGATCCAAGGAAGAACCCCGCCTATGAATTCTGTCAGGCACAGCCTTATCTGGCATTCAAAGACGGCAAAGTTGCGGGCAGGGTTGTGGCGCTGATGAACGAACACGTCAACGAGAAATGGGAGCAGAAGATTGTCCGTTTCAGCTGGATAGACTTCATTGAAGATTATGACGTCTGCAAGGCATTGTTGGATACTGTAGTGGCGTGGGGTAAAGAGCGTGGCATGTCAACCCTTCAGGGACCGATGGGTTTTACCGATTTTGACCGCGAAGGAGCACTGACTTATGGATACGATCGCATCGCCACTATGGCAACTACTTACAACTACCCGTACTACATTGATTTCTACGAGCGATACGGCCTTGTGAAAGGTGCTGAGTGGAAAGAGATGCTGGTGACTCTCACTGTGGATCTGCCGGAAAAGTTTGCCAGGCTTACAGACATCGTCAAGGAGCGCTACGGTCTTAGAGTTCATTTTGCCAAGAATGCCCGCGAACTGAAAAAGTACCATGCCAAGCCTATATTCGATTTGCTGAATACTTGCTATGCCGACCTTTATGGCTTTGCAAAGCTGTCTGACAAACAGATAGATAAATATGTGAATGACTACATCACTTTTGCGGATATGGACCTGTTGCCGCTTGTTTTTAACGAGCAGAACGAAATGGTAGGCTGCGCCTTGATGATACCGTCGCTTGTAAAGGCTCTGGTTAAGACCCGCGGCAAACTTTTCCCGTTCGGGTGGTGGCATCTGGTAAAGTCGCTCTATCTCAAACACGATGACACGATAGAATTCCTTCTGATTGCAATCAGGCCAGACTATCAGGCCAAGGGTGTCAATTCACTCATCGTATCGGCATTAGAAAAGGTCTTTAAGGAGAAGGGTTATAAATACGCCGAGACTAACTGCGAACTGGAAGACAACCACAAGATGCTCAACTTCTGGAATAACCTCCCGCACGAAGTGCATAAAAAGCGCCGTGCGTTTATAAAGGACATATAGTATGGCAAACAATCTCAACCCATTTGACATCCTCAAGAACCGCAACAACGCTTCCCAGCAGATGGGGTGTCGTCGTCCCGGATGCGGCTGCTTGATAGCAATCATCCTACTGCTGTTGGTCGGCAGCTACCTTTTCAAGTATATGGGCGGCAGTATTCCCACAATAAACCTGCCCGGCGGTGGCACCATCTTCAACCAGCAGCAGGAAGAGCAGAAGGATTCGGATACCTTTGACTTTGACCGCGACAGTGACTACGGCAAGAAACTCAAAAAGCTTGACAAAGACGAGATAGATGGGATCTAGAAAGTGGCTATACGGTATTCTGGGATGGGCCATACTCGGTCCTATGGGTGCCCTTATCGGCTTCCTTGCCGGCACCGTGTTCGACCTATTCGGCGGCACCCAGATTACCGGCGGCGACTTTGACGAAACTACCTGGCGCCGTACTTCCGGCGGTGGGTATACCACAGGCGGCAGCACTACCAGCGAACAGTACCGCACAGGGCAGCGCAACAGTTTCATGATGAGCCTGCTGGTGCTCGCCACCGCAGTTATCAAGGCTGACGGCCGCCTCAGCAGCGCAGAGCTCCAGAACGTCAGGAACTTTATCCGTACCAACTTTGGCGATGACGCCGCTGCCCAGGCAGAAAGCATCGTCAGGCAGCTGATGGCCAAGGATATCAATATCTTCGAGGTCGGAGCCCAGATAAAGATGTATATGAACTATTCGCAGCGGCTGCAGCTGTTCCAGTATCTGGTGCAGCTGGCCCAGTGCGACGGAATGGTCCAGGCAGAGTTGGACGTGCTGGACTCCATAGCATCTGCAATCGGCCTTAGCAATACCGACCGCGACTCGCTGCTGAACATGTATCGTCAGGAGAAGGAATCGGCCTACAAAATACTTGGAATAGAACCTACAGCTACGGACGACGAGGTCCGCAAGGCCTACAAGCGGATGGCGCTGAAATACCATCCCGACAAAGTCGCTACCCTCGGAGAAGATGTCCAGAAGGCGGCGGAAGAGAAGTTCAAGAAAGTACAGGAAGCCTACGAAACCATCAAGAAAGAACGTGGAATGTAATACCAAAGCGATATGAAACAGCTTATCACCCATTTTACCGACAACGACCTCTATACATTCACCTGCCAGTACTACGTGCTGCGCCAGTATCCCCGTGCAGAGGTTGAATACTCGTTCATAGACCGCAACAATACGGTTTACCCCAAGGGTTTTGCAGATCTGCTGCAGGAGCAGGTAAACTATATGACCAATGTGGTCATCACCGACGAGGAAATCGAATATATGAAGGTAAAATGCTACTGGCTGCCGCTGTGGTTCTTTACATATCTGCGCGGCTACCGCTTCAAACCCCGCGAAGTCCATATTTCCCAGGACGAAGAGGGGCACCTGCACATCACCGTAAGCGGCAAATGGTTCTCTACAATAATGTGGGAGATGCCGCTGCTCAGCTGCATCTCCGAACTGATGCACACCCTGAACGGTGACATTGACCGATACGATCCGGCTCTGGAAGAGAAACGTGCCAGGGCAAAATCGGAGCAGATTTTCGGCGCCGGTCTGGTACTGGGTGACATGGGCACCCGCCGCCGCCTGAGCTTCGACCATCAGGAGATGGTGGTACGGGTAATGGCGGAGGTTTACAATTCAAAGGAATGGCCGGGCAAATTCACCGGCACATCAAACGTATGGCTGGCTATGAAGTACGGCCTGCCGTGCCTGGGAACTATGTCCCATCAGCTCATTTCATTCGAAGAAAACGTCAGCGGCGTGTTCGAATGCAACTTCAACGTAATGAAGAAGTTCTCCGACGTTTTCGACGGAGATAACGGCATATATCTCTATGACTGCTTTGGCGACAAAGTCTTCTTCAGCAACCTTTCCAAACGTATGGCGATGATGTACAAGGGCCTCCGTGTGGACAGCGGAAACGAGGAGGAGCAGACCGAACTCATTATCGACAAATACAAACAGCTGGGCATCGACCCCGCAAGCAAGCAGGTTGTCTACAGCAACGGCCTCAATATAGACCGTGCGATAGAAATTCACAAGTATGTGAACGGCCGCGTGCAGGACTCATACGGCGTGGGCACCTTCCTGACCTGCGACGTCACCGGCTGCAAGCCGTCCAACATCGTTATCAAACTCACCCGCGGCCGCATAACCGAGCTTCGCGAGTGGCACGACTGCATCAAACTCTCCTGCGACAAGGGCAAGACCCTTGGCAACCAGGAGAAGTGCAAGTTTATCTTAAGTCAGATAGGGTAGTATCCCTTACTTGATAGCGGCGAAGGCCTGTTCCATATCGGCAATCAAATCGTCGGTATTTTCCAAACCTACGGAGAAACGAATCAGGTCGGGCTGGACGCCTGCGGCCAGAAGCTGCTCGTCGGTAAGCTGGCGGTGGGTATGGCTGGCGGGGTGCAGCACGCAACTGGCAGCATCGGCCACGTGGGTCACGATGTTTATCAGCTTTAGGGAATCCATAAACTTGATGCTGCGATCGCGGCCGCCCTTGATTCCGAAGCACATAACGCCGCTGCTTCGGCCGCCTTTGAATTGTTTCTGGGCAAGGTCGTGATACTTGTCGCCGGGCAGGCCGGGGAACTTGATCCATGCAACTTCGTCTTTTGAAGCCAGATATTCTGCCATTATTTGGGCATTGGCACAGTGGCGCTCTACACGCGCCTGGAGCGACTCCAGGCCGACATTAAGCAGATATGCATTAAAGGGAGAAGGGATGCTGCCCAGGTCGCGCATCAGCTGCACGGTGGCCTTTGTAATGAAGGCGTTGCGTCCGAATGCCTGGGCGTATGCCAGGCCGTGATAGCTCTCGTCGGGCTCGTTCATACAGGGGAACTTGTCAGCGTGTGCTGCCCAGTCAAAGTTGCCGCTGTCCACTATTGCGCCGCCGACGCTGGTGGAATGACCGTCCATGTATTTGGTGGTGGCGTGTGTCACGATATCGGCGCCGAACTCAAACGGACGGCAGTTGATGGGAGTGGGGAAGGTATTGTCCACAATCAGCGGCACACCGTGACTGTGGGCGATGCGGGCAAACTTCTCTATGTCAAGCACGTTGACGCCGGGGTTGGTGAGGGTCTCGCCGAACAGCAGTTTTGTGTTGGGACGGAAAGCATTTGATATCTCCTCCTCCGATGCATCGGCATCAACAAAGGTGCATTCGATGCCCATCTTCTTGAGTGTGACCGCAAACAGGTTGAATGTACCGCCGTATATGGTGCTGGCGCTAACGAAATGGTCTCCGCACTCGCAAAGGTTGATAACAGCGAAAAACGACGCCGCCTGGCCGCTGGAGGTCAGCATTGCCGACGAACCACCCTCCAAAGCGGCTATCTTTGCCGCTACGCAGTCATTGGTCGGATTCTGCAGACGGGTGTAGAAATAGCCGGCCGCCTTGAGGTCGAACAGGTCGGCCATCTGCTCGCTGGTTTCGTATTTGAAAGTGGTGCTCTGATAAATGGGCACCTGACGCGGTTCACCTTTCTTGGGCTCCCAACCCGCCTTTACGCACAGGGTTTCGGGAGAAAGTTTCTTCTCAGCCATCTTTATTCTTGGTTAATGATTCTGATATCGCGCTGAGGGAACGGTATTTCTATGCCCTCGGCATTGAATGCATTGTATATCCTTTCGCGGATGTCCGCCATGAGGGATATCTTCTCTTTGGGTGTGAGCCATACGCGCACCTCCAGGTCCACGCCGCTGTCGGCAAAGTTGGAGACCATAACCACAGGATCCCTGTGGGCGAACTTCTTTTCCATCGGCTCCAGAGACTTGAGTATAACCTCGCGGGCCTTATCCATATCGGTGCCGTAGCTGACGCTGACGGGGATCTTGCACAGTTCGTAGCTGTGGCTCTTGGTGATGTTCTTGAAGTTCTTGGCAAAAAGCTGACTGTTCAGGAAGGACATCGTGCTGCCGTCCAAAGTATCCACTGTAGTGCTGCGGATACCGACGTCCAGAATACGGCCGCGGATGCCGTCACACTCGATGTAATCGTTAAGATGGACGCGTCCCATAAGCAGCGTTAGGCCGCACAGGAGGTCGTTTATGGTGTCCTTGAGGGCAAAGCCGAGGCCGACTCCCAAACCACCGACGGCGGCGATGAGGCCCTTGCTGTCGATATTGAAGAGCTTTACGACAACCACTGCATAGAGGAACCAGATGAAGATGCTGCCGAGAGTGATGTATAGTGGAATCGCTCCCGTAGTGTAGTTCTCTTTATAAATCTGCTGCAGGGCGGTCTTGATCATATAGATGGCCCAGATGATGGCGAATGCGAGTGCCACCAGTATCAATATCTTGGACAGCGTAACGGTAACTGTGCCGGTAATTGCGCTTACAAGATTGGTGTGGAGGATATTCTCCGCCCAGCTGCGCATACTGAACATCTGGGATGCCCAGCGGAAGCTGATGGCGAAAGTGGCTACGGTAAATACCGGGAGAATGAGTTTCTCCACTGTAGGATTGAGCCAAATCTCGCGGGCGCCGTGCTCCTTGGCGTGCTTGAGTTCGTCACGCTTTACGACATAGGTAAGGCAGGTTACGGCCTGCAGGCAGGTCAGCTGGACAATCCAGTAGATTTCGAGCATCAGAGCCAGGAAGGTGAATCCGAACCAGGCCAGCAGGCACATCGCGCCGGTGATTATGCAGGTGAGCCACATCATCACCGAAGCGAAGCGTTCGCGCCAGTGGCCGTGCTTCACCATTGCGGTAAGCTGCCAGATGAAGGATATCAGCAGCACCGGCGGAATAGTCAGATTGATTATGTTGTTGCTGGCCAGTGTCAGACGCTCGAATATGAACACGATGGCGGTGAACAGTACCGGAAGGTAGCAGCGGAACACACCCATCGCTTCGTCGGCATTGCAGCGCAGAGCAACACTCACCAGAAAGACGTCGATAATTATCATCAGATAGAGGAAAAGGTCTACCGAGGGCAGAATGTTGAAGCCCGACATAAAAGTGTGGCAGACGATGTATGCCAGCAGCACGAAGAGGGTGCAGGCGATGGCGGCAATGATAAAGCCCTTCTTGTTGATGATCCGCTCCTTGCGGTATCTCTTCGGCAGGAATACCGTCATTGTCAGGATAGCCAGGAAAATGGCCGCAGCCGCAATCAATCCCAGGGTGAGCAGCATTATCCAGTTTTCACGGCGGGTGGTCTTGTTGGTGGATGTGCCGCCGCCGGCTTTGATATCCTCTATTACCGCCTTGATGCGCTTACCGATATTGCCGAGAGTCTGGAAATATGACTCGCCGCCCGACATGAAAACGTTGTGGCGGATGTTTTCGAAGCGGTTGGCGTTGTATTCCGCCATTTCGGCCATACGGTTGGCTGCGGTTTCGTAGAGTTCCTGGTTTGTAATGATCTGTTGCTGCAGCTCCGTGAGGCGCTCCTTGATCTCGCCACAAATCTCAACGCACGCCTTGCGTGCCTCATCGCCCTTTGTGGTGAGGGTGCGGGTGTCGATGCGGCCAAGAAGGTCTTCCAGGCGGTTGTAACGTTCAATTTCAGAATCAAAATTGCCTTTCCATTTCTCGAAGGGATGCTGGTTTTTCTGAAAGTCCTCCATCAGGTCTTCCAGATTCTGGCAGGCCTGGGACAGACCGAACAAGCGGTTCTCCTGCTGGGTGTAGAGCACGATTGTGTACTCCTGGCATTCGTGCATGCACTTGTTCATCTGCGCCCAATAGTCGGCGCGCTGCTTCTCGTACTGTGAAATATTGTATTCCAGGTTGGTCCTGTAGGCCTGCAGATCGTCGTGGAGCTCCTTTACGGTAAGGTCCATGTTCTTCTCCTTGACGACCGCCTTGGCGGGGAGGGCGAGAGCTATCGCCATCAGAATAACCGAAACAATCCTTTTCATCGGCATAAATGGTTTGCTAAACGTGCGAAGATAATAAAAATTGCTAATTTTGAGGGTTAAATAGACTCTTATGAACATTCGCACCATCCTGCTGACCCTGTCGGCGCTGATAATAATCCTTACTTCCTGCAAGAGTACACCCCAGCTGAACTCAGCCAACATTGATGAAGTTGTCAAGGCAATGACGCTGGAAGAAAAGGCCGCACTTGTGGTAAGTTTCTTCGATTTTATGGGAGAAGACAGCACGGTGGTGATACGTACCTGCCCCATAGAGAGGCTGGGCATACCTTCAATAAGACTGGCCGCCACCGACACTTTAATGCCTCTTGAGGCACGCTTCCCTTCTCCTCTGATGCTGGCTTCCAGTTGGGATGCCGAACTGATGGAAGAGACTGCAAAGATGCAGGCACACCAGGCCGTGGATGCGGGAGTCGACGTCCTTCTGGCACCGTCGCTGAATCTGATGCGCAACATTCTGGCGGGTGACGCCAGCAGCGATTTTTCTGAAGATCCACTGGTAATCGGTGAGGCTGCTGCCGCTATGGTAAGGGGCATCAACCGCACCGGTGCCGTATCGGCATTAAAGTATCTGACTGCAGCCAATCAGGCCTCATACAGCGATAAATACGACGCCTGCGTTTCTCCCAGGACACTTCGGGAGATGTATCTTCGCGGTTTCGAAATTGCTCTTGCAGAAAGCAACCCCGCAGCGGTGATGGCCGCCGGCAACAAGATCAACGGCACCTGGGCCTCTGCAAACAAAGACCTGCTCCAGCACTTGTTGCGGGAGGAGTGGAAGTATAATGGCACCGTGATTGGCGGTTTCTCTGCCGACACAGTAGCTGCAGAAAAGATTGCAGCTGGCTGCGACCTGCTTGCACCCACATTCGGTGCCCAGAGCGATTCCATCGCTGCATTCGTAGCTGACGGACGTCTGAGCGAAGAGGCTTTGAACGCCAGCGCCAAAGGCGTTCTGAAACTGATAGTTTCCACTCCCGGTTTTCACAACGGTGACGATGGTGAAGAAGATCATAATGAGCCCGATTTCGCCGCCGCCGCACGCAAAGCGGCTGCCGACGGCATCATTCTTCTGGAAAACCGTTATTCTGCACTGCCGCTGACAGATTCCCTGACCGGATTCGTGAGTGTGTTCGAGGCCGCAAACGATTCGCTGTACGCTATAAAGCCTGCCCTTGAAGCTGCTTTGACAGAAGCCGGTTGCCGCATTTGCAACGATGCCGACAGCAGCGACGTGGCCATCGTGGTCATTACACGTCAGAGCGGTCACGGTGACAGGGCAATCATTGATTTCCTTCTGACTCCGGAAGAGGAACAGCTGATTAACAGCACCTGCGCCGAATACCACGCAGATGACAGATATGTAATCGTTGTGCTCAATATCGACGCCGTCATTGAGACTTCCAGCTGGAAGGATCAGCCCGACGCGATACTGCTGGCCTTTGCTCCGGGAGGAGAGGGGGCCGCCGCCCTGGCAGACGTCATAACCGGTGCCGTGAATCCATCCGGCAAACTCACTGTGACATTCCCCGAGCACTATATGTTCTCGCCCTCGTCCCGCAATTTCCCGGCTAGGCCCGATACCGCACTGTTCGAGAGAGTCCGTGCCGCCGCCGGTTCTTCCGACTCAAAGCGGGGATTCGGACCTTCACGTCCCGGTGCGATAAGGCCGGGCGGAATGCCAGGTCAACGGCCGGGTATGCCGGGGCCCGGAATGCGTCCCGGCCAGATGCCAGATACTTCACAGGCCGGCCGTATGCCGCGCCGCACCCGCTCTGACTATATGGTGAAGGTCGATTCTACGGTAATCGCTTCCCGCGGCGAACGCAACGTCGATTATACTCTTTATCAAGAGGGAATTTTCCTGGGTTATCGGTATTATACATCATTCGAGCGCCCTGTTTCTTATCCTTTCGGCCACGGCCTGAGCTATACTACTTTCGAATATGACGAGCCGGAAGTAATACTCCGCCGCAATTCGATGAAGGTATTCGTCAAGATTACCAATACCGGCACATACGCGGGCAGGGAAGTGGTTCAGTTATATGCCGTCACTCCGGAGAGCAGCCTGGACAAGCCGCTGCTCATCCTGGCGGGATTTGCCAAGACTCCGCTTCTTGAGCCGGGTGCATCCTGCACGGTGTCGTTCACGGTGCCTTTCAGGGCGTTGGCATCGTTCAATAGTGCTTCCTCCGCCTGGACTATCGATGCCGGCGCCTATATCCTCAAGGTAGGCGCTTCCTGCAACGACATCCGCAGCGAGGTGGCCGCCGTAATCAACGACTCTTATTCCTGGCAGGCCTTGGATCTCTTCCAGCAGCAGTATCCCATCAACGAGATACACCTCCGCAGGTCCATCTTCCGGGAAAGGGTACGTGGAGGCGGACCCGCCCTGATGGATTCCATTCCAGCCGCAGCCGAACAGGCCGCCGCTGCCACCGATACCATCAAATAGTATCCGGTTTATTGCCGATATTCAATAATAATTGCTACTTTTGCCAGCGCATAAGCGGAAAAGGGAAGCAGGTGAAAGTCCTGCGCAGTTCCCGCTGCTGTAAGCCTCCGCCCCGGATCAGGGTCCAGAAGGGATTCGGCAATCTCGCCACTGGCCGTTAAGGCTGGGAAGGCGCCGAAGTCCCGGAGACGAGCCAGAAGACCTCCCGCGTTATGCCTTTTAAATATTGTACGGGACACTTACAATTTTTTAAACATAACATCATGAAAAAATCATTAAGAATTTTTGCATTTGTGGCAGTGATGGCACTCGCTCTTGCCGCCTGCTCAAAAGCCCCCAAGACCGTTACCCTCGACTTCGAAGGCAGCAAATGGGACGCGCTTATCGACAATCCACAGTATGGCGGTCCGCTGCTCTACGGTACTTATGACGAAGCCAGCTACACTTGGAAAGTTGCCCAGAACTATACCTGGTCCGATGGCAATACTATGCTCGAGTTCACAGGTTTCCCCGAGAGCTGGGGTTCGCTGGCTTATTACTGCGGCGGAGAGGCCATTTCCAATTATGTGGTAGCTGATTATACGGGTGCCGGCTCTGCCCGCCAGCTTGAGGTCCCTGTTGCGCCTAAGAGCGGCAAGAACTTCGCCGTCCACTACGGCAGCGCCGATCCTACGGCAGTTTCAAAAGCAGTAGAAACAGCCCCTATATATCCTACACTCAAATTCTCCGATGGAAAGGAGCGCGTCATCAAGAGCATTGACGTCTGTCTGACCAACTATGTGCTCAACTCCTGCATAAACGGTGACGGGTACTTCGGCCCTATGGGTGAGTCCACAGCCCTTTATATCAAAGCTATCGGTTTCAATGCAAGCGGTGCAGCCACCAAGATGTCTTCCGTGAAAATAATCGACGGCAGCGATGCGGCTGCTTTCAAGGCAGGTACCAAGAAACCCGCCTGGGCCACCTGGGATCTGAGCGCACTTGGAGAAGTCAACGGCATCATCTTCTGCGTTTACGGCACCGACGACTGCTATGGTGACTATGGCTTCAATGCCCCCGCATACTTCGCATACGACAACATCGTTGTAGAAATGCCCGAAGAGTAAGATTCAATGAAAAGACTTTGCAAGATAATGTTCGTAGTTGCGCTGGCGATAACCGTCGCCGGCTGCAACTACGGCAATATCATTGAAGGAGATCCGCTTGGAGAGTACTACCGCCCGGCAGATGCATCCAGCAGCCCCTACGCCAGCAAGGTCTTTGAATACACACCGGCGCCGGGTCAGTTTATCGGAGAGCCCAACATCACTCCGGCACTGATCCTGACACCTGAAGCCGCCTGCGCCTGGGCCAAGGAACGTCTCGACGCTAAAAAATTCGTTAGCCTGGGCGCCTTCGGCGGTTTTATAGTGGTCGGTTTCGATCACAGCATCGTCAACATCGGCGGCTACAGTTTCGCAGTCTACGGCAACGCCTTCACCGGCAGCAGCGAACCCGGCATCGTATGGGTGGCTGTGGATGACAATGGCAACGGCATCCCAGACGACACCTGGTACGAACTTCGCGGCAGCGAATATTCAAATGAGTATACACTTCGCAACTACAGCGTAACCTACTACAAACCCGACGGCCCCGGTCAGGATGTCCGCTGGAGTGACAGCGAAGGGCAGGAGGGAACCATAGACTATATGGCGACATTCCACACCCAGGACAGTTATTATCCGCAATGGATTGCCGCCGAACAATATACCCTGACAGGCACCCGCCTTAAGGCCAATAACTACTACCAGTCCAGCAACGGTATGTGGATCAATCCCGACTACGACTGGGGTTATGCCGACAATTTCGGCGGCGACAGGTTCCGCATCGGCGATGCCATGGATGCCGAAGGCAAGGCCGTCAATCTCAAATACATCGATTTCATAAAGGTCCAGACCGCTGTCAATGCAAAAAGCGGCCAGCTTGGGGAACTCTCGACCGAAGTTCTCGGGTTCGAAGATCTCTCAATGTACACATCCCCCCGATAAACGTTGAAATCACGTTTACTTATACTGTTTCTGGTCCTCTCCGCAATATCGTGCATGAAGTACGGTCCGCGTGAGGAGGAATCATTCAGCATTGACCTGTCCCGTCCGGGGCTGTTCGTGCTTTGCGAGGGAAACTATATGTATGGCAACGCTTCGCTGTCTTACTACGATCCGGTTTCAAAGAAGGCAGAGAACGAGGTATTCGCCCGCAGCAACGCCTTTCCGCTGGGCGATGTGGCACAATCGGCCGTGATGCACGACGGCCTGTTGTGGGTCGTGGTCAACAATTCCGGGGTAATATTTGCATTAGACCCAGCAACATTCAGGGAGGTGCGCCGCATCACCGGCTTCACCAGCCCGCGATATATACACTTTCTTGGGCCGCACAAAGCCTATGTGACCCAGATCTGGGATCCGCGCATCTATATTGTGGATCCAACCGCCTGCACCATCACAGGCTATATAGAAACCGGTATGGACTTCGAGACCGGTTCCACGGAAATGATGGTTCAAATAGGGAAATACGTCTACATCAACTGCTGGTCCTATCAGAACCGCATCCTGATGATAGATACAGATACTGACGCTATAACAAAAGAACTGGTTGTCGGCATCCAGCCTTCGGCGCTTGTAAAGGACTGCAACGATAAACTCTGGACCATAACCGACGGCGGCTACGAGGGGAGCCCTTATGGACATGAGAGGGCTACGCTGGCCAGAATCGATGCCGACAACTTTGTTATAGAAAAGACCTTTACCTTTGAATTCGGCCAGTCGCCACGGGCCCTTACAATCAGCAGCGACGGCAGGTGGCTGTACTGGATTAACGACGGCGTCTATACAATGCCCGTAGAGGCCAAAAATCCGCCGTCTGAGCCAATAATCGCCTCCGGGGGTACAATCTACTACTCGCTGACGATAAGCCCGGAAAACGGCGATATTTACGTCGGTGACGCCATCGACTATACCCAGAACGGAGTGGTGATGCGTTATTCCGCCGACGGCGATCTTCTGGACACATTCTCCGTCGGCATCAATCCCGGCAATTTCTGTTGGAGGGAAGCGTTATGATGCGGAGAAGGACAGATGCCCGGTCGCTGCCGGGCATGACGACAACCGTCACCCACCGTTTGGCGACAACCGTCACTCACCGTTTTGTGACAACCGTCACCCCCGGCTTGACCGGGGGCCTTACCCACCATTCGACGGCAACCGTCACTCACCGTTTGGTGGCAACCGTCACCCCCGGCTTGACCGGGGGTCTCGCAATCCTCATAGCCCTCTTCACGCTATTCATACCCCTGAACGCATCCGCACAGAACGACTGGTGGAACGACGACCCTTCTTATGTCACTCCGATAGAAGAGTCGGCGGTAATTGCCGACCGGTCGCTGAGCGAAATCGGGCAACAGAAGAGCCGCCTGGACTCGGCGGCCCTTAAACTGACGGTTTCGCAGTCGATGGCCGACATCCTCACCTACAACAGTTCCATCTTCGTAAAGCAATACGGCCGCGGCAGCCTGGCCACCGTCTCTTTCAGGGGTACCGCCGCCTCCCATACCCAGGTGACCTGGAACGGTATGAAGATAAACTCGCCGATGCTGGGTATGACCGATTTCAGCCTGATTCCGTCCTATTTTACCGACAGGGCGACACTGCTGCACGGCAGTTCGTCACTTGCGGCGACCGGCGGCGGGCTGGGTGGGGCAGTGCTGCTCGAAACAGCCCCCGACGCATTGCAAGGTGTCAATATAGATGCCGTGCTGGGCGCCGGATCCTTCAGTACTTGGGACGGCTTCCTGAAGGTGAACTATGGCGGACGACGGCTGAAGACCTCGACACGCGTGGCAGCCACCCTGAGCAGGAACGATTTTACCTACCGCAACTACAACAAGAAGGAGTATACCTACGACGCTGCAGGCATACCCAACGGCAGCTATTATCCGATAGAAACCAACCGGTGCGGTAGCATCAGGGACCTGCACCTGATGCAGGATATATACTACACCACCGACGGCGGAGACCGGCTGAGCATTAACGCCTGGTGGATGAACTCGGTGCGCGGGGTGCCTTTGCTCAGCGTCGATTACAGGAATGGATTGGGTTATATAAACCAGCAGAGTGAAAACACATTACGACTTGTTACCGGATGGAATCATTCAACCGAAAGACTCATCCTTTCTGCAAAGGCCGGGTGGCTTCACACCCGCCAGGGATACGATTTTGCCCGCGACAAGGGCAACGGGGTTATGGCGGCTATGATAACCAGCCGCAGCCTGATCAATACCATACATGGCCAGGCAGAGGGGAAGTGGCTGGCAGCTGAGCATCTTTTACTTACAGCGCAACTATCGTTATATCAACATTTTGTAAAAAGTACCGACCGTAATGCTTTAAGTCTTGGCACGGGTACTGGAACTTCAGCCGCACCCGGTAAGACGGCCATAGGCTACGACGAAGGACGTTTCGAGACCAGCGCATACATTTCTGCAAAGTGGAACGCCACCTCCAGACTGGGCATTTCTGCCGCCGTGCGCGAGGAACTGTATGGCGAATCTCTTTCACCAATTATTCCGGTAATCAATATTGATTACCTTATTACCAATAATTTAACTGCAAAGGCATCCGCCAGCAGAAACTTCAGATATCCGACCCTGAACGACTTGTATTTCCTGCCCGGAGGCAACCCCGACCTGTTGCCTGAGAGCGGTTACGGCTATGATGCCGGGCTCAATTACGACTCTGCCCGGGATGGAAGATACGCCATTAACGCTTCTGCTACGTGGTTTGACTCATATATCGACAACTGGATAGTGTGGATACCCACTTTCAAGGGTTATTGGACTCCCAGAAATGTAAAACAGGTGCACGCATACGGCATAGAAACCAGAGCAGAGGGTAAACTTCAGATGGGAAGGGACTGGCAGCTAAGCGGAAACGGCTGCTTCGCTTGGACACCCTCCATTAACCACGGCGATCCTGCCGACTGGGCAGACGAAGCCATCGGGAAGCAGCTTGTATATATTCCACAATTCTCTGCATCATCGCGCGTTGCACTCGCTTACCGGAATTGGCGCTTAAGCTACAAGTGGTGCTGGTACAGCGAGCGGTACACTACCAGCGACAATGATATTGCCACCCGGATAGGCAGGGTTTTGCCATATATTATGAACGACATCGTGCTGGAAAAGCGTTTTGCACTGCGTGATGCAGGACTCTCCCTTAAACTTGCGGTCAACAACCTATTCAACGAGGAGTATGAGTCGGTACTGAACCATCCTATGCCCGGTCGCAATTTTGAATTCTTTATTGAAATAACACCTCATTTTAACAAGTAATACAATGAGTTACAATAAGTACAGAAAATCGTATTGGATGATTGTTGTCTTGATTGCAGGACTGATTATGGCCCCGTCGTGCCGGCAGAGACACCAAGATAGCCCCACCGAGGCTTTATCCATCGATACACTACAATATGCCGAAGGACTTAAAATAGCTCATTTCAACGATTTTACACGTGTTACTTTAAGAGACCCTTGGGATACAGTAAAGACTCGAAAAGTATATATCCTCGCCTCCAAAACAACCCTGAAAGAGAGACCGGAACTCAAGGACAGCCTATCCAGGATCGGTATCCTTATAGGCACACCTGTAGAAAAGGCAGTGATATATACTTCCGTTCACGCCGCAATGGCAGCTCAGCTGGATATATTGAATCAGGTATGTGGCGTGTGCGAACCTGAATACATTACTTCAAGTGAGGTGCTTGAAAGAATTGCAAACCAACAGATTGCAGACCTCGGACAATCCACTTCACCAAATGTAGAAAAGATAATCGACCTGGGGTGCGATGTAATAATAGCATCTCCATTCGAGAACAGCGGCTACGGTGCAGCCGAAAAACTCGGAATCCCCATAGTAGAGGCCGCCGACTATATGGAAAGACACCCGCTGGGGCGCACCGAATGGGTCAAATTCTATGGGTTGCTGTTTGGCTGCAGCGATGTTGCAGAAGAACAATTTACTGCCACCTGCCGCCGTTACAATGATCTCAAAAAGACGTGTGAGGGCATTTCTGATCGCCCTACTGTAGTTTTGGAGCGTAAGTGGGGACAAACCTGGGCAGTACCGGCAGCGGGCAGCTATGTCGGATGCCTCCATCAAGATGCAGGTGCAGAGTATGTATACCGCGACATCACCGGCACCAACAGTGTGCATATGAGCTTTGAGCAGGTGTTCGACCGGGGCGGGGAAGCCGACTATTGGCTGATGAAATACAGTTCGGGCCGCAAAATGAGCTATGAAGACCTTAAGAAGGAGTATTTGCCATACACAAATTTCAAAGCATATAAAACGCACAATATCTACGGTTGTAACACCCTTGTTAGCACTTATTACGACGACATTACCCTCCATCCCGACCAGATATTGGCAGACCTTATACACATTTATCACCCCGAGCTGCTGCCCGGGTATGAACCAAAATACTATTTCCAGTTAGAGGATTAGTTGAAATAGTGCAAGTTTTTGCGGTTCATTATCACATAGATAATGATTGGAGCCCCCACGATAGATGTGACCGCATTCAACGGAAGCGGCCCTCCGGTAGAACTCAAGTTGGTAAGCAGATTGCAGAGCAGTGCCACCACACTGCCGGCCAAAATGGTCACCGGCACCAGATGACGGTGGTTGCTGCTGCCCAAAACCAGGCGCGCAATATGCGGCACGGCCAGTCCTATAAAGGATATCGGGCCGCAAAAGGCCGTGACTGTGGCCGTGAGAATGCCGGTTATGACCAGTATCGCCAGCCGCGCACGGCGGACATTAATGCCAAGATTAATAGCATATGAATCGCCAAGCAGTAATGCATTAAGAGGCTTTACCATAAGTAAAGCTCCAAGTAAACCGACTACAGTAAACGATACGAACCAGGGGAGTTTATCCATGGATACACTCCCAAAATCGCCCATTCCCCACATCACATACTGGTGCACCTTATCGGCCGAGGCATTAAAGTTCAGTATCGAGATAACCGAGGATGCCAGGTAACCCACCATAATACCGATGATGAGCAGCATCACGTTATTGCGCACTTTGCGGGAGAACCATATGATGATGGTAAGAACTATTGCCGCACCGGCAAATGCCGCAAAAATGGTGGTTAAATAGCTTGTAGTGGATATATACAACATTGCCAGTGCGACGCCAAGGTTAGCGCCGTCGCTGATACCCAGTATCGACGGACCGGCGAGGGGATTCTTGAACAAGGTCTGAAGCTGGAGACCGCTCACCGCCAGGGCTGCACCCCCAAGGAGCGCCGTCACTGCCTGCGGCAGGCGTGATCCGAGCACAATCTGATTCCAGCTCGCCTGTGTTGACAACTTTCCAAAGAGAATTCTGAGTGCATCACCCAGCGGAACCTTGACCGGACCTGCTACAATATTGGCAAAGAACAGCAACAGAAGTGTTAAACACACTGCAATATAAGCTGCTGAATAGTTACCTTTGTTTTTGCCGCCCTGCTTCATATTTGTAAATAATCGCCCGAAATACGTTTACATCGTTGATTTGCGGCCAATCTCACGGACCAGGTGGAAGTATGCGATAATACCCACAATCAATACCGCCACGGCGTGAATCTCGTGGTTGAGGGTCGCATACAATATGCCGATGTCCCAGCTGTAACCGTATACTCCAAGAGTGGCGGCAATCATATAGTGATATGCGCCGATACCGCCTGGAACCGGAATGATGGAGGCCACATTACCCACCGCGGCCAAAAACAGCGCATCGGCAAAGGTCAGACCGTCCAGCAGCGGCATAGCCTTTACTATGAAATAACTCATCAGCACATACATCGCCCAGATAAATACGGTAGAGAGCAGAATGAGCAGCTTGTTTTCGCTCTTTCCGAAGGCTTTGAAACCGTCCCACAGACGGGCGATGGAACCGGCCACCTTCTCGCAGAAAACGCTGCGGTCCCTGAACCGGAATACCAGCACAATGAACACAACGGCCGCCAGAACCACCAGGGCAAGTATCCACCAGAAACCGAATGATACCAATGGCTGGATTATATTCTCGTTAAAGAAACCTCCGACTTTGTCCCATTCAAGAGCCAGGGCAAGCACCATCAGGATTATTATGGCCCCGGCATCCCATACACGCTCTGCGAACATAGTCCCCAGCGCCTTGTCGTACTGCAACTTTTTGGTGGTGACATAGCCGCAACGCAGCAATTCGCCGGAAGTAGGGATGGCTATGCTGGCGATGTTGCCTACATTGACGGCATCCCAAACCCTGAGCATACTGATATCCTTGTCAAAAGGATCCAGAAGCGCCTTCCAGCGGATCGTACGTCCAACCAGCGCCAGGATGGATACAATGCAAAAGATTACCACCCAGAACCATCGGGTCTGCAGCAGGCCTTCATAGAAAGCCTTCCAGTCGACCTTGCGAAACGCCAGAAAGACAAGCAGTCCGGCCAGGCCGAACAGCAGAATGTACTTAAGAATATTAAGCAGTATTTTCTTTGCGGATGCCATTCTTAACTAAATTGTACAAAAGTACTAATAATCTCATAAAAAGAAAGCGCCCGGAGGCGCTTTCGATCATATATTAAGCTCAGACTTACCTGCGGCCTGCGCTGCTTGCGCGAACTGCGTTGGAGCTCTGACGAGCGGCGGGTGCATTCCTGGAAGCACGAGGCGCGCTTGAAGTTACAGTGGAGCGGGTGGTAGCAGTGCCTGCGTTAGTGCGGGGTTTTGCAACATTTGCGTTGCGGTTGCCGCTTGCTGCGGGCTTGTTTGCACCAGTGGTGGGAGCCACCTTGTTCGGCTTGTTGCCACCGTTGTTGGGTGCGACCTTGCCGGGCTTGTTGCCACCGTTGTTGGGAGCTACCTTGCCGGGCTTGTTGCCACCGTTGTTGGGAGCTACCTTGCCGGGCTTGTTTGAAGGACCGTTGTTGGGTGCCACTTTGCCGGGCTTGTCAGCAGGGCCGTGGTTGGGTCCTACCTTGCCGGGATGGTTGGCTGCCAGTCCGTGACCGGGTGCCCCGTAGTTGTGTCCGCCGCGATAGTGTTTGTATATCTTACGGACGGGTTTGTAGTACCGGTTGTGTGCGTAGCGGTCGTAGATCGCGAAGCGGAAGGTATTGTTATATACCGCAACCGGACGATAGAAGTAGCTGGATGTCAGATAAGCTCTGTACTGCCAATCGGTAAGTACCCATTCGAGCTCGCGCTCACGGCGATTCCAGAAGATGCCGAGAATGTCGGTAGTACCCACCAGGCTTACGAAATAATCGTAATTGATCTCATATACCGCATCGTACTGTGCGTTGGTGAGATTGAGCTCATAAGCCATCTTGTCGGTGAGGAAGAGCGCTTCTGCCTGTGCTCTTGTGTGGCTCATTGCATTCGCCTGTACAAAACCTACGGCGATTGCGACAACTGCAATAATAAACTTTTTCATGGCGTAAGGTTTTTAAAGGTTTAACATTCAACTCTCGCTTTAGTGTATTCCAAGTAGCGTGCCAAAAATTCAAAATCGCTGCCACAGCTATCTCCAGTCCGTTTCGGTATATTTCGTTTTAATGCAAGGTTGCACGATTGACTTCAATTGTTTACCTTTGAGAAAAAGAAATAAACCGATTAACCAAAATGAGCAAAAAATTATCACCTGCCGTTGCGATTCTTTACACTTTTTTCGTAATGGGCTTCTGCGATGTGGTCGGCGCGGCCACCGCATACGTCAAAACTGATTTCAATTTGAGCGAATCGCTGGCCGGTTTCATACCCAGCGCCGTATTCATCTGGTTCCTGCTGCTGAGCATACCGACGGCGCTCCTTATGAATAAAATAGGCCGCAAGAAGACCGTGCAGCTGAGCAACGCCGTCACGTTCCTGGGAATGATCATTCCCTTTATCAGCTATACGCTGCCCACCTGCCTGATAGCCTTCGCGCTGCTTGGTATCGGCAACACCATACTCCAGGTGTCTCTGAACCCGCTGCTGAGCAATGTGATCAAGGGTGACAAACTAACCAGCAGCATGACCGCCGGCCAGCTGATCAAGGCTGTCTGCTCGCTTACATCGCCGTACATCGCCCTGTTCGCCACCAACATCCTGGGCGGATGGCAGTATATATTCCCGATCTTCGCCGGACTGACCCTGCTCAGCGCCGTATGGCTGATGCTTACCGAAATTCCTAAGGAAGAGCGCGATTTGAACGCCCCCGCCGGTGCAAAGGAGACATTCAAGCTTCTGGGCGACCCGATGATCCTGATGCTCTTCCTGGGCATTATCTTCGTAGTTGGTGTGGATGTCGGATCCAACACCGTAGCTCCCAAGCTGCTTATGGAAAGGGTAGGCCTCCCCGTAGAGAAGGCCGGACTTGGCAGCAGCGCATACTTCCTGGGCCGTACCGTAGGAGCCCTGCTGGGTACCTTCCTGCTGCTCAAGCTCAACGACCGCAAGTATTTCTTCTATAATATATTGTTTGCAGTAGCCGCGCTGGTAGCGCTGTTCTTCGTCAAGAGCCAGTGGGGCATCGTGGCGCTTCTGGCAGCCATCGGCTTTACCTGCTCCTGCATCTTCACGATCATCTTCTCCGCAGCCATCCAGTCGCGTCCGGAAAAGACCAACGAGATTTCAGGCCTTATGATTACCGGTATCGTGGGAGGCGCCATCATTCCGCCGCTGATGGGTATTGCAACCGACAAGATCGGCAGCCAGGCCGGCTCGCTGATTATCATCGGCATCTGTATGGCATACCTCGTATTCTGCGCGGTACGTCTGCTGGCAATGGCCGGTAAAAAAGAAGAAGTAAAAGAATAATTAAGCCGGCATAGCCGGAAGGACGGCCGCCAGGGCGGAGATATCCTCTGCCTTGGTGGCCCAACTTGTTACAAAGCGGACCACAGAAGATGTTTCGCCGCGGGCGCCCCACAATTCAAATGTGGCGTATTGCTGAAGGTGGTCGATTACCCGGTTGGGCAGTATGAAGAACTGCTGGTTGGTGGGGGAGTCCACAGCCGGCTTGTAGCCCTTTGACAAGAAGACCTCCTTCAATTTCATAGCCATCTCAACTCCGTGACGGCTTATTTCAAAATATAGGTTGTCGGTAAAGAGCGTCTCGAACTGGATGCCCAGCAGCCGCCCTTTTGCCAGCATCGCGCCGATCCGCTTGACATAACTGAAGAAGTGGGGAATAAGCTTGCTGTTGCGCAGCACCACCGCCTCGCCAAGCAAGGTGCCGATCTTGGTGCCGCCGATGTAGAAGGCATCGCATATGCGGACGATATCGGCCAGGGAGACGTCGTTGCCCTCGGCCACAAGGCCGTAGCCAAGCCGGGCGCCATCCATATACAGTTTCAGGTCATATCGCCGGCAGACGTCGCCTATGGCCTCCAGTTCCTTCAGTGAATAAAGTGTTCCGTATTCGGTGGGGAAGGAGATGTACACCAGCGCCGGATTCGACATATGGATCCAGTTCTCGTCGCCGCGAAAGGCCTGCATATAGGTCTCGATGTCACCTGCGTCCAACTTTCCGTCCCTGCCCGGCAGGGTAATGACCTTGTGTCCGGTGGCCTCTATGGCGCCCGCCTCGTGCACGTTGATGTGTGCCGTGTCGGCGGCGATTACCGCGTCGGCACCGTGCAGCACCGCTCCTATAACGGTTGCATTAGTCTGTGTGCCGCCTACCAGAAAGTGTATGTCGGCCGAGTCGTTGCCCAGCAGGGAGCGGATCAGCTTCTTTGCGTTTTCTGTATAAGGGTCGGTGCCGTAGCCGGAATTCTGTGTCAGGTTTGTCTCGCAGAGGCGCTCCATTATTCTGGGGTGGGCGCCTTCCATATAGTCGGAGTCGAAGTGTATCATTCCTTCATTTTCGAATAATCAACATTAAAATAAATGATTTATATTTGCGAAAACAAGAAATCATGAAAAAAATTAATCTTTTACTGACTTTTGCATTGGTTGCCATCGTTTGCGGATGCGCACCCAAGGAAAACAAGATTGCCATAACCGCTCACCGGGGCTTCTGGAATTGTGAAGCGGCCGGCTACAGCGAGAATTCCATCGCCTCTCTTGCACAGGCCCAGGAGAACGGTTTCTGGGGCAGCGAATGCGATGTTCATATCGCTGCAGACGACAAGCTGCTTGTAAATCACGACGACAATATTCTGGGAATATCCATCCACAACAATGCGATAGATACTTTCCAGACAGTCACATATAAAAACGGCGAGCATCCCTCCGACATCGATGCTTATCTCGACCAGGCTGCCAAGTCACCCATAATGCTGGTGTACGAACTCAAGCCGCACGAGGATCCCGAGAGGGAGAACCTGCTTGTCGACAAAACCATCGAGGCTCTCAAGGCACACGATATGTATGACCCCGAGCGTGTTATGTTCATTACATTCAGCCTCAATATGGCAAAGAGAGTCGCAGAGCTCTGCCCCGAATTCACCAACCAGTTCCTGGAGGGTGCCGAGCGCGACCTTGGTCCGCAGGAGATCCACGATATGGGCATCAACGGTATCGACTATCACTTCAGCAAGTTCCAGGCCCACCCCGAATGGGTAGAGCAGGCTCACAAGCTTGGTATGAGCGTGAATGTCTGGACAGTTGACGACGAGCAGATCATGCGCGATATGATTGACCTCGGAGTGGACTGCATCACTACCAACGAGCCGCTCCTGGCCCGCGAGGTTCTCGGCAAGCGCGAGCTCAAGAAATAGCATATAATAATGCTACATACAAAGCGCCTGGTTCTACCAAGCGCTTTTTTATGCTAGAACTTGAACAGTGCTTTCAGCAGGAACCAGAGGATAGGAACCAGCAGGGCAGGGAGCATATTCAGCGTCTTCTTGTCGGTAATCTTCAAAAGAGAAAGACCTGACGAAACAATCAGCAGGCCGCCGACTATCAGCAATTCGCTCATAAGGGCGTCGCTGATGGCGGTGCTTGAAATCTTTGCCACAAGCCAGAAGAGGCCCTGCCAGCAGAAGAGCACCGGCGCTGCCAGAATCATCCCGATTCCGTAGGTGCTGGCAAAGATGAACGACGACACCAGATCAAGAGTGGCGTTGGTAAACAGCAGTGTATGGTCGCCTTTCAGGGCGCTTACGACCGGCCCAAGCATAGACAGCGGGCCGATGCAGTAGAGCAGGCAGGCGGTGGCAAGGCCGTCGGCCAGGCGGGAAGAGGGGCGCACTGGCGGCGCTGTTTCCGAAACCCCGTCAGACGATGCCTGAACATCTTTGCTGCTGCGATTCTGAAACTTATCTACAAGACGATGGAACCGTCCGTCAATGTCCAGGGCCGTGCCTATTACAGCGCCGAGGGCTATCGCCACCACAAACAGCACCGGATATTCGCTCTTAGGCATATTGCTGATTGAGGCGTTGAGACCGATGGCGAGGCAGGCGAGACCCAAGGCGGTGTATATCGCCTCCTTGTATTTTTCCTTGACGCCGCGGTGAAGCAGCGACCCCAGGATGGCACCCAGGATGATGGTGCCGGTATTGACGATGGTTCCTATCATACTACAGGCTGTCGCCGAAATCTGCGCGGAACTTCTTGACGAGTTTCTGCTGCCAGTCGCTTACGGGCTCCAGACGGCCGAAGAAGAAGCGGAGTACCGAAGGTTCCTCTACGAAACGGAGACCACCGATGAGTTCGCGGTTATCCCAAACCCACTTGACGCGGTCGGCAACATACTCCAACTGGGAGAGTGTGAACACACGGCGGGGAACTGCCAGGCGGAGAAGCTCCAAGGCGGCATAACGCTCGCTTCCGTCACGTTCGCGCTGCTCGCTGATGGTACCGCGCTCCATACCGCGGATACCGCCGGCAATATACATAGCTGCGCCAAGGGCGCCAGCGGGATACTGGCCGTGAGGCATGTCGGGGAAGAATTCGCTTGCATTCAGGTGGACACCCAGACCGCCGGCAGGACGTACAACGGGCACTCCGTAAGCGTGGAGTTCATTGACCATATGCTCGATGAACATAGGGCCCTGATTGATGTATTCTTCGTCCAGAGTCTCATACAGACCTACCGCAATAGCCTCCATGGAACGGACTTCCATACCGCCGTAGGTGAGGAAGCCCTCGTAGAGAGGCACGTACTCCTTCATGCGGAGCATAAGCTTCTCGTTGTTGGAGCAGATGCAGCCGCCGCGGGCAAAGCCGAGCTTGCGGGCGGAGAAGTAAACTATATCTACATCACCGCATATCTCGTGCATTATCTCCTTGATGGTCTTGTCCTTATACTCCGGTTCGCGAGTTTTGATAAAATGCAGGTTATCCTGGAGCAGGGATGCATCCAGCACACTTATGATGCCTTCCTGACGGCAGATCTCGGCCACCTGATGGATATTCTTGGCGCTGATTGGCTGACCGCCGATAAGGTTGGTACCGGTCTCGATACGGAGCCACTGGATCTGGTCGCGGTGATCTTTTATAAACTGTTTCAGGCGGGGAATATCAAAGTCGCCTTTGAAAGGATCAAGATTATTGGCATCCAGTCCCTTAGCTGCCACTAATTCTACAACGTCGGCACCCACACGGGTGATATGGGCCTTGGCGGTTGTAAAGTGAAAGTTCATAGGCACCAGATCGCCCGGGCGGCAGAATGCCTCGGCAATGATATTCTCGCAGGCACGGCCCTGGTGGGCAGGGAGCATATCGTTGAGACCCATTGTCTCCTTGATGGCCTTTTTAAGGCGGTAGAATGTCTCGCTGCCGGCATAAGCGTCATCTGCCTGGAACATCGCAGCCTGCTGGTTGTCGCTCATCGCATTCACGCCGGAGTCGGTGAGCATATCCATATAAATGTCCTTGTTGTGCAGCAGGAAAGTGTTGTTGCCTGCCTCCTCCATTTTCTTCTGACGCTCCTCGACAGGAAGCAGATATAATTTTTGAACTATGCGTACTTTGTGCATCTCAAGGGGCACCTGATGCTCCTCACGGTAGAATTTGACGTTGGACATTGTAATCGTTTTTAGTGTATGAATGCGCTAAAGTAGTAAAAAAGTTTCAAATTGAAACCTGAGTCTTGAATACGTTATTTCAAGAATACGAAGAAAACTGCCAGAACCAGGCATACGAAGGCGGCGAAATGGTTCCACTGCAACGGCTGTCCCTTGAAAAAGAAATAAACTATAATGGTGAAAACCATAAGGGATATCACCTCCTGGATTACCTTCAGCTGCAGCAGATTGAAAGGGCCTCCGTTGCCGGAGAAACCGATGCGGTTGGCGGGGACGGTGAGGCAGTATTCAAAAAAGGCGATGCCCCAGGAAAAAAGAATAATCAGAATCAGCGGCCAGCCGGAGGAGATTTTCATCTCCTGCAGCTTAAGATGCCCATACCAGGCGAACGTCATGAATATGTTCGAACAGATAAGCATCAAAACCGTCCATAATCCTTGCATAGAGAGTTAATTAGAACAAATATTGAATAAGGAAACTGAATATAGTCAAGGTAAGGCCCACCAGCGTCTCGTAGGGGATGAGTTTCATACGCTGGGCGACGGACATCCCGACACAGCCGCCGGTGGCGTTGAAGAACGAGCCGTGGGGGAGATGGTCCAGCACGGTGCAGGAGGCGTTGAGCAGGGCTGCACCCGCCACCGGAGATACGCCTGCACCCAGAATTGCACCGGAGAACGATGCAGATGCGATGGTTGCACCGGCGGTGGTGGAGGCGGTTGCGGCGCACATCAGGATGCCGGAAATCGGTGCCAGCAACTGTCCGCCGGCACCCCAGCCGGAAAGGGCTGCCACAAGCACATCCTTGATTGCAGATGCGTTAATGATGCCGGCTATCGCTCCAGTACCGATAAGAAGCACGGCCACAGGCGACATTTTCTCCAGGCCGTATTTCAAACTTTCCAGAGTCTGTTTCCAGCGGCCGGTGACAAGCAGGCAGAACAGGCCGCCGGCGGGCAGTGCCACCAGCGGGTCTATAACGATGCCGAAAACAGGCCGAAGGGCCAGCAGTACCACCGCCAGCAGCGGACCCGCGACGGAAGCCCAGAAAGAGGGGAGATTCTTTTCGTTACCGTTTTCAGAATTAACGGCCTCAAGCGCCGCCTTGCCCGCCGGAACGAGCGGAATAATGAGCCACACCGTCACCGCCAGGCCTATCAGTGCCGGGATAACGTTGGCCAGCATCACGCTTTGCAGTTGTGTACCGAAATTCTCTGCCGCAACAATGGTGTTAGGGTTGGGGGAGATGATATTGCCGCATTTGCCGCCACCGATCATTGCAATCATCAACTTTGGTAGCGGAGCCCCGGCACGGCTGCCTATCATCAGAGCGATAGGGGCGATGGTTATAACCGCCACGTCAATGAAGACGCCGGTGGCGCAAAGCAGCATTGCCGAGAGCGCCAGGGCCAGATATATCCGCTTGGCGCCCAGCTTCTTAAGTATGGCGACAGCTATGGATTCGGCGGCGCCTGTCACCACCAGAGCACCGGTAAGCACACCCGCCGCAAGAATACGCACGATGGCGGGGGTGATGTCCTTGACGCCGGAGACCATATCGGCCACAGTGGTCTGCATTCCCCATCCCGCAAGCAGGCCGCCGGTGAGCGCCCCAAGAAAAAGAGCGAATACCGGCGGTACTTTGCGGATTATGAGGACAATGGCCAGTGCCAGTCCGATAAGTGCTGCTATTGCACTGTTCATCCGATAATTATTTCTTTTTGAACACTTCGGGAATCAGGAAAATGACGGCGGCGACAACCATACCGTTGATGGCGGGGAAGCCCCACTTGACAAGGTTGGCAACCACTGCTCCGGCAACGACGCCAAGCACAGCCCACCAGTTGACCTTCTTGATGGGCATGGTGTCGTCCAGATATTTCTTACGATTCATGAAGTAGCTGAGTATCAGTATGATGCCGATGGGAGGCAGGGTGCAGTTGAGCACGTTGAGCCAGCCGCAGAAGTTCCAGTAGAGCCATACGGCGGCAATTGTGCCGATGATACCGGAGATGAGCACCATGGCCTTCTTGCTCTTGCCAAAGATGTTGGAAAGGCCAAGGCCGCCAGTGTACAGGGCGTTGTCGTTGGTTGTCCAAATGTTCAGGCCCAGAACCAGAACTGCTATGTAGAAGAGGTTCAGGTTGAGCATTACGTCAAAGATATCGTTACCGCCGACGTAGATGCTGGAGACAGCACCAAAGAGAAACATCAAGCTGTTGCCTATGAAGAATGCCACCACGGTTGTCCAGAGGCCCACCTTGGAACTCTTTGCGAAACGGGTAAAGTTGGGAGTAGCCGTACCTCCCGATACAAAACTGCCGACTACCAGACCTGCGCCGGCAATTATGCCGAGGTCTTTTGTACCCTGTGCAAACTGCTCTATGAGGCCTTTGTCACCCTGACGGACGGCCATGATCATAGCGACGGTACCCAGTATTGCAACCAAGGGAACGGCTATATAGCTGATCACCGTAAGACTCTTGATGCCGAAATAGGCACTGGCGGTCATAAGGATACCGGCGATGGCAACCAGCAGATATCCCTGCCAGGGCATATGGTCGGGGGTAACTTCAAGACCCAGCAACTGTTTTGCAACAGGTATTGCGAACATGGCCAGACCAACCCCGAACCAGCCTATCTGTGTGAAACTGATCATTGCGCTCGGGAGCCAGCTGCCCTTGCTGCCAAAGCTGCGCTGTGCCAGCATATCCAGGGACATGCCGCTTTCTGCGCCGATAAATCCAAGGGAGCCGGTATATGCGGCCAGGATAACGCCGCCTATGAGCAATGCCCAGATAAAGCCCCACCAGTTGAGACCGGCAGCCAGCTGCTGGCCAACCCACATACTTGCAGAGAAGAATGTGAAGCCGAGCATGATCATGAACATGCTCAGATTCTTTTTTCTGCCGGCAGCGTCAACGACTTTGCCGGTGTAGTCTACGTCATTTGTCTTCATATTGTATTTTAAGTTGATTGATGCTGTTTATGCGTCGCTCCGCAAGAGTCTTCAAATCGGGGAGGCGCTGGAACATATTATGCTCAAGGTACCAGAGGGCGTGCAGGTCACCAAGCCCCGAGAGGGCGGTTATCTGCTGCCATTTCTCATAATCGACAGGCGCTTCGTAGCCCAGTTTTTCCCGGATCAATGCGTCGCGGTCTATTGTCTCGGCACGCTCCAGTATGCCGTTCCAATACTCCAGGACTTCTTCTATATGAAGAGGTATCTCGTAGCGGCGCGCCCCGCCGTCGTATATGATGCACTTTTCCAGCAGTGCGTCTGGATGTTCACAAATAAAGGAACGGAACTCCGGTGTCACGACTCCGCCTTTCCAACCGAAGTCTATGTCGGGAGTATTGATGCCGGTTACTCCCTTATCGGTATAAACCGTGAAGATGCCTTCATAAAAGCAGCAGTCGAACCCTTCGAATTCGGGGAATCGCTCCCTAATCTGAGGGGTGAGTTCTTCCATTAGATCTATCGCTCTGGTGCCGCCAATCGTAAAGAGGATAATCCGGCGGATACTGCCGCCGAAGGTTTCAAACTCCATCACCAGGTGCTCCAGGCAGCGGCGCAGGGTATCTCCGGTGGCCAGGATGTCGCCAATGGCGATGATGCGGTCTTCGGAAGGGGTTATTTTCTGGTACCGGACATCCAGGCCAAGGATCTCCTTGTTCTGGATAATCCTTTCGCAGGAGACGAAGTGCATATATCTGACAGGGATGCCGCTCTTTTGCGCCGCCTCTTCCAGAGGATAGTTCAACCCACCGCGGAGAATTGTGAAGATGTCGATTCCGCCGCTGCCGGTCTCGGGCAGAAGGGCTGGGAGAGTGTCGGCGGTGGCTTGGAGCAAAGCGGTATAACAGTCAAACCCGATAACCTCCGGGAAGGCCAGCAGGGGTCTGGTATCCGAATTGTCAATCAAGAAATATCTATTGGTAAGACCCTGCTTATCAAGCCTGTAGATGACGGTTTGGCCGCGCAGGAACTCCTTGCGCAGCGAAGAACCGTGTAGAGATGCAGACATAAAAAAAATCCCGATTAGACGTAATCGGGATACAAACATATCGAATTTTACTTAAAGATGCAAGAGAGCCTATGCCTTCTTCGTGGTAAAATCCTTAACTTTTTCCTTGGCACCGTCGAAAGCCTCCTTGGCTTTGCCTTTTGCCTCGGCAAATTCTTCTTTGGCCTTCTCGGAAACCTTTTCAAACTCCTCCTTCGCCTTACCTTTTGCTTTGTCTGCAAATTCCTTTGCGTCCTTAAGGCTCTCCTTTGCGGATTCCTTGTAGTCGTCAATGGCTTTCTCTATTTTCTCGGAAGCCTTGCCTGCATAATACTGCGCCTTTTCTCCCAGAGTGACTTTGCCGTCACCATTGAGGTCCATGGGGTTCTTTACATTTTCTTCGCTCATAGTGGTATTGTTTTATTGTTGTACGATTCTTGATTATGTTCCGTAAAGATAAAGAATCTTTAGTATTTTTGTAACTACTATCGTAGGAAAAGTGATTGCGCTTATTACAGGAGGCAGCTCGGGCATGGGGCTGGAATACGCGCGGCAACTGGCCGCCCGCGGCTATGACCTTTTACTGGTCAGCAACCGGGAAGAGGAGCTGTCGACCGCCAAAACCGCCATCGAAGGCGAGTGGCCCGTCTCCGTTACCGTCCGTTATCAGGACATGGCCACGGCTGATGCCGCCGACAATCTTTTTGAATGGTGCACCTCGCAGTCCGGAATCCTCCCCGACATAGTGATAAACAATGCCGGGATGTTCTTTTTTAAGGAACTTTTTACAGAAGATCTGCCGCGGGTTCAGGCGATGATGAACCTGCATATGACAACCGTCACCCGCACCTGCCTGCTGTTTGGCAATGCCATGAAACAGCGCGGTAGCGGCCGCCTGCTGATAATGTCATCCATGGCCGCCCGCATCCCGGCGCCCGGCATCACCGTATATTCCGCCACCAAGGCCTATCTGAAGAGTTTCGGGCGTTCGCTTTCATACGAAATGAAGCCCTACGGCGTCACAGTGACCACAGTATGTCCGGCAGCCATCGCCACGCCGCTGTATCGTCTCGATGAGAAGAAGATGAAACTGGGTGTCCGCACCGGATTTATCCGCACTCCGCAATGGTTGGTAAAACGGGCCCTGAAGGCGATGTTCCGCGGACGCCGGGTGAT
Source organism: Bacteroidales bacterium (assembly GCA_017561665.1). Classification (GTDB taxonomy): domain Bacteria; phylum Bacteroidota; class Bacteroidia; order Bacteroidales; family UBA932; genus Equibacterium. The sequence goes on along the minus strand of JAFZBQ010000126.1, from coordinate 17,186 downwards.
ATCTCCCGCACCCATGAATTTCTGGCTGCCGCCGCTGATTGCTGCCCTTCCGTCAAAACTTGTAGCATCGTTATGGGAAAAGTTCAAATAACCATACTTGCCCTGCTGATGATGGTGGTTCCTGCCCGCGCCCAGCGGCTGGAGAAGGTGCCCTACGGCGAATTCGAAAGTTGGACTGTGCGCCATATCAAGGAATCGGCCATAATAGGCGGGGAGGAGAAAACCATATACGTCGTGGGGCCGAACGAGACCATAAACGGCAACAGCGCCTACGACTATTCCCGCACTATCTGGGCCTCTTCAAATGCATACGCCCGCGTCTCCGGCGTCACCAAGACCAGCCTGACGGTGGAACCGGACGACGGCCCCAGCGGCAAGTGCGCCCGCCTCACGACCCGTTTTGCCAGCTGCAAGGTGGCCGGCCTGGTCGACATAAAAGTGCTGGCCAGTGGCGCCCTATACTGGGGCAAAATGCTGGAACCCATCACCGGCGTCAAGAATCCTTACGCCTTTATGGACTGGGGCATTCCGTTCACCAAGCGGCCGTCGGCGCTGGTTCTGGACTGCAAGGCATATCTTCCCAACACCGGCACCCTGACCCGCGGCACCACCTTTAGCCAGAAGGAATTTCCCGGCAAGGATCCCTGTCAGATAATGCTGATACTGCAGAAACGCTGGGAGGATGCCGACGGCAACATCCACGCCCTGCGCGTGGGCACCGCCTTCAAGCGGATTTCGAAAAGCAGCGACGGCTGGGTAAAGAATATGCGGGTGGAGATGATTTACGGCAATGCTACCACCGACAGCCGTTTCCGCGACTATATGGGGCTTCTGACGGGCCGCCTGACGCTCTACGCCCTGAACAGCCGCGGCCAGAAAAAACCGATAATGGAGGAGGGGTGGGCCGATGCAGACGAAGCCCCGACACACGCCGTGCTCCAGATCACCGCCGGCAGCCGCGGCGCCTTCATCGGCGAACTTGGCAACACCCTGTGGCTGGACAATATCCGGCTGGAATATCCTCAGTAGACCTTTAAAACGATGTTTACACAACCATTTTTCAATACATTCCTGATAGTGATGGCGGCGATTGCCGTAGTGGTATTCATAGCCCTGTTTTTTGTAGATGCCGGCTACGGTAAGTTCTACAAACCTAAGTGGGGGCCGTCGCTGGACAACCATTTCGGCTGGTTTTTGATGGAGGTACCGGTGTTCATCACTATGCTCCTGCTGTGGTGGTATTCCGACCGCCGGACCGACCTGGCGCGGCTGGTATTCCTGTTGCTCTTCGAGGCGCATTATTTCCACCGCTCTTTCATCTTTCCCAACCAGCTGCGCGGCCACAACCGTATGCCGTTGGCAATTATCCTGATGGGAGCGGTGTTCAATACCCTGAATGCCTTCATGCAGGGCGGGTGGATATTCTATGTTTCGCCCTCGGACTACTATTCGTCAAACTGGCTTGGCAGCCTGCCGTTCCTGGCCGGGACCCTCATATTCATTACCGGAATGTTCATCAACATCCAGTCGGACGGCATCATCCGCAACCTGCGCAAGCCGGGCGACACCGCCCACTACCTGCCGCAAGGCGGAATGTTCCGCTATGTAACCAGCGCCAACTATTTTGGCGAATTCATGGAGTGGACAGGATTTGCGATACTCACCTGGTCGTGGGCCGGGGCGGTGTTCGCACTCTGGACATTCGCCAACCTGGCACCGCGCGCGGCACGTATTTACGACCTCTATTGCAAGGAATTCCCCGACCAGCTTGATACAAGCAAAGTAAAACGAATTCTTCCTTTCATATATTGATATGGCAGAAAAGTATATAGATTCTCCCGTCTTTACCCCAGTGACGATAGGGCCGGTGACCCTTCGCAACCGGGTGATCCGAAGCGCCGCCTTCGAAAATATGGCCTACGGCAATTCGCCTTCCGACGATTTGTATAACTACCACACGGCTGTGGCCCGTGGCGGAGTGGGGATGACTACCCTGGCATATGCATCCGTGAACCGCAGCGGCCTCTCTTTCGACGGCCAGTTGTGGATGAGGGAAGAGATTGTCCCGGGTTTGAAACGCATTACCGACGCGGTACACGAGGCGGGGGCAAAATGCTCCATACAACTGGGACACTGCGGCAATATGACCCACCGTGCCACTTGCGGCTGCACCCCGGTGGGTGCTTCCAGCGGCTTCAATCTTTACTCTCCGACTTTCGTGCGTAGGCTCAAAGTATCGGAAATAGACTCCCTTGTAGAGGATTTCGGCCACGCGGTGGATCTGGCACGGGAGGCCGGCTTCGACTGTGTGGAGATTCATGCCGGCCACGGCTATCTCATCAGCCAGTTCCTTTCTCCATATACCAATCACCGCCGCGACGAATACGGCGGCAGCCTGGACAACCGGATGCGCCTGATGCGACGCGTCATCGCCAAAGTTATGAAGCACGCCGGCAGCGATATGGGTGTGATTGTCAAGATGAATATGCACGATGGTTTCAAGGGCGGAATGCAGCGCGAAGAGTGCCTGGAAGTGGCCCGCGAACTGGAGCGTCTGGGAGTTCACGCAATCGTGCTCTCTGCCGGATTCGTGAGCAAGGCGCCCATGGAGGTTATGCGCGGGGCGATGCCGCTCAAGACAATGACCCACTACATGGATATGCGCAAGTTCTGGTGGCTGAGGGCCATGGTGCGCATCTTCGGCCGGATTATGGTGCCCACCGTCCCCTATAAGGACGGCTATTTCCTGGAAGACGCCAAACAGTTCCGCGAGGCGGTAAAACTGCCTCTGATATACGTCGGCGGCCTGACCTCCCTGGCAAAGATGGAGGAGGTGCTCGAGGCCGGATTCCAGGGACTGCAGGTAGCCCGCGCACTGGTGCGCGACACCGACTTCGTAAACAAACTGCACACCGGCCAGATGACCTGCAGCGCATGTGGCCACTCCAATTACTGCATCGGACGTATGTATACCTTGGAGATGAAGTGCCACAGTTGCGTGGAGAACCTCCCGAAGCGGCTGGAAAAAGAGGTTGAATCGGCAGAAAAACGTTGGAAATGAAAGAGACTGTAATAGTTACCGGCGCCACCGGCGGGATGGGATTTGCAGCCGTAGATGCCCTTGCAGCCAAAGGTTGTTCCGTGATAATGGCGTGCCGCAACCGGGCAAAGGCGGAGGTGGCCCGCAGCAACGCGCTGTCACATCATCCGAAGGCCGAAATAGAGATAAGCGAGGTCGATCTTTCTTCCCTGGATTCGGTCAAATCCTTGGCCGACAGCGTCCGGCAAGGCACAGTTACCGGGCTGTTCAACAACGCCGGCATCATCTCCAGGGATTATTGCCTTACCGCCGACGGTTTTGAAAAGACCTTTGCGGTGAACTATTTCGCGCCGTGGCTGCTGACCCGCCTGCTTGCCGACAAACTTGCCGACGGGGCCCATATAGTCAATATGATCTCCCTGACCTGCCGCTATGCCGATATATCAGTAGACAGGCTTCAGCCTTCCCGGAAAGACTTCCGCCAACTGAAGACCTACGCCGCCAGCAAGCGCGCCCTGCTCTCGTTCTCGCTTGAGTTTGCCCGCCGCTATCCGCAATTCGTAGTCAACGTGGCCGATCCGGGGGTTGTGGGAACCGGCATGATTGACCTTGGCCACTGGTACGATTCAATTGCCGACGCCATCTTCAAGCCCCTATGCAAAAAGCCGGAGAACGGCGTCAAACCGGCACTTCACGCACTCGAATCGGAACAGGGTGTGAGATATTTTGTGGGGAAGGGAAGCCACGAGATGGACAAACGATATCTGGATTCCGCATTGGATTCATCCATTTGGGATGCCACAGAGCACCTTCTGGAGAATTATCTGTAACTATTTTGCAGTTTTTTATACATTTGCCGCCGAAATGATGAATCTGATTTCACAAGGCGGCACCGCCGGTGCCATACTCATATTGGCTTTGGTAATCGCCATCGGCCTCTGGCTGGGGCGCTTCAAAGTGTGGGGCATCTCTTTCGGAATGGTCTGGATTCTTTTCGTAGGTATCATACTGAGCCATTTCGGACTGCGCATCAACCCCACGATGCTCTCCTTTATCAAAGATTTCGGACTGATACTGTTCGTGTTCGCCATAGGCCTCCAGGTAGGTCCCGGCTTTTTCAGCTCCTTCCGCAAGGAGGGCCTTCCAATGAATTTGATGGCCGTTTTGATGGTAGTGCTCACGATGGTCACAACTTACGTCATCCATCTGGTTTCGGGTGAAAACCTGGCTACGATGACGGGCGTGATGTCGGGTGCCATAACCAACACCCCGGGAATGGGTGCCGCACAGCAGGCGCTCACCGATTCCGCCGTAGCGCTCGGCAGCAGCCTGAAGGCGGCAGAAGAGGAGTCGTCAACCATTGCATCGGCCTATGCGGTGGCATATCCTATTGGCGTGCTTGGTGCAATGCTGCTTGTAATGTGCCTGAAAGGTCTTTTCAGGATCGACATAGAAAAGGAGAAGGCTATCTCAGAGCATAAGGGCGACGAAGAGAACAATGTGCTGCGCATCGCCTGCAAGGTAGAGAACCCCGCCATCTTCGGCAAGCGGCTGGCCTCCATTTCTGAAGAGAAGATGGGTGAGCATTTTGTGGTCTCCAGGGTCATGCGTGGCAGCGAAGTATCCGTAGCCGACCCTGACTGGATCCTGGCAGAAGGTGACAAGCTTCTGATTGTCACCGACGCCGGACATCGGGACCTGGTGCGTATCATATTCGGAGAAGAATTCACCGCCGATATGCGCGACTGGCAGAAGCCCGGCAGCAAGCTGATGAGCCGCCGACTCTCCATCACCAAATCCGACATCACCGGCAAGAGCCTTCGCAAGCTCGATATCCGTCATAAATACGGAGTCACCGTGACCCGTATCCTGCGCGCCGGCATCGAACTGCAGGCAGAACCCGACGTAATTCTCCAGGTGGGCGACAGCATACAGGTAGTGGGTACGGAAGAGGGCATCAAAGGCCTTTCCAAACTCATCGGCAACAAGCCCGAAACCCTTTCCAAACCCAATCTGGTACCGATATTCTTCGGCATCGCCCTTGGAGTTCTGGTGGGTACGTTGCCCATCCGTTTCCCGTCGATGCCGCAGCCGCTCAGGCTGGGTCTGGCCGGCGGTGCACTTATTGTGGCCATCCTCCTGGGACATTTCGGTCCAAAGCTCCGCATTACCACCTACACCGCCCTCAGTGCCAACCTTATGATTCGCGAGATTGGCCTGTCGCTGTTTATGGCGGCCGTCGGAGTCGGAGCGGGGGAGACATTCGTAAGCAGCCTGGTCGGCGGCGGATACATCTGGATTCTGTACGCATTCCTGATTGTCACGATTCCTATGCTGATAGCGGCCCTCATAGCCAAATATGCCCTTAAGATGGACTTTCTGCGCATATGCGGCCTGCTGGCGGGCGGCACCACCGACGTAGTCCTGCTCTCGTTCACAGAGCAGACATACGGTTCCAGCCGCATCGCCGTCAACTACGCCACAGTATATCCCTTGACGATGTTTTTAAGAGTAGTCGCCGCCCAGATTATGATTATGATCTATTTGTAGGAATTATCTAAAATAATTCTTACATTCGTGTTTGCTTGACAATAATCTTTAAACGACAATATTATGGCAAACATCAGTGACCTTATTCTGCAGCAGGTAAAGAAAGCTGCAGGCAATGTAGAAATCCCCGCTAACGTTCAGAACACCGTCCTCAACGGCCTTTCAGAGTCCATTCTTGGCAGTCTTACCCAGACAGCTACCAAAGCCGGCGGTATCGACCTCATCAAGAAGCTCCTCACCGGTCAGGAGAGCGCTGCCTCCAGCCCCGTAACCGCACTGGCAGGCAAGCTGTTCACCAGCAACATCCTCTCCAAACTCAACCTGGGCAGCCTGCTCAACGGCAAGCTCACCGCCCTCATCCCCACAGTTCTGGGCGGCCTGTCCAACATCATCAAGGACCAGGACGGCGACGGCGATGTTGACCTTAATGACATCCTGCTGACCCTCAAGGGAGGCAAATCCAGCGGCATTCTGGGAGCTGCAACCAGCATCCTCGGCGGCCTGCTCGGCAAGAAAAAATAATCATTTCAAAGCTTAAATGGAGACGCCCGGCATCCGGGCGTCTTCTTTTCTAAAACAGATGAAGCAGATAATAGAATGCGTCCCCAATTACAGCGAGGGGAGGGACAGGTCGGTGATAGACCGCATAGTTGCGGCAATAGCTGCTGTAAAAGGGGTTAAAGTGTTGGACGTAGATCCCGGAGAGGCCACCAACCGCACGGTGGTCACTTTCGTTGGTGAACCGGCAGAAGTTTGCGAGGCGGCTTTTCGCGGTGCTGCGAAGGCACAGGAACTGATAGATATGCGCCAGCATCACGGCGCCCATCCCCGTTCAGGAGCCACCGACGTACTGCCGCTCATCCCGGTTTCGGGAATAACGCTGGAAGAGTGCGCCGCCCTGGCACGCAAGCTGGCAGAAAGGATGGCCACCGAGCTGGGCATCCCGTGTTACTGCTACGAGGCAGCGGCCTTCAAGCCGGAACGCAAGAACCTGGCGGTATGCCGCGCAGGCGAATACGAGGCTCTGCCGGAAAAGATGGCGGACCCAGCCCGCAAACCGGACTTCGGCCCAGATTCCTACAACGATGTGGTTGCCCGCAGCGGCGCCAGCAACGTTGGGGCCCGCAACTTTCTGGTGGCGGTCAATTTCAATTTGAATACAACATCCACCCGTCGCGCGATGGCGGTGGCCTTTGACGTACGCGAAAAGGGCCGCAAGGCGCGCGAGGGAGGTTCACTTACCGGCAAACTGCTCAAGGACGAGAACGGAGAGCAGATATGGATTCCCGGCACCCTTAAGGGATGCAAGGCCATCGGCTGGTATATAGACGAATACGGCATCGCACAGGTGTCGATGAACATCACCGACATAGATGTCACTCCGCTGCACATAGCATATGAAGAGGTGTGCCGCGCCGCCGCAGCCCGCGGCCTCAAGGTAACCGGCACCGAGATAGTCGGCCTCGTGCCCAAACGGGTACTGATGGAGGCAGGCCGTTTCTATCTGGAGAAACAGCAGCGCTCGCTAGGCATATCCGACGACGAAATAATGAAGATCGCCGTAAAGAGTATGTCCCTGGACGATCTAAAGCCCTTCGACCCTAAAGAAAAGGTGATTGAATTCCTGATGCAGGATGAGGCAGAAGAGGCTATAAAACACCGCCTGGTGCGTCTTACGGCAGACGGCTTCGCCAGCGAGACCGCCAGCGAGTCACCCGCTCCCGGCGGCGGCAGCGTATCGGCCTATATGGGTGCGCTGGGAGCCGCCCTGGGCACTATGGTCGCCAATCTGTCATCCCACAAGCGTGGCTGGGACAGCCGGTGGAAAGAATTCTCCGACGTGGCCGAGAAAGGACAGTCCATAATGCAGCAGCTGCTGGATCTTGTGGACGAGGACACTGCCGCCTTCGACCGCATTATGGCCTGCTTCTCCATGCCGAAAGGCACTGAAGAGGAAAAGTCTGCCCGGGCAGCCGCTTTGGAAGATGCCACGCTATATGCCGCACAGGTTCCTCTGCGTACTATGGAGACTTCGCTGCAGGCACTGCCGCTGGCACTTGAAATGGCGCTTAAGGGCAATCCCGCTTCGGCATCCGACGCCGGAGTCGCTGCCCTGGCCGCAACCGCTGCCGTCAGGGGTGCCGAACTCAATGTCCGCATAAACGCTGCTGGACTGCAAGACAAATCGGCCGCAATGCCGCTGATTGCCCGCGCCGCGGAAATTGTGAAACAGGCGCAGCAGCTGGAAGCGGAGGTACTCAAAGCCGTCAATCAGAATATCGACAAATAATATGGATCAGTTCCAGAAAGAAATACTGGCGGGCATTCCGGAGATTCTTCCCGAGCCCAGGCCATACGACAACACTGTAAACCACGCGCCCAGGCGCAAGGACATCCTGACAAAAGAAGAGAAGCGCCTGGCGCTCAAGAACGCCCTGCGCTATTTTGAACCGCGTCATCACGCCCATCTGGCGCCCGAATTTGCCCGGGAACTGGAAGAGTACGGCCGCATCTATATGTACCGGTTCCGGCCAAAATACGAGATGTACGCCCGGCCCATCAACGCCTATCCTGCAAAGTGTCGGCAGGCTGCCGCTATTATGGCGATGATCCAGAATAATCTGGACCCGCGCGTGGCGCAGCATCCGCACGAGCTTATCACCTACGGCGGCAACGGCGCCGTGTTCCAGAACTGGGCCCAGTACCTGCTCACGATGCAGTATCTGGCCAATATGACGGAGGATCAGACGTTGGCGATGTATTCCGGCCTGCCGATGGGGCTTTTCCCGTCCCACAAGGATGCGCCGCGGGTGGTGGTTACCAATGGTATGGTCATCCCCAACTATTCCAAGCCCGACGACTGGGAGCGCTTCAACGCCCTGGGCGTGTCGCAGTACGGCCAGATGACTGCCGGCAGTTATATGTACATTGGCCCTCAGGGCATCGTGCACGGCACCACCATCACGGTGATGAACGCCGCGCGTAGGGTGATGAGATCCCGGGTCAAGCCCGGGATGACGAAAGAAGACGTCATTTCCGGGATGACGAAAGAAGACGTCATGGCCGGCTACGACCGGCCATCTCAGACCCCCGGTCAAGCCGGGGGTGACGACGGTCAAGCCGGGGGTGACGACGGTCAAGCCGGGGGTGACGAGAGACGAGTGCTGTTCGTAACGGCTGGCCTGGGCGGTATGTCGGGCGCACAGCCCAAGGCGGGCAACATCGCCGGCGTGGCTAGCGTCACTGCGGAAATCAATCCAGCCGCGGCGCAGAAGCGCTTTGACCAGGGCTGGGTAGATGAGCTCCATCCCGACCTGGAAGAACTCATTTCCCGCATCCGCAAGGCTGTGGCCGCCAAGGAGGTCGTTTCGCTGGCCTATGTGGGCAATGTGGTAGATCTATGGGAAAGGCTTGCCGCAGAGGATATGCACGTCGACCTGGGTTCAGACCAGACCTCGCTGCACAACCCCTGGGCGGGCGGTTACTATCCGGTCGGATACAGTTTTGAAGAGTCCAAGAGGATGATGGCCGCCGATCCGGAAAGGTTCAAGGAGGCGGTGGAGGCATCGCTGCGCCGTCAGGTCGACGCCATCAACACCCTGGCCGCCAAAGGAATGTATTTCTTTGACTACGGCAACGCCTTCCTGCTGCAGGCATCCCGTGCCGGCGCAGATATAATGAAGGATGGCAAATTCCGCTATCCGTCTTATGTCCAGGATATCATGGGTCCTTTCTATTTCGACTACGGATTCGGCCCGTTCCGCTGGGTATGTATGAGCCAGGATCCCGAGGATCTGGCCAAGACCGACGCCCTGGCGGTGAAGGTGCTTCGCGAATGCGCCGCCGGTGCTCCGGAGAGTATCCGCGGCCAGATGCTGGACAACATCCGCTGGATAGAGGAGGCGGGGCGCAACCATCTGGTGGTGGGTTCGCAGGCCCGCATCCTGTATGCCGACTGCGAGGGCCGCACCAAGATTGCGCTGGCTTTCAACGAGGCCATCCGCCGCGGAGAAATCAAAGCCCCTATAGTGCTGGGCCGCGACCACCACGACGTTTCCGGCACCGACTCCCCGTTCCGCGAAACCAGCAATATCTATGACGGCAGCCAGTTCACCGCCGACATGGCAATCCAGAACGTGATTGGCGACGGCTTCCGTGGCGCCACCTGGGTATCCATTCACAACGGCGGCGGCGTAGGCTGGGGCGAGGTCATAAACGGCGGCTTCGGAATGGTGATAGACGGCGGCGAAGATTCCGCGCGTCACATCCGCCAAATGCTTTTCTGGGATGTGAACAACGGCATCGCCCGCCGCAGCTGGGCACGCAACGGCGGCTCTATGGAGGCCATCCGGCGCGAAATGGACCGCACCCCCGGCCTCAAGGTCACCATACCCAATATTGCAGACGAAACACTTATCGATTCGGTAATTAAATAAACAATGTACTATATCTCACACAAGCATCTCTCCCTTGAAAGGCTGGAGCAGATTATGGACAGCGGCGAGAAAATCGCCCTCAGCGGCCAGGCGGTGGCCGCCATCGAAAAATGCCGCCGCTATCTCGATGTCAAGATGGATGAGCTGGACCGGCCTCTGTACGGTATCACTACGGGTTTCGGCTCGCTCTACAACGTCTCCATTCCGGCGGAGGACCTGTCACAGCTGCAGCATAACCTGGTTATGAGCCACGCCTGCGGCACCGGCGAGACAGTCCGTCCGGAGATAGTCAAGCTGATGCTGCTGCTCAAGGTGCAGTGCCTCTCATACGGCCATTCCGGCGCACAACTTATCACCGTGCAGCGCCTGGCCGACATGTTCAACAACGATATCCTTCCGATAGTCTATCAGCAGGGTTCCCTGGGCGCTTCGGGCGACCTGGCGCCGCTGGCACACCTCTGCCTGCCGCTCATCGGAATGGGGGAGGTGCTCTATAAGGGCGAGGTCCGTCCCGCAGCCGAGGTCTGGAAAGAGATGGGTTGGGAGCCGATAAAGCTTCAGTCCAAAGAGGGTCTGGCGCTGCTCAACGGCACCCAGTTTATGAGCGCCCACGCCATCTGGTCGCTTATACGCGCCATCAGGCTTTCAAAGTGGGCCGATGTTATCGGCGCCCTCTCGCTGGATGCCTACGACGGCCGCATAGAGCCGTTCCTGCCGCTTACCCACCGCATCCGTCCGCACGTCGGCCAGATAGAGACAGGCGACAGGTTTATGAGGCTTCTGGAGGGCAGTGAACTTATTAACAGGCCAAAAGAGCACGTTCAGGACCCTTACTCGTTCCGCTGCATTCCTCAGGTTCACGGCGCCGTCAAGGACAACCTGCACTACGTGACATCGGTAATAGAGAATGAGATCAACTCCACCACCGACAACCCCAACATCTTCCCCGACGAGGATATGGTAATATCGGCCGGTAACTTCCACGGCGAGCCGATAGCGATTCCGATGGACGCCATGGCCGTAGCACTTTCTGAGCTGGCCAGCATTTCCGAGCGCCGTACATACCTTCTGATCCACGGCTACCGCGACCTGCCCAAATACCTTGTGGCAAAGCCTGGCCTGAACAGCGGATTTATGATTCCGCAGTACACCGCCGCATCTATCGTAAGCCAGAACAAGGGGCACTGCTGGCCCGCTTCGTGCGACTCTGTGCCTTCGTCCAACGGACAGGAAGACCACGTCAGCATGGGGGCAAATTCCGCCACCAAGCTGGTGCGGGTGATAGACAACGTACAGACCGTGCTGGCCATAGAGCTGTTCAACGCCGCCCAGGCCATCGAGTTCCGCCGTCCAGCCAAATCATCCCCAGTACTCGAGAAGGTGGTTAAGGAACTGCGCAAAACCGTTCCGTTCATTGACGAGGACACTTATATGCGCCCGCTGATTATGAATTCCGTGGCATATATCCGCGATAATCTGCCGCCAGTAGAATAATGAAGCGTCTTTTCAAAAACATTGGCATACTGGCGGGTGTAGTGCCATCAGGCATCCTTCGAAAGCAGGGCGCGGAGATGGACGACGCCGGCCTCAAAACCGATGCCTGGCTGCTTACCGACGGCGACAGGATCGCCGCCTTCGGCGATGCCGGTCAGCCCTGTCCCGAAGCCGATGAAACCATTGACTGCGAAGGCGGTATGCTTATGCCCGCCTTCTGCGACAGCCACACCCATATAGTTTATGCCGGCAGCCGCGAAGACGAGTTCATAGACAAGATAAACGGCCTCAGCTACGAGCAGATCGCGGCCCGCGGCGGCGGCATCCTCAACTCCGCCGACCGTCTGCACGAAACGCCGGAGGAGGTGCTCTATTCTCAGGCAGTAGAACGCCTGATTGAGATGAACTATCAGGGCACCGGCTCGGTGGAAATCAAGAGCGGCTACGGCCTCAATCCGGAAGACGAAATCAGGATGCTGCGGGTAATAGACCGCATCAAGCAGCATTCGCCCGGAATCATCAGAACGACATTTCTGGGCGCACACGCCGTCGGCCGCGGTTATACTCACGAGGGATATGTCGACGCCGTATGCGAGATGATGACGGAGGCGGCCCGCTACGCCGATTTTGTGGACGTATTTTGCGAGAAAGGGTTCTTTACGGTAGAAGATACCGCTCGGATACTGGAAGCGGGAATTAAGCACGGTTTAAGGCCTAAAATCCACGCCAACCAGCTGGCCGTAAGCGGCGGGGTACAGGTAGGCATCAAGTTCGGCGCCCTGAGCGTAGATCATCTGGAACAGACCGGGCCGGAAGAGATTGAGGCGCTGCGGGGCAGCGACACTATGCCGACTATGCTTCCCGGCTCGTCATTTTTCCTGGGTCTGCCGTACGGCCGCGCCCGCGACTTTATCGAGGCCGGCCTGGGTGTGGCTCTGGCATCGGACTTCAATCCAGGCAGCGCCCCCTCCGGCGATATGCGGTTCGTGATGGCGCTGGGCTGCATCAAGATGAAACTCACTCCGGAGCGCGCCTTCAACGCCGTCACCATCAACGGCGCCTACGCAATGGGCATCAGCGATATCGCCGGCAGCGTCACGGCTGGCAAAAGGGCCGACCTCATCCTGACCCGTCCAGGCTGGAACCTGACAAAGATGGTTTACCTGCACCAGACTCCGTACATCCGGCAGGTCTATCTCTCTGGAGAGCCTATTTGATTACTGTGGATCTATTGTTCCGTAAAGATGCTCGAAGATGCCGTCGCGCAGTTCGTCGGGCATTCCACGTGTTATAGCCTTGAGTGCCTGTACCGGGTATTCGCTCAGGCGCAGCAGTATCAGTCCGTCCAGGCTGTCTGCAAAATCGGGATCGACGTTGAAGCAGGCCAGGCGGGCGGAGCAGCTGAAATATCTGCGAACCAGCACCGGCAGATGGCATTCGCCATCCGAAATAGCCGACAGCAGGCTGTCGAAACCGGCGATGTCGCCCTTGGGCACTGCCTGCAGCAGGTCGTCTGGATTCACCCTGAGATAATCGGGAACGAAGGGGTGGGGTGCGGTCACCAGTCGATCGGCATCGGGCAGCGGGAACTCCCGCTTGATATAGTGCGTGGTCAGACTCTTGTAGAAAACGGGGAAGTCGTTGCTGATGCTCACGGGGCCAAGCAGATACTCTGCGTGGGGTATTTTGAGAGTGGATGCGGCGATACCTCCAAGCAGAAGTTTCAACGGACTGAACTCCTTTTTATACTTTTCCACGACAAAAGAGCGTCCCAACTCTATTGACTTTGACAGTATCGGTGCCGCAGCATCCTTGTAATTCACAAGGCTGGCGGTATAGAATCCGCCGATGCCGCCGTGCTGCTCCATTATCTCCTTTCCGTCTCCTATGCGGTATGCCCCGACAATCTCCCGGTTAGGTATGTTCCAAACAATCAGCTGATAGAAATAGTCGTCGTAACTGTCGGTATCAAGTGGCTTTCCGGTACCTTCCCCGACAGCCCTGAAGGTGACTTCGCGAAGGCGGTAAAGTTCCCGCAGGGCGTTGGGCGCATCTTCTTTCCTTATCAGGCAGACGCGGTAGTCGCCGTTTTCGAACAGTATCTTGTCTGTGGGAAGATTCTCCATTTCTCCGGCAACCAGTTCCGCATCGGTAGCTTCGGCCACGGAGGCAGGCCATTCGTGCGAGGCGGGTTGCAGATTGGGAAGAGTCTGCTGCTCAAGCGCATAGCAACGGCTCCTGAGGTATGTTGCCAGGGCATTGGTATCCAGACCGGCAATTTCTTCCGGCTGAATTGCCTGGCCGATCCTGACCTCAACGTGGGTACCCTGCTTGTTGAGGGCCTCCCGCATCAGCCTGGCGGTTCTCAGGCGGGGGTGTATCCGGCCGAGCCTGTGGAACAGTTTGGAATTCTCACCGTCGAAATACATCGGAATCACCGGAAGGCCGCTGCGCTGGACAAGTTTGATGACGCTGTGCGCCCAGGGGATGTCCTCCACAACGCGCTTCTTGCCAAGCGACGTGCGGTTTTTGCCGTGCTGCCAGGTGGCGACTTCTCCGGCGGGGAAGAGACCCAGGCAGTTTCCGGCCGCGATATGCGCCATCGCCGTACGGATGCCGTTAAGGCTGCGGGCCTTGCCGGAAGAGAAATTGTCCACCGGAATGAAGATATCCTTCAGGCTGGGAATTCTGCTGAGCAGGAATGTGGTCATCAGTTTGAAATCGGGGCGGATGGTTCCAACCGACGCCGCCATAATCAGGCCATCGATGCTGCCGAAGTGGTGGTTTGCCACAATTATGAAACCGCCTTCTTTCGGAATCCTCTCCAACTGTTCCTGCGGAATGCTGTAATCCACGCCCAGATCCTTGAGGGCGTGTTCTGCGAATTCGGCCCCAAAATACTCGCTGCTGTTGTCCTGGACGCGGTTTATTCCGTCAAGACCAAGAATGTCGTAAGCCGCTTTGGCAATTACTTTGCCGACTGCGCCCTTGAGCCCGAGCGAACTCTGCAGGTCGCTCACGCTCATTATGGTGGTCTTGAACTTTTCCTTCATATCCTGCAAATATAGTCATAATACCCCGACAAAACACTATCTTTACGCTCAAATTGGATTTGGATGAAACGCATCGCCTGTATCGGAGACAGTATCACCTGGGGTTTTACCCTTCTCAAACCTTGGAAACAAAGTTATCCCGCTCTGCTTCAAGAAAAGCTGGGAGCAGACTTTCAAGTCCGCAATTTTGGATATAACGACGCATCGGCCCGGTTCGACGCCGATACTCCGTATGTAAAGAAGCGGGTGTATCGCAACAGTCTGGCGTGGAATCCCGACATCGTGCTGATAATGCTTGGGAGCAACGACACCAAGCGTCGCAACTGGGATCCTGAAATCTTCCGGCGCGACTACAGCCGGATTGTGGATTCATACCTTCAATTGCCGTCAAATCCCCGTGTTATCCTGATAGCTCCAATCAGGGTCCATCTGCTTATGGGCAGGCCGCTGATGGGGCTTTATCCCGAGACGATGGAGGAGGGGGTGCGCCCCGCTATCAGGGAAATCGCCGCGGAAAAAGGTCTGGAACTGGTAGACCTGGTGGACCTTTTTCCCGATTCTACCTATTGCATGGACGGGATTCATCCCCAGGCCACCGGCGCAAAGATGCTGGCCGAGGCCATATATTCTTCAATTGACTGGCAGAAATGAACCGGCTGATATCAGAAATGACGGCAAATGCCGACCCGTCGCAGGTGGCGGGACTGTCGCGGTTTTTCAAGACCGGGCCCGGCCAGTATGGCGAGGGGGACATGTTCCTCGGCATCAAGGTGCCGGTGACGCGCGGGGTTGTCAGGCGCTACTGGTCTTCAGTTACATTTGACGAATTGGAAGAAAGCATCGCCAGTGAATACCACGAAGTTCGGCTGGCTGCGCTGCTGACGCTGGTTCAAATATTCTCGCATTCAAAGAAAGATGTTTCGATGCAGCAGCGTTGCGTCGATTTCTATCTGGCTCATACCGACCGCATCAACAACTGGGATCTTGTAGATTTATCTTGCTATCCGCTGCTTGGCGTATGGCTGCTTGACAAAGACCGCAGCCTGCTGTACGACCTGGCGCGAAATGGCAAGACCATCTGGGAGCAGCGCATCGGCATCGTCAGCACAATGACATTCATCCGCCATGGCCAGATCGGCGACACTTTCGCCATCGCCGACATCCTGCTTCATCATAAGCACGACCTTATCCACAAGGCGGTCGGGTGGCTGCTGCGCGAGGGGGGCAAAAGAGACAAGGCGGCGCTGGTTGCATACCTGGCGCCTCGGTACAGCACAATGCCCCGCACAATGCTCCGCTACGCCATAGAAAAGTTCCCGGAGGCAGAACGCAGAGAGTATTTAAACAACATTAAGAAATGAAAGAGGAAACCAAAAAATGGTTGTCGGCCTTTCTGGCCGGATTTCTGGCAACGGTGCTCGGCATAGTGTTGACATTCGGTGTCCAGGGGCTCATTAATTCCTGCAAACGGACCCGCACCGCCAAATTACTGGCCAAACAAGTAGTAGAAAAGATGGACCGCACCTGTGAGGAACTCCAGGAGTATTTGGATATCTACGACTCACTGGACTCTACATATTTGTGCCTTCTGCTTGCCCAACGGGCGGATACGCTGGAGAGAGTAGATAGCGGTGTTGTCGGTAGTTTCCTGATCAATTCACTGGCAGAATACGTTCAGTCTGATATCGGCTACGGGCTGGACTCATACACTTCCGAAATACTCAACACCATCGGCAATGTTGAACTGGTCGGGCATATTGACCAGTTTTACAACATAACCAGGCAATGTGCCAAAGTATCCCAGCAGGTAATCGACCAAAAAAGGATTGTGTCAGACCGGGTTTATTCACACTTTTTCGAATCAAAAGAACCTGTAACAGAGTGGGACTTTGTGCGTTACATTTTTGAAATACCTGAATTCAACGTGTTCTATACCCGTTTGCAGAAAGTAAGACCTCCCTTGAAAGAGGGCAAGGGTCTGATGATTGAAGAACTGGAAGAATGCAAGAAGATTCTTCGTATGGAATAATATGAAACAAATCCTCGGATACTTTCTGGGTTTCGCCATCTTTATTGTCGGAATTCCCGCGCTTATGTGGTGGGTGGCCGGAACGCCGTCTTTTGCTGATATTCCAGCGGTCAGGCTGTGTCTTGCCGCCGTCTTTGCGCTGGCCGGCCTCGCCCTGAGCATCTGGAGCATCGTCTATATGAAACGGGTGGGGAAGGGCAATCCCTTCGATGCCATGGGCCACGAGGTAGCGCCCAGAACCAAACACCTTATGACCGACGGCCCGTACAAGCTTAGCCGCAATCCTATGCTGTCTGGCACCTTCATATACTACATCAGCGTTATGATTGCCCTCTGGAGCTGGTGGCCGCTGCTTATTTTTTCAATCGTTGCGGCCTTGATGATGCTTCAGGTCCGCTCAGAAGAAAAGCGTCTGGAAGCCGATTTCGGCCAGGAGTACCTGGACTATAAGAAGCGTACGGGAAGGTTCTTGTAGCGGCTACTTGCCGATGCAGGAAATAAAGAAAGTCTATAACTAATTGTAAATAAATACTTTAACTTTTTGACCTTTTCACGTTTGTCCCCCCAGTGTCCCCGAATTTTTT
>JAFZBQ010000017.1 GCA_017561665.1 Bacteroidales bacterium | reverse complement strand
GGTCGCCGGCGCCCTGTTCGTCTTCAGATGCGCGGTTCACGCCGCGGGCGATGTCCCGGCTCTGCTCGTGCAGCGCGAGCAGCACGGAGCAGGAGTTGCCGTCAAACTGATAGTCGCTCTTGGTGTAGCCGATGCGGTTTATTGTCTGCCGTGCGATGCTCTCGATATCGACATAGGCGGTGCTGCTGGCCTCGCCGCCGACAAGCGCCAGGCCGGTGCTCACAAAAGTCTCGCACGCCACGTGACTGTCGCGGTCGCGGCGCAGGAATTCGTCAAGAACTGCATCGGAAATCTGGTCCGCAACTTTGTCGGGATGACCCTCGCTGACGGACTCTGATGTAAAGAGGTAATGTTTTGTATTCATATTTTAGCATTTTTTAGCGGTGGTTGCAAGCAATGTCAAATCTGTCCACCCCGTATGTTAAACAACGGCGCAAAGATAGTAAAAAGTTGATAAATTGTTTATTAAGCTGTTATATAATGGCGTAAATTTGCTCTATTGACATATAAATAGAACACCAATTCTAACTCTTTATGAACCAACTAATTAAGCGAATCATCGCCTTCGCGGCGATGGTGTTTGTTGGTGTGTCGGCCTTTGCACAGGTCACTACCAGCTCCATGAACGGTCTCATCACCGACGTCGAGGGTGAACCGCTCGCAGGCGCTGCGGTGATTGCGGTCCACACACCTTCAGGAACCCAGTATGCTGCGGTGGCCAACGCCGACGGCCGTTTCGTGATAAACGGTATGCGTACCGGCGGTCCGTACACGGTTGAGGTTTCGTTCATCGGAATGGAGACCGTGGAGATCACCGACGTAATGCTCAAACTGGGCGATCCGTACGAGCTCAACCTCAATATGAAGAGCTCAGAGACGCTGGACGCGGTTTACGTAGTCAGCGATAAGTCTTTTAATGCCACCAAGACTGGCGCCGGAGACCATTTCGGCCACACTGCGGTGGAGACGATGCCCAACGTGGACCACAGCATCTACGACATCATCAAATACTCTCCGCAGGCATCTGTCACCAAGAGCGGCAGCGGCATCTCGTTTGCCGGCAGTAACAACCGTTACAACAGTTTCCAGATTGACGGCGCCATTGCCAACGACTCCTTCGGTCTGTCTACTACCGGTACCAACGGCGGACAGGCCGGTGCAGACCCGATTGCCCTGGATGCCGTAGAAGAAATCCAGATTGTCGTGGCTCCCTTTGACGTGCGTCAGAGCGGCTTCACCGGCGGCGCGATGAACGTCATCACCAAATCGGGTACCAACCGTCTGAAAGGGTCTGCCTACGGCTACTATTCCAACCAGGACTTGATCGGTACTACCCCCGGCCCCATCGAGGATGGCAAGGAGCGCACCAAGTATACCGACGAACTGATTGCACGCGCCGGATTCACGCTGGGCGGTCCCATCATCAAGAACAAACTCTTCTTCTTTGCCAGCGGCGAGTACTACAAGAAGAGTTACCCCAACATTTACACTCCCGCCCTGGATGCTTATCCCAACTACTTCAGCAACACCTCTGCGATTGGCGTGGACGGCGCTGAGGATTATCAGGACGTGACATTCCCCGTTGTGGTAAACGGCGTCACCACCAACCTGAACAGGGCGGAATTCGTCGGATCCAAGTTCAACACCACTATGGCAGACGCCATAATGAATCAGTACGAACAGGTATACAAGCCCGGCGAAGGCTACAGCGAGAGTTATACTCCCCACCAGAAGAATGAGATAAGTATGAACGCGCTGCTGCGCCTGGACTGGAACATCAACACCGACAACAAACTGATGTTCCGCTATCAGTTCGCACACGGTAACGTTGACAAGTACAAATCGGACAGATATACCTACTACTTTAACAATTCGTCTTACAATCAGGTCAATTTCACCAATTCGTTCGTGATCGAGCTCAACAGCCGCCTGAGCGAGATGGTGACCAACGAGGCCCGCGCAACCGCCGTGTTCGTGCGCGACCGCCGCGACTACCCTTACAAGGGCGCCTGCATATACATCACCGGCGATACCTACACGATTGACCTCGGTACCGAATACTCTTCCGGTTACAATGCGATGTATTCCGATACCTACACCCTTACCGACAACGTATCCATACTTGCCGGCAAGCACAACATCACCCTGGGTACCCACAACGAATTGTTCCGCTTCTACAATATTTACCGTCAGTATGCATTCGGTGAATACAAGTACAAGAGCCTGGCGGACTATTTCGAGGGCAATGTAGACGAGTACTATTACAACTACGCAGATCCCGAACTCACCGGTGGCTCCGAAATATGGGGCGCTACCACCTGGGCCGCACAGTTTGGTCTTTACGCACAGGACGAGTGGAAGCCCAACCGCAACTTCACCCTGACATACGGTATCCGTGCCGATATGCCCGTTCTGCTGAACAAGCCCACCGAAAACCCCGGCTTCAACGAGTACGCAGAAGGCTTCAAGGATACTTATCCCGAGCTCTACAACGCCCGCGTAGGTGAAATACCCGCTCCCACCATCCTGCTCTCTCCCCGTGTCGGCTTCCGCTGGTATGTGGATGACGATCATACGGCGGTTCTCCGCGGCGGCGCCGGCCTCTTCACCGGCCGCGTGCCTTTCGTATGGCTTTCCAACGCCTACAATAACAATGGTATGGAGGCCAAGAGCGTCTATGTCAAGGGCAAGGCCCTGATGGATGCCGCTGCAGAGAAAGGGGTGAATATCTTTACCAGCAATCCGTATGATACATTCATCAAGAGCGGCGTGCTGGAGGCACAGAACAGCGGCATGACCATCAACACCATGAACCGCAAGTTCAAATATCCTCAGGTATTCCGCGTCAACCTCGGCTTTGACAAGACCTGGGACGGCGGCTGGACCTTCACCTTCGACGGCCTCTTCTCCAAGACCTTGAACAACGTCTTCTTCCAGAACCTGGCCATCATCAGCAACAATACCCTCAATCCCGTGAGTGCAGAAGCAACTGCGGCCAATCCTTCAAGTGCGGCCCCTTATTATACCATGATGTCCAG
This sequence comes from Bacteroidales bacterium, assembly GCA_017561665.1. Taxonomy (GTDB): domain Bacteria; phylum Bacteroidota; class Bacteroidia; order Bacteroidales; family UBA932; genus Equibacterium. The sequence goes on along the minus strand of JAFZBQ010000017.1, from coordinate 5,005 downwards.
CGCATACTCCACGATTGTGGCGCTGAGCAACACCAACAAGGGCTACACTTACTCCTTGAGCGGCAAATTGGAGAAGGCTTTCGACTTTGGCCTGAACCTGATGGCATCTTACACCTACGGACACGCCTACAGCGTGAACGACGGTACCAGCAGCGTGGCTTATTCCAACTGGAAGTATAACTACTGTGTGGACACCAATGCTCCCGAGCTGAGCTACTCTCTGTTCGACAGGCCTCACAAAGTGATGGGCGTGATTTCATACAATTCCAAGCCTTACCTGGCCGGCCGTCTGGCAACCAACATCTCGCTGACCTATATGGGTGAGAGCGGCCAGCGTTTCAGCTATGCATACAACGAGACCACGGATTTGAACGGCGACGGCTATCGCGGCAACTCGCTGCTCTACATCCCCACCGCAGAAGAAGTACCCCAGATGAAATGGGCCAAGGCGGGCGATGCAGCCAAGTTCGAAAACTATATCCGCGGCAACGAGTATCTCCTGAGCCATCGCGGCCAGTGGTCGGCGCGCTATGCCGGCCTGGCTCCTTTTGAGCACCACTTTGACCTTCACGTAGGCCAGGACTTCATCTACAACCGCGCCCGCGGCAGCAAGCTGCAGCTGTTTGCCGACTTCATGAACATCGGCAACATGATCAACCGCAACTGGGGCCTCGACTACGGCGCTTCCAGCTCTCTCTATGTGCTTAAGGTTACCGGCGTTGCAAAGGACGAGGCAGGCAATGCCACACCTACCTACCAATACGATCCGCGCATGATAACCTTCGGCGACTTCTATTCCAGATGGCGCTGCCAGCTTGGCGCGAGAATCACATTCTAATCAAGGGAGGACAAGAATATGAAAAAGATTTACAGCATTATATTGACGACAGTCGTTTGCCTGGCAGGTTTTGCCGCTTGTACACACGACTATCCCGTGGGTCCTATGGCCCGCAACATCTCCCTTAATCCCGACGCAGTGCAGGCACCGGCTGACGGTCAGACCTATGACGTGGCCGTCACTGCCGACGGCGCCTGGGTTGCCGACACGCCCGACTGGATCACCGTGAAACCTGCCAGCGGCGAAGGCGGCCAGACTGTCAAGGTCATCGTCGCCCCCAACAACGATGCCGAGCGTACCGACAAGGTTAAATTCTACAGCGCCGTGGGCGATGTAATCATTACCGACATCACCCTTGAAAGCACTCCTCTGGCAGAACTGGCGGTGATTCAGGCTGCCGGCGAAAGCCAGGGTGGCGGCGGCGAAGAGCAGACAATTTCCATTGCCGACTATCTGGCACTTGGCCCCAACACCGACACCTATATCATCACAGGTGCCATAACGCGCGTCGTCAATACCAGCTACGGCAACTTTGACCTGACCGACGAAACAGGAACAATTTACGTGTGGGGCCTGCTCAACGAAGATCTTGAAGCACAGAAGTGCTGGAAGGACAAAGGGCTTGCAATGGGCGATGTACTAACCGTCAAGGTTAACGAAATGAAGCTCTACAACGGTGAGCCGGAGATAGTCAACGCGGTCTATATCTCTCACACCAAGTCCCTGTTCGACCTCGAAGAGGACTCTGTAACTGTTGGTAAAGAAGGCGGCGCGTTTGACATCAATGCCGTTGTAAAGGGCAACGACGTCAAGGCCGACTACGAAGCCGACTGGATTACCTTCAAAGGTGCAGAAAAGGACGGAGAGAACGTAACCCTGCACTTTGAGGCAGCCGGGAACCCCGGATCTCCCCGCAATACAGTGATCACACTCTCCACCACCACAGATAAGGGCGAAACTTCTACGGTCGAATTCACCGTCAACCAGGACGGCAGCATTATTGACGCCACTGTGGCGGAGATACTTGCGGCAGAAGACGACCCTCTCGTGCTCTACCGCGTGACCGGCTTCATTTCAAAGGTGACCAATCTCTCCAAGGGCCGCATCTACATTACCGACTACACCGGAACCGTGTATGCATTCGGTACCCGCGTCAACGAGGCATCCGATGCTTCTATCGACCTCGCGACCCTGGGCCTTGCAGAAGGCGACATCGTAACTATCGTCGGTTACAAGACCACATACGTGAGCGGCAGCAACAGCACCATCGAGATTGTGGGCTATGTAGACGGCTTCACCAAAGTAGAATCCGTTACCGTGGAACAGTTCCTGGCTAAGGAAGTTTCTGCAGAGAAGTGGTATCGCCTCACAGGTATCGTGACCAAGCCTAACGCAGAGGAAACAGCGGCAGGCAATAAGTTTGACTTGAACCAGTATGGCAACTTCCGTCTTGTGGACGAGACCGGCCGTGTGTATGTATTCGGCGTTCTTACCGGATACGGCCAGCCTAACAACAAGCTCTTTAGCAGTCTGGGCGTAGCCGAAGGCAACGAGATTACAATCGTGGGCAACCGGGCCGAGTTCAAGGGTGCACCGCAGGTTGGCAAAGCCTGGTATGTCAGCCATAAGGAGGTCACACCTCCTGAAGAGCCGGAAGATCCCGGCAACGTGGCAACTATTACGGATGCGCAGCTTCCCACCGCATATCCTGCGGAAGAATCCACATTCACCGAGGGCGGGTACGAGTACACATTCTTCAAAGTGGCCAACTATGGAAACGGCATCCAGATCCAGGGCAAGCAAAACGCCTATCTGTACAATAAAACAGCGATGCCTTCCGAGATTAAGACCATCACCATTACCGGCCATCCCAGTAAAGACTATTATCCCGAGAATCTCAAGATATTCGCAGGCAGTGCCGTGAATCCTGCAGGCGAGGCGCTCACCGGCACCCTGGACGAGAGCGGCAAGGTGCACACATTTGCAGTGCCTGCCGGCTGCACCTACTTCAAGATATTGAACGACACCAAATACGCGGTTTATCTGGAGAGCATCAAAGTAGCCCTGTAATCACAAACCATTAATCTATGATAATTAGAAGCCGGGGACACCAGACCTCGGCTTCTTTTTTGCAGTCTTCCGGGTAATTTATTATCTTTGGTAAACTATCCGACAAATAATGAAGAACAACAGATATTGCATCATAATGGCTGGCGGGGCAGGCAGCCGCCTGTGGCCTCTGAGCCGCAACGCCAGGCCAAAACAGTTCATAGACATACTCGGCACCGGCCGCACTTTGCTGCAGATGACAATCGACCGCGCCGTGCGCATCATCCCCCGCGAGAACATCCTCATAGTCACTTCTGAGAAATATCGCGACCTGGTGATGGCGCAGGCCGACGGCATCCTGGAAGAGAACATCCTCTTCGAACCTTTCAAGCGCAATACCGCGCCCTGCATCGCCTATGCCACATACAAGCTACTGAGCAAGCATCCAGACGCCGTGGTGGCGGTGGCCCCCAGCGACCATATCATTACCGACGAGACCAATTTCGTAGAGACGATTGCGAATGTCATGGACTATGCCGAGAGCCACGACCAGCTCTTCACCATCGGTATCAAGCCTACCAGCCCCAATACCAACTTCGGATACATCCAGTTCAACAAGGAGGTTCATACGCCAGTCGGAACGCCCAAGGAGGGTTTCCAGGTCAAGACCTTCACTGAGAAGCCTAACAGCGAGCTTGCCACGGTCTTCTATGAGAGCGGCGAATTCCTCTGGAACTCTGGTATCTTCATCTGGAACCTGAAGACCATCAAAGAGGAGATGGAGCGCTATCTGCCGGAGATGACGGAGCTGTTCAATCCCAAGGACCGCAGTGTTTATTATACTCCCGCAGAGAAGGATTTCATCCAGCACAGTTACAACAACTCGCCCTCGATTTCCATCGATTACGGCGTTATGGAAAAGACCCGCAAGGCGTGGGTTTTCCCCGCCGACTTCGGCTGGAGCGACCTGGGCACCTGGGAATCCATCTACAGCTATATCTCCGCCAAGGATGAAGACGGCAACATCGTCCATGCCAACACCGTCCTCGGCGACGTCTCCGGCAGCATCGTCGTTTCTACCGACAAGAAAAAGCTGGTTATCGTCAAGGGCCTGGAGGACTATATGGTGGTGGACAGCAACAATGTGCTTATGATATGTCCCAGGCAGGACGACGCCGTCAAGGAGATACTGGTGGATTTGACTGCAGAGGACAAAGGCGAATATCTCTAAAAAAGATTATCTTTGCAGCCTAATTCTTTGTCAGATGAACGAAACCATTATTGATGAACTGTCTGCCCGCATCAAGCAGCTGCAGGCCAAGACAGAGCAGGAGATAGAAGATATCCGGGTCAAACTGCTCGGCAAAAAGGGAGAAATAACCAAGCTTTTCGAGGAATTCCGCACCGTGCCCTCAGAGCAGAAGCGTCTGTTCGGCCAGCGGCTCAACGTCCTCAAAAACGAGGCACAGCAGCGTCTGGCGGCCCTTCGCGATGGTTTGGGTGCCGGTGATGCCGCCGCTTCCGGCGATGATTTGACAATGCCCGGCGACGAGATGACCCTGGGCAGCCGCCATCCCATCTCCATCACCCGCGAGGAGATCCTTTCGATATACAAGAAGTTCGGCTATTCGGTGGCCGAGGGTCCCGAGGTAGAGGACGACTGGCATGTGTTCGGCGCCCTCAACTTCCCGCCGGAGCACCCCGCCCGCGATATGCAGGACACCTTCTTCATCAATAACCAGACCGACAACAACATCCTGCTGCGAACCCACACCTCTTCCATCCAGGTACGCACTATGGAAAAAGGGCAGCTGCCCATCCGCGTCGTGTGCCCCGGCCGCGTGTTCCGCAACGAGGCCATCAGCGCCCGCGCACACTGCATCTTCCATCAGGTGGAGGGTCTGTACATAGACAAGAACGTTTCGTTCGCCGACCTCAAACAGGCGGTTCTGCTGTTCGCGCAGGAGATGTTCGGCGCCGACACGCAGATTCGTCTGCGTCCTTCATATTTCCCGTTCACCGAGCCCAGCGCAGAAGTTGATGTAAGCTGCAACATATGCAAGGGCAAGGGTTGCAACCTCTGCAAGGGTACCGGCTGGCGGGAGAGTAGGGGTTGCG
>JAFZBQ010000125.1 GCA_017561665.1 Bacteroidales bacterium | reverse complement strand
CTTTACGGTGATGGTATGGTCAAAAGTCTCTCCCTTTTTCACCTCGCCCAAATCCAGGTAGCCCTTCTCGAAGCCCGGCACGGGGCCGCGTTCTTTCTGGACCTGGGTATAGCCGTCAAAATCGTCGGCGATGGTGGCTACCACCCTGATCTTCTCTTCCGCCGGCTTGCCGTCTATCACAAAGGTTGCGAAATACTCGCTGTTGCCCCACTTTTTCTCGCCTTTGGCGGTATTTACCGTGTAGGCCAGCGAAGCCTTGCTGTTGGCTGGAATCGGGTTGGGCACGACCGCCACGGAAAGGGCCGGGTCATCGCTCTTGACCTGCACTTTGACGGGTTTCTTGGTTAGGTTGGCGATGGATGTGGCATCGCTGCGGCTCTTGCCCTGATACATGTTGCCGATAAGCAGCGTGGACTCGCGCATGCCCAGCACATCGCCTATGGTGTGGGTGTACATCTCCTTGAGCGAGAGTTTCTTGCCGTATACCACGCCCTTTATGTGAAGGATCACCGGACGGTTGATGCCGGAAATGTACGCGGTGATGGATTTGCTGAAAGGATATGCCCCCTGGTCATTCTTGAAAGTGACCTCGATGGCGCCGGTCTTGCCCGGCATCACCGGTTCCTTGGTCCAGTGGGGCACGGTGCAGCCGCAGCTGGAAACCACGTTGTGCACCACTATCGGCTTCTTGCTGATGTTGGTGAACTTGAACTTGCAGGTGACGCTCTTGTCGCTCAGCAGCAGGTCGCCGAAGTCGTGGACCTTCTCCTCGAACTTGACCACCTCCTCTTCCGGTTTGGTGTCGTTGTTCTGCGCGGCGAGCGGCATTGCCGTAAGCGCCAGGATCCAGGCAGCCACTATTGATACTATGTTGAAAGCTTTCATTGTCAAAATTATTTCAAGACAAATATACTATTATTTGGCAATATTTTTGAAAAATGCTTTTCTTTGTAATTCTAAAGAAACTATAAAACTAAGACTATGGCTTACAAAATTACAGAAGATTGCGCTGCTTGCGGAACTTGCATCGACGAATGCGCTGTAGGCGCTATTTCCGCAGGTGACATATACAGCATCGACCCCGATCTGTGTGCAGAATGCGGCGCTTGTGCAGATGTCTGCCCTATGGGCGCCATTGTAAAAGACGAGTAAAATACGACCCGTCAGGGCTGTTTTTACCCGAGGTAAAGGTGGCGCATACTGACAATGTGTCACCTTTATTTTTTAACAGGTAACTATTTTTATGGCAAATTTTCTCAAGAAACTTTTCGGCTCAAAGGCGGACAGGGACCTCAAACAACTGACTCCCATCCTCAAGAAGATTCTGGCCGAATATGACAAATTAGATAAACTCAGCGACGACGACCTCCGCGAGGCGTGCCAGAACCTGAAGGCTCAGATTGCCTCCCGCACGGCCGATATGGAAGCCGAGGCGGCCGACATCCGTGAAAAGCTGGCGGACGTAGAGATCAGCGTCAGCGAAAAGGAGCGTCTGGCCACCCAGCTGGACAAGCTGGTCAAGGATATCGACGTAGAGCTGGAAAAGGCTCTGGACGACGCGCTGCCAAAGGCATTCGCGATAATGAAGTCCACAGCCCGCCGCTTCAAGGAGAACTCCACCATCCGCGTCAAGGCCACCGACGCCGACCGTGAACTGAGCGCCAGCCGCGACTTCGTCACCATCGAAGGCGATTACGCCGTCTGGAAAAACACCTGGCTGGCCGGCGGCAATCCGATGACCTGGGATATGGTCCACTACGACGTACAGCTCATCGGCGGTATCGTGCTGCATCAGGGCAAGATTGCCGAGATGGCCACGGGTGAAGGTAAGACTCTGGTCGCCACCCTGCCGGTATTCCTCAATGCCCTCGGCGGCAAAGGTGTACACGTGGTAACAGTCAACGACTACCTGGCCAAGCGTGACTGCGAGTGGATGGGTCCGCTCTATCAGTTCCACGGCCTCAAGGTAGACTGCATCGACAAGCACGAGCCCAACAGCGAGGCGCGCCAGAAAGCATATCAGGCCGACATCACCTTCGGTACCAACAACGAGTTCGGTTTCGACTACCTGCGCGACAACATGGCCATCAACGCCAACGACCTTGTCCAGCGCAAGCATCACTTCGCAATCGTCGATGAGGTCGACTCCGTGCTGATCGACGACGCCCGTACCCCGCTCATCATTTCCGGGCAGGTGCAGCGCTCCACTTCGGACCAGACTTTCAACGAATACAAGCCCTTCGTAGAAAAACTCTACAGCGCCCAGCGCCAGATAGTGAACCAGTTCCTGAACGAGGCCAAGAAGCTGATTGCCGAGGGCCGCATCAAGGACGAGGGAGAAATCAAACTGCTCAAGGCCTACAAGGGTCTGCCCAAGTACGGACCGCTCATCAAATATCTCAGCGAGCCCGGCATAAAGGTCATCCTGCAGGATGCCCAGAGCAAGATTATCCGCGAGTCATTCACGGAGAAGGACCTGGAGCAGCGCATTGTCACCAACGACCTATACTTCGTCATAGACGAGCAGCAGCGCAGCGTGGAGCTTACCGACAAGGGTAACGACGTGCTGGCAGAAGCCGTGGGCGATCCCGAATTCTTCCTGATGCCCCGTCTGGGAGAGGCCGTAGCGGCAATCGACCAGAACCCCGAGTTCAGCGACGAGGAGAAGAAGACCAAGAAGGACGAACTCTACGCCAACTACTCCCTCAAGGCAGAACGTATGCACATCGTCAGCCAGCTGCTCAAGGCATACGCAATGTTCGAGAAGGATGTCGATTACGTGATAATCGACGGCAAGATCAAGATCGTGGACGAGCAGACGGGCCGTATAATGGAGGGTCGCCGCTGGAGCGACGGTCTGCACCAGGCCGTGGAGGCCAAGGAAAACGTCAAGGTCGAGGCCGAGACGCAGACCTTTGCCACAATCACCCTGCAGAACTACTTCCGTATGTACCACAAGCTCTCCGGTATGACCGGTACCGCGGAGACGGAGGCGGGCGAGTTCTGGCAGATCTACAAACTGGACGTGGTGGTAATCCCCACCAACCGTCCGGTGATCCGCAACGACCAGGAAGACCTGATCTACCGCACCAAGAAGGATAAATACAATGCGGTTATCGCTATGATAGAGGACTTGATCGAGCAGGGGCGGCCGGTTCTGGTCGGCACCACCTCGGTCGAGATTTCCGAATTGCTGAGCCGTATGCTCAAGATGCGCGGCATCAAGCATCAGGTATTGAATGCCAAGCAGCATGCCCGTGAGGCGGAGGTTGTGGCACACGCCGGTGAAAAGGGCACCGTTACCATCGCCACCAACATGGCGGGTCGTGGTACCGATATCAAGCTTACCGACGAGGTCAAGGCCGCCGGTGGTCTGGCCATCATCGGCACCGAGCGGCACGATTCCCGCCGCGTGGACCGTCAGCTGCGAGGCCGTGCCGGACGTCAGGGAGACCCCGGCAGCTCCATCTTCTTCATCTCGCTCGAAGACAACCTGATGCGTCTGTTCGGCGGCGAGCGCATCGCCAAGGTAGTGGACAATATGGGTATGAAAGAGGGCGAGGCTCTGCAGAGCAAGATGCTTTCCGGCAGTATCGAGCGCGCCCAGCGCAAGGTGGAGGAGAACAACTTCGGTATCCGTAAGAACCTCGTCGAATACGACGACGTGATGAACTCGCAGCGCGAGGTGGTTTATACCAAGCGCCGCAGCGCCCTCACCGGAGAGCGCATCGACGTGGACGTGCTCAATATGGCCACCGACTACTGCGACATCCTGGTGGACAAGTACCGCGGCATCGACTATGCCGATTTCAAGGAGACCCTTCTGGAGCAGCTTGGCGTGGACATCACCTTTGACGAGCAATTCTACGACCACGCCCGCAAGAACGAACTGGCCGACCGCCTCTGCGAGGATCTGGCCGCCACCCAGCAGCGCCGCAACGACACCCTCATCGCACAGGCCTGGCCCATCGTCAACTACGTTTACGAGAAGAAGCGCATGTTCTACCAGAACATCGCCCTTCCCATCACCGACGGCCGCAAGGCCTTCAACGTGCTTGTGGACCTGCGCAAGGCCTACGAGACCAAGGGCAAGGAACTTGTCCGCGCCGTATACAAGACCGTGACGCTGCGCGTAATCGATGAGTACTGGAAGAATCACCTGCGCGATATGGACGATTTGAAGCAGTCGGTTCAGAACGCCAGCTATGAGCAGAAGGACCCCAAGCTGATGTACAAGACCGAAAGCTTCGGATTGTTCATCACCGCCCTGGAGGGCATCTACCGCGACGTCCTCTCCACCCTGCTGCGTATGGCAATCCACCTGAAGGTGGAGCAGGCTCCCGAAGAGGTGGCCACCGAGGCGCACGAGAAGCGCACCGACATGAGCCGGATGCAGACCAGCCGTCCCGACCTTATCACCAACAGCAGCGAGGCCAAGTCAAATGCGCCCGTCCGCGTGGAGAAGAAGGTGGGCCGCAACGACCCGTGCCCTTGCGGCAGCGGCAAGAAGTACAAGAACTGCCACGGCAGAGCCGAGGCGTAACATTTCTGCTCATCCAAAAAACTCCGCAGTTTTTGCGGAGTTTTTTTTTGAATTATTTATTATCTTTGGTTATACGATTAAACATTTATTCTAACCAAATAGTTATTATGCGTAAATTATTCATTTTCATGGCCGCCCTTGCACTGTTGTCGCAGACGGCTTTTGCGCAGACGGTCAAGTACAACCAGTACGGTGTAGCCGTCAAGTCTGACCGCCTCGATGTCGAGGCACAGGACGGCATCCTCGTCTTCGCTTCTCCCACTTCCGGTTATAAACTGTGGTTTGACACCCGCGTCCAGGCAGACGGAGCCGTCTTCTTTGGCGCGCCCGACTATGCCGATCAAATCGGCAATGGCGCCGGCATCCGCCGCGCCCGTTTCGCCATCAAGGGCCAGATTAACGAAGACTGGTACGGAGAGTTTGATATGGACCTTGCCAACGGCCTGGTGGAGCTAAAGGACGCGATTGTCCGCTACACCGGCATACCCAATCTCGACCTACAGGCAGGTAACTTCAAGGAGAATTTCTCTCTCCAGCGCAACACCACTTCCCGCTATCTGCAGTTTATGGAGCGCCCTATGGTTTGCAGCGCCCTGTCCCCTTCCCGTCATATCGGTATCAATGCCAAGTATGCCAAAGATTGGATCTGGCTCTCCGCAGGCGCTTTCTCACAGGTAATCGCAGGCAATGAAGAGTGGCAGAACGTAGCCGACAACAATAAGGATTTCGGCCGCAATTCCGGCTACTCCCTCACCACCAAGGTTGTGTTCCGCCCGCTCTACAAGATGACTAATTCCAGCCTCCACCTGGGTGCAGCCTATTCTTACAGGACCACTACTACGGACCTGGCCACCGGCGAATGGGGCACCTACCGCGCCAGTGCCCGCAACTCCACAAGCATCAACCGCAAGAAATATCTCGACACCAACAACCTCAAGGACTACGATCACAACAATCTGTGGACCGTGGAGCTTGCCGGCCACAACTACGGCCTGCGCTACGAGGCTGCATATATCGGTGACAACGTGATATTCAAGCCCGAAGCCGGTGATGCATTTACCCACAACTTCGGTGGCTGGTACGTTCAGGCTGGTTACCTGCTCTTTGGCGGCAAGCAGCGCTATGACTCCAACGGCGGCAAGTACACCAGGGTAGAACGCGGCCGCAATTGGGGCGACATCGAGCTCTGCGGACGCTACGAATACTGCGACCTCAACGACGGCGATGTGTTTGGCGGCTGTGCAGAAGCCTATACCCTCGGCCTTAACTGGTATGTCAACGACAACGTCAAGCTTCAGCTCAATTACCAGTTCAACAACAACGACCGCTATGCAAACGGCAAGGGTAAACTCAATGTCGGTCTGGACGAGGCCGGCAATGCCGTAAAGGATTACACCAAAGTTGTCGCTCCTGCAGGCAAGGCAGGCGTGGACTACCACATGCTCGCAATCCGTTTCGAAATTGACTTCTAAACAAGTAACAGAATACGATTATGAAAAAGATATTATTAGTTGCAGCCGCCATCATCATCACGCTCTCCGGATGCGTAAAAGATGAAGTTTTCAAAGGCCCCTCTTCAATAGACAAGGTCGTGTTCAGCCCCGAGGCTCCCACTTCCATTTCTCCCGTTACGGTTACCGCCACGGTTTCCGGCCTGCAGGCCATCACCTCCGCAACGCTTAACTACAACGGCACAAGCGTTCCGATGACCGCATCCGGCAAAACCTATACAGCCACCATTCCCGCGATGGCCGATGGCACCGACGTGGAATTTACGGTGCAAGTCGTTAACGAAGCCGACTTCACCACCACCTCAGACAAATATTCTTACAAGGTCGGCGACCCCGCTACGGACTGGACCAAGCTCAAACTGAACGAGGTTTACGGTGCCGGCGATAATAAAGATAAATTCTTCGAGCTGTACAATATGAGCGACTATCCCATAAAGCTCACCGGCGTCACCATAAACAAAGACGGGGATCTTACCTGGACCGGCATTGACGGGGAAGTAGTGCCCGCCAATGACTTCTTCGCCATCGTGGGCAGCAAGGGCTCGACGCCACGCGGCTTTTCCAGCGGCTTCTCCGCCAAGAAGAGTGTACTTGTAGAGCTTTTCGACCCCGCCGGCAATAAACTTGACTTCTTCCAGAGGGGCGACCCCAACGATGACGGCAGCTGGGGTAAATCCATCACCGATTATGCAGGTTCCTGGAGCCGTGTGCCCGACGGTACCGGCAAATGGATGAGGACCGATACTTTCACTCCCGGCGCAGCCAATTCCACCGAGGCAGTTGACGACGATTATGCAAAGAATTAATAACTGATTAGAGCTACAGCAAAATGGCAGAACTTAAAATAGGCGAGCAGAGCAAGCCCCGCTTCGAATTCCGCAGCTTTGGCCAGTGCTTCTGCGAGCAGCACAAAAGAATGGCCCGCCTGAGTGTGCCCGTGCCCGAAAAGGTGTGGGAGCGCACCAGCGATGAGATTTACATCATCAGCGCCAAGAACGACATTAACAACACCAAGATCCGCGACGGCAAGATGGACATCAAAACCTACGTCCAGACCGTAGACGGCTTTGAGCAGTGGAACCCCCTGATGAAGGGCGAATTTCCCATCAGCCGCGAAGTGCTGGAGAAAGAAGTTTTCCCCGCATTTATGGTTGAAATGCCCAAACTGACAAAGGATACCTACACCTTCGAAGAATTTATCGAGATGGTGAAGGCCAATCCCGACCTGGCAGCGGTTCGCGTACACAAGCAGCGCTTCGGCTATATGGTGAACGACACCATCTGCGAAGTTGGCAACGTGCTCATCAACGGAGCCAAGGTGGTCACCATCAACTCCGAGTCCACTGAGATAGAGGACATCAAGAAGACCGTGGCCGACTGCCATCTGGAGGGAGTCGAGAACATCAACTACCTGCAGGCCATCAAACGCGTAATCGGTATGATAGACAAACCCCTTGCAAACTAAACGGCTATGGCACAGGAAATAGAAAAGAAATTCCTGGTTAAGGGCGACTTCAAGGCCGACGCCTTCAAGGCCACCCGAATAACCCAGGGTTATCTGAGCTCGGTTCCCGAGCGCACCGTACGCATCCGCATCAAGGGCGATAAAGGTTTCATAACCATAAAGGGTATCGGCAACGCTTCCGGTGCCTCCCGTTTCGAGTGGGAAAAAGAGATTCCCGTAAATGAGGTCAAGGCCCTCCTGGACCTTGCTGAGCCCGGCGTAATTGACAAGACACGCTATCTTGTTAAGAACACCGACGGCAAGCACGTTTGGGAAGTGGATGAGTTTTACGGCGACAACGACGGCCTAACTGTGGCCGAAGTAGAGCTCGCCGACGAGAACGAACCTTTTGACAAGCCCGACTGGCTGGGAGAAGAAGTTACCGGCGACCCCAAGTACTTCAACTCCATGCTGATGAAGAACCCCTATAAGAACTGGAAATAACATCATTTCTTATGCAAGAACCCTCTCAGGCAAAGGCGGCGTTCGATCCGCTGGACATGAACAACTACAAGATCGAGAAACTGCCCAAGATGCAGAAATCGAAGTTCGAGACCTGGATGGCCCGCCTCGGCGCGCCACTGGCCGCCATCGCCTTTGTCTGGATCTGCTGGTTCTGCCACATCGGCTTCATTGACAACCTGGACACGAGCCTCCTTGCGTCATCGGCGCAAAAGAGGCTCGATGCTCTCGGGTTGGATGGCTTCATCCGCGCCAACTACGCGATGCTGGCCATCTTTGTGGCGAGTCTCATTCTTTGGATGACCGAGGCCCTGCCCAACTACCTGACCTCCCTGCTGCTGATGCTGGGAGTCGTGCTACTTAACGTTACCTCGCAAAAAGAGGCTCTCGCACAGCTCGGCCACCCCGTGATGTGGCTGAACATCCTGAGTTTCGTGCTGGCCTCCATGCTGGTCAAGACCCGCTTTGCAAAGCGGCTTGCGCTGGCCTTCGTCATAAAGTTCGGAAAGAGCGCCAAGGGTGTGCTTTGGAGTTTTCTGGTCATAAACCTGGTGCTTTCTGCATTCATCTCCGCCACCACCGTCAAGGCCACCATTATGCTCCCTATCTTTATGGTGATTTGTGCCATATACGGCGCATCCGACGGCCATCGCAACAATTTTGGGCGCAACCTGGTGATTCAGAACCTGTTCCAGGTAAATATCGGCGCCAATGCATTCTATACAGGTTCCGGCGCCCACCTGCTGGCCATATCGCTAATTGCCGGGTTCGTGGGCTCCTGTAATTTCGGCTATAAAGAGTGGCTGGTGGCAGTGGGGCCTATGAGCATCATCATCCTGGTGGTGGGCCTGCTGCTGGGTATGTACGTCTTCTTTCCTATGAAAAAGGAAGAACAGGTGCCACAGATAGAAGGCGGAATCGACCGCCTGAAGGCCGAACTGTCCACCATGGGGAAGATGTCAAAAGAGGAGTGGAAGGCGGTGATAATCTTTCTGATAGTCCTGTTCCTCTGGATTACGAAAGGGACTTTCCACAATATTGACGAAACCATCGTTGCCCTTATCGGCGCCATTCTGGCGCTGCTGCCTGGCATCGGGGTGGTAAAATGGAACGATGTGGACATTCCCTGGCACCTGATGCTCTTTTCTGCAGGCGCCTACGTGCTGGGCAGCGGCCTCAACGCCACCGATTTGCCCAACACGATGGTAAATGCCGCATTTGACTCGATGGGCATAACCGCCGACACCCCCTTCTGGGTGCTATACGTGGTACTCACATTCTTGATGATGTACTCCGGACTGGTGTTCCAGAGCAAGACCATACGCACCATGGTGTTCGTTCCCATTGCTCTGGGCGTGGAGAAACGGTTCGGATTCCCCGCCATGAGCCTCGCCCTACCCGTCGCCATGCTGATCGAGCACTGCTACGTGCTGCCGTTCAACAGCAAGCCTGCGGCACTGTTATATAACACCAACCAATACAGCATGACGGATGCCTTCAAATATGGCATCACCATGATGACATTCTCCTGGCTGTTGATAATAATCTTCGGAGAGACGGTGCTCAAATGGCTGAGCATCACTCCGGGACTATTCTAAAAACAACTACTTACGTTTTTTTGAAACAAGTTCCATGGTGTCGCGGGCAATCACGAGCTCCTCGTTGGTGCAGACCACCATAGCCTTCACCTTGGAGTTCTCCGTACTGATAAGCCAGTTGTCGCCCTCCACGTGGTCGTTGCGGTAGAGATCCAGCTCCAGGCCGAGATACTCGAGGCCGGAGAGCACCTCACGGCGCACATTGCGGGCATTCTCACCGATACCGCCAGTCATAATAATCAAATCCACGCCATTCAGCACCGCTGCATACGCACCGACATACTTCTTGATGTCGTAGCAGCGCTTCAGGTGAGTCATCTCCGCCTGCTTGTTTCCCTTTGCAGCGGCGCCTTCCACGTCGCGGTTGTCGGCCGAGATACCGCTCAGGCCCAGCAGGCCGCTCTTCTTGTTCATTACGGAATCCATCTCGTAGGGATTCAGGTTCTCCTTGGCCATAAGGAAGGTGACCACGCTGGGGTCGATATTGCCGCAGCGGGTGCCCATTGTGACGCCCTCCAGCGGAGTGAATCCCATTGATGTGTCTATCGACTTGCCGCCCTTGATTGCGGTAATGGAGCTTCCGTTACCCAGGTGGCAGGTTATTATCTTCTTATCCTTGATGTTCCAGCCCAGGGCGTCACAGGCCTTGCCTGCCACGAAATTGTGGCTGGTACCGTGGAAGCCGTAGCGACGGATGCCGTACTTCTGATAATACTCATACGGCAGCGCGTACATATATGCGTAGTCGGG
>JAFZBQ010000016.1 GCA_017561665.1 Bacteroidales bacterium | reverse complement strand
TTTTTGCAACAAAAATATTTGCGCACAATGAAAAAAGTTATACATTTGCAGTCCCGAAAGGAAAATTCCTCATTAGCTCAGTTGGTTAGAGCACCTGACTGTTAATCAGGGGGTCCTAGGTTCAAGTCCTAGATGAGGAGCGCGAAAAGTCAATCACTCAGGTGGTTGACTTTTTTGTTTTTATTGTCTACCTTTGTGAAACGCACGTTTCAAGATAAATAACCAATTAATACTGAATACTATGAAGAAACTTTTCCTGACACTTATCTGCTTTGTAGCAGTGGCTGCCGTGTGCGCCTGCGGCCCCAACAACGGCAAGAAAGCCAAATCCGACGACGACAAGATAGACGCCGGCAAGATTGCTGAAAATATTATGAAGGACACCTTTGACGGCGACAAGAACACCAAGGAGGCCGCCGCTTTCTGGTTCAAGAAGAACTTCGGCATCGGCATCGACGATGTGACACCCGCCTTCGAATTCCAGAAAGAGACCGGCAAATACGACTTCCTGGGCGAGCAGAACCTTTCATCTTACGTAACTTTCGTTGCAAAGGACAGCACCCTGAACCGTGAAGACTACATTGAGTATGTAAAGAAAGTGTATGCCGCAACCGCCAAGGTTGCCGACGGCAACAAAAATGTGTACGGCTTCATTGCCAAGAGCACGGCCGAGGAAGCTGCTGAAGAAAAGACCCTGGACATCGTGTTGGACGAGGGCAAACCCACCAAGATCTTCGGTATGGAAATCTATATGGGCACATACTCCTGGAACTTTATCAAGGACGGAACCTACTACATGGTAGATGTAAAACAGCTGGAGAAAAAGAAAGACGGCGAGGAATTCCCCTACGGCGCCCGCACCATCATCGGCAAGGGCCTGCAGAAGAATATGAGCGAGACTATGAAGGATGTTGAGGAGGCACTCGACGATCCCGAAGTTCAGAAACAGCTGGAGAAAGCCGCAAAGGAACTTTCCAAGTAACAATCATTCCCCACTAATAACAAGCAACGCCGACGAACCCGCCGGCGTTGTTTGTTTTAGAACCTGTATCCCAGACCTATCTGCGGACCGAGGCCTGTCGGGCCCAGGACGAATTCGGCTACGCCGTAAAAGTGATTGCGTCCAAAATGAGTGCCGGCCAGAATGACTTCAGGAGTGACTTTGCGGCCAAAGATGAAGTCTTCGCCATAGGCAAAGAATCCGACACCGGCACCGGAATACCATTTCCAGACATCCCTGTTGTACCAGTAGTACTTAAATATAAACCCCGGAACTACGGCCATATTCACATAGCCACGCTCTAGGACTTCTGTGACCGTGTACACATCGTAGTTCCAGTTCATACCGGGGGTGTAACCTTTGGGATGCTGTCGGATAGCGTATGTGTATCCGTGCATATTGAAGAAGACGGAGACTTCTGCAGCCTCGTTAAAGCGGAAGGAATAAGTCAATGTGAGATTGGGATACATAGTCTCTTTCTTGGACTGTCCATTCTCCCACATCTCCAAACGGGCCGCAGCTTCCGGAGAGTCTGGTGCCGGTCCGACATCAGAGTGAATCATCATCGGATACGGGAATCCGGTGGATATCTCCAGCGAATGTCGGTGGTTTTTCCAAGTGTCATCCTGTGCGTTTGCCCCAAGTGCAATTAATAGAGCTATTATGCCAACTAAGAACCGAAGGGAATTATTCATATAGACGGGTTAAAGTGCTTTTGTGTATTTAATGAAGGCGACGGGGCGGACAGAGGCGATAGTCATATGTGTTACGCTATGGCGGTCATTTACGTAGTCTTCGGTCTTCAAAATGAGGGCGATGTCGCACAGTTGATGCGATACTCCCACCGACAAGGATCTTTTGTTATCTAATCTATATCCCAGTTGGGGCTCGAAAAAGAAGCCGGACAAGTTTTCCGGGGTGAAATAAATGCCATCATCGAACAAGAAGGAGATAATGGTGAACTTGTAACCGGCGTCGGCCTGGATAAAGAGATTGTTTATGGCTGAATACCGTATCCTTCCAAAAAGGGGAATGGAGAATTCATTGAGAATCTTTTTGCTCCATTTTTCTGAAAACGGATTCGCTTCCGTGACGGTAAGGGTGCGTATCTTCTGTGTCATCGGCCGGGCATATCTTAGTCCAGTGCCCAGTCCCAATTCGAGATTGGGCGCCACGGGGAGAACGTATGCTATGTCGAGTCCGGCGTCAACCTGGCTTGACCCGTTTACAGATGTGCCGGCTTGGAGACCAAGTTCAAACGGCTGACCGAATGCGGCGAGGCCGGTGAAGATTGTGAGGATGAAGGAAAGGAGAAACTTCTTCATATTATCGATTGTTTATATTGATTCTAATTCCTGTTGAAACGGACACCGCCACCGGGTGAGAGGTGTCATAGGTTTTGATTTCCTGTTCTATAGTGTATCTGGTCCAGCTGGCAACCGGTTCCAGATAGATGCCTAACGTGTTGTTAATGTGGTACTGGACTCCGGCTGCGCCTACTAAAGACAGATGGGGATAGTCTTTGTTCATCCGTTTTCCGGGTTGCGAAGCGGCGAGGCAAAATAAAGCCTCGACACCGCCGCCTAAATAGAAATCAAGGCGTTTTGCAGAAGCAAAGGTCCAATCGATACGCATGGGTACGCCAAGATACTGAACCACCTGACGCTTTTGTCCGGATGCGGTATAATTGAAGACCGAAGAATAATTCAAGTATTCCAACCCGGAGATAAAATGAACTCGTTTTGTGACGGGCAAACTAACTGTGGCGCCGATTCTGACTGGCATAAAGTGAACCGGATCTTCGACATACAAGGGCCACGCGTAATAAACTGCACCACCGCCTCCGCCCAGTAAAAAGCCGGAAGCTAATCCGGCCAACAAAGCAGTGCCGGTTCCGGCGAAAACGGCTCTTTCTATTTTAGGATTAATAATAGACTTCGCCGGTGAAATGGGATTGATATCGCTGATGGCGATAGGTGGAGTTAACATCTCAGCAGGCTCACTGCTTTCTGTAGTGGAGCCCTCTTTATCGCTTAGAACAGGTTCGTCGGTGTTATTTGAACCTTGTGTACTTGTCTCTGATATTTCCTGAATAATCTTGTTATGCTGTTTGCGGGCAGGTGTGTGGACTGCCAACTGCTGTTGCAATGCCGGTTGTGTGGCTTCGACCACAGAGGTCTGTGGCGCTATCTCCGTAGAGGATACCATGTGCTCGACAACACCTACGGCCTCTGTTGGCTCGATTGTAGAGTCAGAATGTCGAGGAATGATAAACACTGCCGCAGCTGCTGCGGCAGCCGCAAGAGTGGCTGCCAATGCAATGCGCAGACCCTTCTTTGAGCCTTTCTTCTGAACCTGTCGGGCGTGGAAACGGTCAAGGGCCCCCTCGGGAAGAGGGCTCTCATATCCGTCCAATCTGTCCTTGATTATGTCGTCCCATTGTTTCATGGTATCAGTCTTCGTTTAAAAAGCGGTAAATATCTTCTTTTAGTTGTGCTCTTGCTTTGGCCAAAATGCTTGCGGATCCTTTCTCGCTTATTCCCAGTGTCTTGCCGATTTCTCTGTGAGAGAAACCGTCGATGCAGTACAAGTTGAATACGGCTCTTCTTGTTTCCGGCAACCGTGAAATCATTTCCAACAATTTCTCCTGGGGCACGCTCATCATTTCACTTTCGGAAGGGTCGGGTACGTCATCGCTGAAGCCCTGTTCGCTGGCATTTGGCTGGCTTTTTCTCTTGCGGATATTGTTCAAGGCCATATTGATGGCAATTCGACTGATCCAGGCATACAAAGAACCATCGCCTTTAAACTCAAACGAGTTTATCTTATCCAAGGCCCTGATCATGCTCTCCTGCATCAAATCTTCTGCGTCTTCCAAAGAACTTGTATATCGCTTGCACAGAGCAAACAACCTTGCCGCATATCGTCTATACAGCTCCTCAGTGGCCCCGCTGTCGCCCCGGCGGCACCCGGCAGCCAGTTGCGTCTCGTCTAGTTCTTTATACACTCATTTAGTTAATAATCCTTTCAAAGATAGTGAAAAAGGGTGCACCGGCGATTAGTGGACAAATTCTACTGTAAACTTGCATGTAAGGACTTCGTCCTTAAATTGTACCGTGGTGTCAGGATCAGTATTTCTATCCTCGAGATAATTGAGATACTGTCCGATTTTTACGGGCATTGTAAATGTAAAATGATAACTACCGGCGAGATTAATTGAGAACACATCGCAAGGAACCAAAAACATGAATCTTTTATGAAGTTGTCGCATACCATCGACATTCTCAATTCCCGGCACGTCAGACGCAATAGCGGGATACTTGTCCTCAGGGAAAAATACTAAGTCACCAAGGTCTGTTCCAGCAGAATAGTTGGCAAAGTTGTCGTGAAGGATTAGGTGTATACCTTCTTTGTAGTATATGGTTGTAACATTTCCGTCATTGAGAAATGATAAAGAATTGTAGAACTTGTAATATTCTTGTTTAACAAAATCTTTCTTGTCCCCAAAACTGTCAAATACAGATTCGTTTGGCTTTAGCCATCCACTGTAGGGCCCATGCAAAGGTTCCCATTGACAATCCATATCAAAGGAGAAGAAAAAGCGCATAACTCCTGAACCATTGTATGAAGCATCATAGGCTTCCTCAAATACTAATTCAGAACTATTAAGGCATTCACCAGGAAGGAAAGAATAAGAATGAGTGCCTGGGAAATAATATATGATATTAGTATCTTGAATACCAGGCGTCTTGCTACAGGAGGATAAAAAGGCAATTAATAATATAATAATTGAAAAACGTTTCATAGTCTTTATACTTTATTGCGGTTCTATATGATAAACACGCAAAAAGCGGAAATACGTCTTTCTTCACCAATTATTTATTGGTTTTTGCTACATTTGTATAAATGCATTTACTATGAAAAAGTTAACTATCGTTTTATGTGCGGTGGCGGCTGTTGTTTTAACGGCCTGCCAGGACACGGCCGCTCCTATACAGACAAAGGTCTATTCTTTTGAGGATTCGACGGCGCACGCCACTTTCAAGATGGCGGCGGAGCTGCCGACCGGCACCGACAAAGTGTCATCGGCCATCCGCAGCAAGCTGCTGGATTTGATAGACGACCAGCTGGGCCATATAGTTTCTTACGAGGGCGAGCGGCAGTTCGATGCTTTTGCCGGCGACCGCGGCGACACCGAGGCCTTCCTCAAGTATTATTTTGACAAGTCGATGGACATCCTGGCCCGCGATTCCGACAAGGACGCCCGCGACCGCGAGCTGTATATGACGGAGGATCCCGAAATGGACGATGCCAAAAGGGCGGAGGTGCTCTCCCGGATGCCCGGCTGGGAATATGAGTTCGGCCTGACCAAGGAGGACGACACTCCGCGCTACGTCGTGTTCGAGTCGCAGGACTATGTCTATCTGGGCGGTGCCCACGGCGG
This sequence comes from Bacteroidales bacterium, assembly GCA_017561665.1. Taxonomy (GTDB): domain Bacteria; phylum Bacteroidota; class Bacteroidia; order Bacteroidales; family UBA932; genus Equibacterium. The sequence continues at coordinate 2,381 of JAFZBQ010000016.1, read as the reverse complement.
CGTTACCGGCGCCGGCTGCCTGACATTCGACAAGAAGACCGGCGCTCTGGTGGAGACATTTATGGACGAAGATTGCGTAGAGGATTTGCAGCCGGTGATCCGCGAGGGTCTGGTCGGCTACTTTGCCTCAGATGACGGCGAGGTCACGGAAGAAAACCTCGATGACTGGCTGCTGCTGGACGACGACCTGATCCCGCTGCCGGCCTGGCAGCCGTTCCCCTCCAAGGACGGCCTGGTGTTCACATATCAGCAATACGAGATTGCTCCCTATGCCGCCGGAATGCCCTCTTTCGTGATACCGATTGATAAACTGGAACCCTATCTTACAGACGAAGCCAGAGCTATCCTGAAGTAAAATAAGAAACCGAAGATTTTTACTGCCCAACCAAGCTTTTAAGCAAGGCTGGGCAGTTTTGTTGATAACATCGTTGATAACTTCCAAGATGGGGCAGTGTGTGGGCGGGTTTGTTTTCGCAACTTTACAATCGGAATTGGAATAAGGGAGGATTGCCGCCGGCAGTCCCGTTTATTTTATCCTCCGAACCTTGTACTCAAATAAAGCCTTAACATCTAAACCGAGCAGAAATGGACGTTAGAAAGACGAACGGAACTTACGAAGAATTCGACAACGAGAAACTAAAACGCGGCATACGCCAGGCATATATGGCCACCGGCCAGCAATGTCCCGAAGAGGTGGTAGTATCCATCACCGACAACCTTTACATATACGACAAAATCTCCAGCCAGGAGATCCGCCGCCAGGTGGTGGAGTCGCTTATGTCCATCAACAAGAAGGCAGCCATGGAATATATCGAGCGCTTTGACTCGGGCCTTGACCTTCGCAAGAAGCGCGACTTTATCAAGGACTATATCAACGCCTCCAACGCCGCCACCGGCAGTAAGTTCGACGCCAACGCCAACATCACAAGAAAAAATATAGTCACTCTCGGACAGGAGCTGTACAAGGAGAACAACATCAAGCAGAACCGCTACATCATGCGCGACAAGATCAAGTCGCTCTACGGCCGCGATATGGCCGACCGCTATGTTGCGGATCTGGAGAGTCACGTCCTTTACAAGCACGACGAGAGCGGCACTCCCGGCTACCCCTACTGCGTAGCCATCACCATGTATCCGTTCCTGGAGAGCGGCCTCAAAGAGCTCGGCGGCGTTTCGGTTGCGCCCACCGACCTCAAGTCTTTCTGCGGCGAGTTCATCAACCTGGTCTATTCGGTAAGTTCCCAGTTCATGGGCGCCGTGGCCACTCCGGAGTTCCTGATGTACTTCGATTACTTCCTTCGCAAGGACTATGGCGACGACTACCTGACCAAGCTGGACACCGTTGTAGAGAACAACCTCAAGCAGCGCACCCTGGTCAAGGTAATCGACAACTACTTCCAGCAGGTTGTTCACTCTATGAACATGCCCGCCGGCAACCGTGGCTACCAGACGGTGTTCTGGAACATCGGTTACTTTGACAGGCCCTATTTCGAGGGCGTGTTCGGAGACTTCCGCTTCCCCGACGGCACCGCTCCCATCTGGGACACCCTCAGCTGGCTGCAGAAGCACTTTATGAACTGGTTCAATGAGGAGCGCAACCACTACGTGCTCACCTTCCCGGTAGAGACGATGGCCCTTCTGACCGACGGCGGCGATGACTATGCCGACAAGGAGTACGCCGATTTCACCGCCCGTATGTGGAGCAAGGGACACAGCTTCTTCTGCTACATCTCCAATTCGCCCGACAGCCTCTCCAGCTGCTGCCGCCTGCGCAACGAGATCCAGAAAGAGGACGGACACAACCACAACACCCACCAGTATTCGATGGGTACCGCTTCGGTTGCCACCGGCAGCAAGAGCGTGATGACCATCAACCTGAACCGCCTGGTGCAGAACGCCGCAATGAAATACTTCAAGAACGAGAAGCGCGTGGATATGAAGCGCGGCGTGGCCCTCGGTCAGGAAGAGTACGACCGCGAGAAGCTCTACCAGTACATCCGCGATGAGGTTACCGACGAGACTCTGGCCGTCCACAAGTACCAGACCGCCTTCAACGAAATCATCAAGGACTTCCTCAAGGCAGACATGCTGGACGTGTACACGGCCGGCTTCATCGACATGAAACGCCAGTACCTCACCGTGGGCGTGAACGGCATGACCGAGGCCGCCGAGTTCCTGGGACTCACCGTATCCCCCAACCCGGAGTACAACGAGTTCGTGAACATGCTCCTCGAGACCATCAACGAGTGCAATCGCGCCGACAGGACCAAGGACACCATGTTCAACACCGAGTTCGTGCCCGCCGAAAACCTCGCCGGCAAAAACTACAACTGGGACCGCAAGGACGGATACTATGTATCCCCCAACCACGTTCTGTACAG
>JAFZBQ010000124.1 GCA_017561665.1 Bacteroidales bacterium | reverse complement strand
ATTAAAAGAAGTAATCATTAATTGGTTAATGGTTATTAGTTTTTTGGCCTATAAAAATAGGCATTTTTTAGCTAAAACAATTAAAAAAGTTAAAATAATTTATGATACTTCCGCTTTTTGGGGGTAACGGACGGCCTGTGTGCTTTATTGCGATTTTTTTTGCTATTTTTGCATATATGATACTGACTTCGATGCTTACTTGGGCGGTAGTCGCCCTGTCGTCCACTTTCATGAGACTGAGTCCCGACTATGAGGCTCCGCTTGAGAACCAGATGCTTATGGGAGCACTGGTCCAGACTACCGGTGACGCCCACCGCTACTGGGTAAAGGTAACTGCTGAAGACTACACCGGCTGGGTGACGGAAATGGGCCTCAAGTACCTCAGCGATGAGGAGAAAGATGCATATCTGGAGGCTCCCAAATGGATTTGTACGGCCGAATATGCCCGCATACGCGAACTGCCTTCGGAGCGAAGCGCCCCGCTGTGCGACTTCACTATGGGGGACCTTGTGCGCCAGACCGGAAACCGGGACGGAGGATGGGTGGAAGCGCTGCTCCCCGACGGCCGGAAAGGCTGGGTGCTGAGGCATCAGGTGATGGATTTCGGCACCTGGGCGGCGAGCCGCAGCGGTCTTTCTACCGATGATGCCGTTAACCGGGCCTTCTGCGCACGTGAGATCACTTCGCTGGCATGCAGCTTCCTTGGCACTCCTTACATGTGGGGCGGCAACAGCATAAAGCATTTCGACTGCAGCGGACTGGTGAAGTTCTGCTATTTCATGAACGGTATTATACTTCCCCGAAACGGCCGGGAACAGATTCACTGCGGCACTCCGGTAAAGGACGGGGCGTGGGAGCCGGGGGACCTTTTGTTCTTCGGCACCAAAAAGCCTCTCAAGGTGACCCATGTCGCCCTGTATCTGGGAGACGGCAAGATTGTCCATTCTTCCCAGCTGGTCCGTATCAACACCCTTGAAGAATATGGCCGCGAGGTGGTTGGCGCTACCCGCGTCCTGGGCAATGTCGATTGCGATAAGGGAATCAAATCGGTTCTTAAGAGCCCGTATTACTTCAAACAGGATGGCGAATAAGGTAAAAACCCTGTGGTACTGCACAAGTTGCGGCAACGAAAGCCCTAAATGGATGGGGCGTTGTCCGGCGTGCGGTGAGTGGAATACCATGGTAGAGGCTCCGGTGGAGCAGTCAAAGTCTGCCTCGAAAAGCGGCGGCCGTGTTCCCGACTCCGGACGTAAACCTCGAAGGCTCAGCGATATAGATCTTGCTTCAGAACCCAGGCTGGAGCTTGGCGTCCACGAACTGGACCGCCTTCTGGGCGGCGGAGTGGTACCCGGATCGCTCATACTCATCGGGGGAGAGCCCGGCATCGGCAAATCCACCCTCAGCCTGCAGATACCCCTGGGATGCCCGTCCCTCTCAACCCTTTACGTCACCGGCGAGGAAAGCGAACGGCAGGTGCGTATGCGTGCCGCGCGCCTCTCTCCGGGCGGCATACCGGACGGATGCCTGATTTTCTGTGAAACGCAGATCGAGGCCGTTCTCCAGCAAGCGCGGGAGCTGAAGCCGGACCTGATGATAGTGGATTCGGTGCAAACCATGTATACCGATACCCTGGACTCTACACCAGGTTCGGTCAGTCAGATAAAAGAGGTGGCGGCGCTGCTGCTGCGATATGCCAAAGACAGCGGCGTGCCGGTGATACTCATAGGCCACATCACCAAGGACGGATACATTGCCGGGCCCAAGATCCTTGAGCACATAGTGGACGTCGTCCTCCAGTTCGAAGGGGAGAACCGTGGCTCCTACCGCATACTGAGGAGTATCAAGAACCGTTTCGGCAGTACCTCCGAACTGGCGGTGTTCGAGATGACCGGCGCCGGCCTGCGGGAGGTGCCGAATCCTTCGGAGATGCTAATCCCTATGCACGACGAAGGGTTGAGCGGCACGGCCATTTCGGCCATGCTTGACGGTACGAGGCCGCTGCTGTTCGAAGTGCAGGCACTGGTGTCGTCGGCAGCCTACGGCACGGCGCAGCGCTCTGCAACGGGATTCGACGTGCGCCGGCTCAACATGCTTCTGGCCGTGCTGGAAAAGCGCGCCGGCTTCCACCTGAGCGCCAAGGACGTGTTCCTGAACATGGCCGGCGGCCTCAAGGTAAGCGACCCCGCCTGCGACCTGGCGGTGATAGCGGCGGTACTCTCGTCCAATTTTGACTACGCCCTCCCTCTCGACTGCTGCTTTGCGGGAGAGGTTGGCCTGAGCGGTGAAATCCGTCCGGTAGGCCAGACCGACAGGCGCATAGGCGAGGCAGCCCGCCTGGGCTTCAAGAAAATCTTCGTCAGCTCTTACAGCGCCCTTGACACCCCGGCCCCTCCCGGCATCAAGGTGGTCAAGGTCGCCGATGTGCCGGAGCTGGTGAAGGCGCTGTTTAAATGATACTTATAAAATCATTCATCTCGCTTTGAGATGGCATACCGTTTCGTATAGTACTGCCCCAGAAACTAATAAAACGTGTGTCGCTCAAAGAAGCGAACAGGAATTCTACATATTTGGTATTGCCACTTTTTGTCGCTCCGGAACCAGCAATAATTGGTTTCTCAAACTTGGCAAGAATTGACAATAATTTGCATGTGTTGGACCCGTTCATCCTTAATAGGACAACGTTGTTGAGTTTTCTGTTCTGGATAAAAGCCCAGAATTAACAATTTCTGTTGCATATGAGTGCAGAACTCTTACTGCTCCACTAATTTGGAAACTCTGAGCTTTTCCGGGATTGTAATTAATAATAACGGAATGCAAAGGGGCCGAGCCGTCATTTCCCCACCAGGGCTCAGGAATATACAAGGAAGATTTGTCCTTTTGACTTGAATCATTGTACAAAGAGATACTGTTGGGGTTAGTCCATCCGCCAATTGATTTCTTCCCAACACTCCATCCTAAAACAAAAATGTTCCAGTAATTGTAATTCATATTGTGCGTGTTTTTCAATTATTCCGTAACAGGACGAATAGGCAATCCATACCAACGTTGATTAGATCCGATTTCAATCCCATACCAACGTTGATAAGCTCCGAGTTCTACACCGGAGCTGTTAGCATATAGAATCTTTGCTTTGCTTGTAGAATTACCATCAAGGGAAGATGTCCAAGGGTACGCACCGACTTTGCAATCAATAGTATTATCTCCCTCTTTGTAACCGGCAAACGGTAGGAAAATGTTGTTGCCATTTTTCGATTTTATACGCACTCCTTCCACTCCTTTCTTGCTTTCTATATACCAACTACAGTTATTAATTAACTCTTGATATTCGTCAATAGTAGGCATTCGCCAATTACCTCCCAAGTATACGTGTGCCGCATCATCTTCAGGATCAAGGGTCATCTTGTTATCAATTGAGCCGTATTTTATAATTGATGAACTGTACCACTTATATGTTTCATAGCTATACGGGATATCTTTGGGACAAGTCTCTCCCCAGGCAAAATAGTGGCCATATTCTTCCGGCGAGAAAGCGCCAAGATTACATGACGCCCACTTCACCGACAGACCCAAGTCTATTGCATCAGGTTCACTAACTTGTGTTGATTGATCATATACTCTAAGTACATATTTGCAAAGTGGCCATTCTCTAACGTATGCATCATAGCATTCTTCCCAGACATAAATGTAACAGTTGATGTTAGAAAAAGTGCCGCTACCTATTGAAGGAGGAACAGTGGGTTCCATCTCTATGGCCTCCAATCCGGTGCAACAGAAGAATGCATAAGGGCTTATGCTGGAAATATCCTCAGGCACGATAAAGCGTTTTACTTCTTTCCCCGAAATATACAAATGCCCTTCTTTTGAAGATGAAAAAGGATGGCTAGAAAATTCCTCATATGATATATGAAGCCAAGTCCCCAAATCGGGGATAGTTACTTTTGTTAAACTAGTACAATTATCGAAAGTATATTTTCCTATACTTGTTAAGCCCTGCGGCAATGAAATCTCTGCCAGACTTGTACAATCATTGAAAGTTCTTTCTCCTATACTTGTTAAGCCTTGTGGCAATGAAATTTCTGTCAGACTTGTACAATTATCGAAAGTAACAATCGTATAGATTATAACTCTGGTTGCGTTTCTTCTTTCCTTAGACGACAAGTCTTTATCGATTAGTCTTCTATTACAGGGCGTATTGAGAAGCCGGCACAACGATTGAAACTTGTCTCATAACCGGAATAAACAGT
>JAFZBQ010000123.1 GCA_017561665.1 Bacteroidales bacterium | reverse complement strand
GTGGCTGCGGGGAAGAATCCGCACTCGTCCCAGGTGTAATCGTACCACGCATCGGCCACATACTTCTTGTTGAGGATATTATTAGCGAAGATAGCAATTTTTAGCTTACCGAAGTCATAGCTGGCGGCAAGATTGAGGACATTGTAGGCGGGAAGTTTATGATCGGGATTGGAGCTGTTGTCAAAGTACTGGCTGCCAACCACCTTGTCGGTGAGGGTGATATTCAGGCGATCTGTAGCATCCCAGGATGCGGAGAAAGCGCCGACGTAACCCGGTGAGAGCATCAGGTCGGTAAGGACGCCGCCGTCGTTCACTATCTTGTTCAGACTGAAGGTGGAATTGGCGTCGAAGCGGAGCGATCTGAGTGCCTGCCAGCCGGCCGAAAGTTCCACGCCGCGGCGGTAACTCTTTGCCACATTGTCCTTTATCTTGTAACCGCTTTCGGATATCTTACCGGTAGCCACCAGCTGGTTCTTATATTCCATAAGATAGACATTGGCGGCAAAGGCCAGCCTCTCTGCATTGAAACGGTATCCGAACTCATAGTCGAACAGGTTTTCCGGGAGCACTTCGCCGCCCGACTCGAGCGCCTCCTTGAGGTCGCTGCGGCAAGGCTCCTTGCTGGCCGTTGCGGCCGAAGCATAGAGGCAGCTGCGGCGGTTCATCTGCCAGGTGGCACCCGCCTTGGCATTGATAAAATCGTATTTGTAGCGCGAATCCAGAGGAATGTAATCGTCGTCCGTGCCGGAGATGGTGTAGTCTATGAAACGCCACTGGACGTCACTGTAGAGGTTCAGATTGCCGTCCAGCAGATAAACCGCCTCTTTCAGGAATACCGACCAGTCCTTCTTGAGGCCGTTGTTGTCGTAGTAGTGGCGCTCCGTATCCACATCGGGCATCGCCTCTACCCATTTCAGCGTGCCGTAATGGTCGCCGTCGTAAAGCGAAGCGTTCACACCGCCCTGCACCATTCCGCGCCGGGTCTCGTACTTGAGGTTGGCGGCGGCGGCATAAAAGTCGTTGTTCATCTTCTTCATACGCACCAGGTTGCTCCGCAGGTCAGTGTCGTAACCGTAGCCGCTCAGTTTCTTGTTCTCCTTGAACTGCTCGTACCAGCCGTCACCCCTGGTATAGTTGAGGGTGGCGCTGCCGTAAAGGTTCTCTGCCAGGCGTGTAGAGAAGATCCCCTGCAAGATGTGCTGCATATAATTGTCGGTCTCGTTGTCGTAATATGCGACACTGCCGTCGGCGCCGGTATATTCTCCAGCCGGGTTATAGCGGCGGTCGGCCTCCATCTGTTCTTTGGAGATGCCGTTCCATGTGATGCCGGTGCGCTGCCGGCCGTGGATGTAGACCAGTTTTGCGCTGCTGAAGCTGCCGTACCAGCTGCCGATTACGTTCAGCGAATGCAAGCGGGCGAAGGCGTTGCGGATGTACCCTTCGGTGCGGTCGTAATTGTAGCCCAGGTCCAGGCTGAAGCCGTTCTTGCTTCGGCCGGTGCCTGCCCTCACGCCGGCCATAGCGGTATAATAAGAACCGCCCGCCAGGTCGACCTCCGCGTAAGGATCGGCAGCGGGAATGGCCGTGGCCAGGTTGAGACTGCTGCCGAAGGCACCCACGCCGTTGGTGGAACTGCCCACGCCGCGCTGCAGCTGTGCGGAATTAAGCATAGAAGAGAGTGACGGCAGATTAACCCAGAAAACCTCCTGCGACTCGGCGTCGTTGTAGGCGATGCCGTTCATAGTGACGTTCATACGGGTCGGGTCGCTGCCGCGGACACGGATCTTGGAGTAGCCCAGGCCGGTACCGCCTTCGTTTACTGTTACCACGGACGGCTGCAGGTTTAGCATCATAGGCAGCGAAGACGAAGGGTTTTGGAGTTGCAACTGCCTGCGGCTGATTTCGCTGTATGCCACAGGGCTCTTGGCATCGACCCTGGAGGCCGACACCACGATGCTATCCAGGGCGGAGACCAACTGGTCGTCTTCTACAGAATAAATTGCGGAATTGCCGAGATTCTGCGCCATAAGGCCGGCGCACAGCGGCAGAAGCGCCGCAAGGGCCATCAAATGTTTTTTCATAATGTCTCCTTTTCGCGGGTCCTAACCCGATCAAGTTCATAGGGTTTGATCTCAGCTTCGCGCCGTCAGGCGGCGCGACGCACCCCTTTTGTTGCGGCAAATATATATCTTTTTCCGGGAATGGTGCCGTCTACCGGTATAAAACTATGTGGTTGCCCAGGCGGTTGGCCATAAAGCGGCCGAATTCTGCAGTGGACGGGAATTTGAAGCGGATCTGCGTACGGCAGCGCTCGGGAATGTGGGTGTTGCACACGATCTCGCCTGCTGCCTGATATACTTTGTCGAGGCTGGTGCCGCCAATCTTCATTATGTTGCAAGGCCCTTCCGGCAGGATGCCGGCGATGCCTATGCCGATGCCCGACTCGAAATGGCTGGGAAGCGAATAGCCGTTACACATCGAAAGCGGTATTGTACAGTGGGCAAAATCGACGGTGCCGGCAGCCGCATTGCTGGACGACGGGTTCGCCATAAATGCAGGATGTCCGGTCATCGCGTTTGCGACTATCAGCGTCCAGAGAGAAGGGATGTCACCCTCGCATCCGGAGATTATGCCCTCGTCGCTCAGGCGGGCCAGGGCCAGGCAGCTGGTGGTCTTGCAGCTCTCAAGCAGGTCAAAGCACTTGATTGTGAGGGCAGTTAGGTTGTAACGTTGGCATATCGCCTTCAGAGCGCGGTACATCCGCTCGGCGTCTGCCAACGCCTCGCGGCTGTAGGCAGGTGCGCTGTCGGTTGCTTCCGCCGCCGGTGTTGCATTGTATTCAGCCTCGAGTTCAGAAATAGGGATATCGATGAATTGTGCACCGAATTTCGCAGTCACTGCCTCCCGGTCTATTCCCGAGGATATCAGCCAGGAAGATGCACCGCCGATAAGGCCGATTCGCTGTGCCGCCAGCGCCTTCAGGACCGGTTCGGTATAAGGATTGGGAAGGGGAACAGCATCCCCGGCGGCGGGTGCATCACAACCGGCATCGGTATCTTCCAGAGGAAGATTCACCAACTTGTGCTCCACGCCCCGCTGCTCCAGGAACGAGGCTATCTCGAACGCCGCGGCAAAGCTGTTGTGGTAGCCGTCGGACAGCAGTACGATGGGCTGCGGAAGCTTCTTCCATACACGGGCGAACAGTTCCTCGGTGCCGCCGGTGGCGATAAAGCAGACGGGATTCTCCAGGCCCGACAGGTCGCCGTCACAGCTATGGAGGGCAATATCTTCCCCGGCGAACTTCCTCAGCGCCTCATCGCGCCGGCCGATCACGCTGCCGATGTCGTGCAGTGCCGATGCAAAAACAATTATGTTCATATCCTGATGGTGTTTTTATACATTAATGTGAGGTACAGCGCCCGGATGGCAAGGTGGATGAAATACGCCCCCATAAGTATGTGGATGGCAGTTTCGTTGCTGACATCATGCCCAGCAACGGCTATCCCGATGAACCAGGCGGCAAAGAACCCGATGGCGCACAGTACGGTTGAATTGCGCAGATGCCTCGACGCAGTTGCCCCTATGAAGATGCCGTCCCAGACGAATGCCGGGCATCCGATAAGCGGCATAGCCAGCAGCCAGGGGGCGAACCGGGCGCCGGCGGCAATCACGGTTTCGTCAGATGTCATCAAATGGAATATGGGCGTGCCGAGCAGCCAGTAGATACCAATGAACAAAACCGCCAGGGCCCAGCTCCAGCGGAATACTCCACGGATGGTGCTGTGCTGCCCGTCCAAAGATTTTTCTCCGATAAACCGCCCCGTGAGTGCCTCTCCCGCATAGGCAAAGCCGTCTATGAAGTAAGAGAAGAACATCAGCAGTTTCATAATAATGGCGCTGGTAGCCAGCATCAGGTCGCCGTAACGGGCGGAGATGACGGTAAACCCGACATATACGGCGATGAGTCCGAGGGAGCGTACGAACAGGTCGGCGTTCATGGAGAAGTACCGCCGCAGGCCTCCCTTGAAGGTACCGCGCAGGTCAAACCCGGTGAAGACCTTGCGGTAGCGCAGCAGCACGATGGCCAGGGCAAAGAAGAATCCAGTCCACTGCGCGATTACGGTGCCGGCCGCGACGCCGATGAATCCCATCCGCGGAAAAATCCAGATTCCGAAGCCCAGCAACACGCTGAAAACTATATTTACCAAATTGACAATCAGGTCGGTAGCCATAGAGTGGACGCTGTTCTGCATCCCTATGAACCATCCCCTCAAGGCAAACAGGCTTATGGTTGCGGGCGCCGCCCAGATACGGATATAGAAGTATTTCTTTGCCAGCAGTTCCACCTCCGGGGTGCATTTGATTACCAGGAATGCCGCGTTGAAAATCACCCACTGCAGCGCAATCAGGGCAAGGCCTGCCGCCAGGGCTATTCCAAGAGAACGGGCCAGCGCCTGCGCCTGTCCGTGTGTGTCACCCCGACCGAAGGCCTGCGCCGTGATGCCGCCGGTGCCCGCCCTCAAAAAGCCGAAACACCAGTAAACCAGGTCAAAAATGGTGGTACCGATGGCAATTCCGCCAAGGGCGGTGGCTGCCGCGAAACCGCCTTCGCCGTCCAGGTGTCCCACTACTGCCAGGTCCACCATCCCGACCAGCGGAACGGTGATTCCCGCCAGTATGCTGGGCACTGCAAGACGAAGTATTTCGCGATTGAGTTTCATCGACACCAAAGATACGTTATCTTTGAAAAAAGATTTGTATGGCAGACAATTATCTCGAAAGAAGAGAGCAGGAACTGGCCGAGAAACGGCCGGTGGTAAAGCATACCGGAGTTTCGCTGGATTCGCTGCTAAAGAAAAACCGCAGTTACAGGGGTTATGACCAGAGCCGCGTCGTCACCGGAGAAGAGTTGAGGCAGTTGGTTGCCGCCACGACCTTCGCGGCAAGTGGAATGAACCGCCAGCGGCTGCGCTACCGGCTGGTCATCAAGGACGAAGCCTCCAAGGTGCTACCGCACATCACCCTGGGCGCCGCCCTGCCCGAGGAGCATCTGCCCCACCCCGGCAGCGAGCCGCAGGCTTTCATTGTAGTCTGCGCCACCGAAGCCGAGAACAAGATTATCGATATTGATTTAGGAATTGCCGCCCAGAGCATCCTGCTCAAAGCGGTAGAAATGGGCCTTGGTGGCATCTTCATACTGAATTTCCGCGGCGAAGCCATCCGTGAGGCGCTGGCACTGCCGCAGCCGCCCATCGCCGTCATCGCTATTGGCAAACCGGCGGAGAAGATATTCCTCCTCCCCGTTGAATCGGGCGCCGACCTCAACTATTACCGCAAGGACGGCATCCACTACGTCCCGAAACTTCAGGTGGACGATCTGCTGATTTAGTATTTGATTACCAGCATATCGCCTTCGTCTATGACGAGGGCGTTTTTGCCTTCAGGGCACTCGGAAGCACGGCCGGCGCGGTCGATTATGATGCAAGGCTGCGCCAGAGTCAGATCGGCCTTGCATTTCTTCTTCCAGCTGGAATTTACCACTACCAGATAGTGGCTGTCGCCGTTCTCCACAAACGACACCAGCGCTGTAAAATCGGTATCCAAAGAAGCGACGGCCTCCGGCAAATCGGAAGAAATCAGCGGCAGGCAGGCGAACGGAGTCAGGCCGGTAAATCGGGTTTTGACCACCTCTCCGCCGGCGAAAACTGTCTCACGCCGTTTCATTTCCAGATTGGCCTCTTTAAGAAGGTCGTAGGCGTCGGTCCACTCGGTGCCCATCATCGGCGACCAGCTGGTGCCGCCAAAGTCGCGGATGGTGAAATACTGCATCGCCTGCGCGCCGTAGGCCAGGTGGGTATACACCGTAAGGCGGACATTCTCCAGGGTGGGCTTTGCGTGTATGTTGTTGGGCCCTTCGCGGTCTATCCAGCAAGTGGCGGCAAAAGCCCAGAAAGGGATGCCGTATTTGCGGGTGGTGGCCAGCACCGCCTCGTTGCACATATACCACCAATTCACAACCTCATTTGCCATTGCGGGATAGCAGTCATAGGAGAGCAGCGTCAGGTTGCAGTCCCGTGCATAAGTCTCCACATAATCGCGGTAGAAATCGGTTCCCAGGGCGCGTATAGAGCCCAGCGGGTCCAGATTGATATACACCGGATGCTCAGGATCCAGTGATTCTATATACTCCTTTATGCGCTTCAGATCGGGAATGCGATTGATGTTGGGCTCGTCGCAGATATGCCATCCGAAAAGAGCCGGATGATCTTTAAAACGCAGTACCAGCCTTTCTACAGACTCGAAATCGACATCGGCTATGTCGTGATGGTCTGTATACGGCGCCAGCACGGCCATTATCTTAACACCAGCCTCTGCTGCAAGGTCAAAATGTAATTGAACTTCTGCCTGGTCCATCTCCAGAGTGACCATATCCAGCCCCGCCTCGGCCAACTTTTGATAGTTTTCTAAAGTTGCGGCATCATCCCTGAAGCCCAGGTAGCCCATCGCCAGAATCTTGTCGCCGTCTTTTGCGTTAAGGCCGGCTGCACAAAGCAGCATTGCCGCCAGTATAAAGAGTCTTTTCATATAATCATTTGTTTTTTTCAAAGTGCTGGTAATCTTGCGACGAATGCCAGCTTCCGCCCCATCGCCACCCACGACGGGTAAAGGCCCGGTGACAGATATCGCCCTGTCTGATATAATACTTGCAGGAGCGGCTGCGGTCGGCATAGCGCGCCGCAGATGCCGGTTCCACGCGAGAGCCTTTGACATACGGATTGTACAGAGGATTGATATCCACCGCCAGCCCTAGCGCGTGCTGCGAGAGCTGCGTCATACCCGGCTTGCTGCGGAAATTGAAGCAACTGGTGTTGTTATCTGACATCGATCGATTATCATCGCCTCCGTATTCATCCACAAGATAGACCTTTTCTATCGGATAGCCGGCGTCGTAAAGCTCTCGGAATATGGCCAGCAGGTCGTCGGCGGCAGCCTTGTTGCAGATAATCTCCCCCACCTGTGTCTGGCCGGCGAAGTTGCGGTGCAGGATATGCAGCAGCCGGAGATCCTTTCGCGGCGTGGTGCAGCCTCGGCCGTAAGATACGCCGTCTATGCGGGCAAAAGTCTCGTCGTCTATCTTCTCGATGCCGAAAAAGTTGTCGGCACCGCCCAGCATAGCGAGCTGAGGCTCGGAGAGCACGCTCCCCGCCGGCCAGCGGATAAGCATCTGGCCGGAGGCGAAAAGCGGTGCCAGAAGCACGGCACAAGCCATCACTATCCTTGGCAACGCACGCATTATCTGTACTTGATCACCAGCATGTCCCCCTCTTCAACATTCAGATGCGCCTCGCCCGGCTGCATCTCTATAAAGTTGCCGTCGTGGTCTATGACATATACCATTTCTGTGAAAGTCACATCTACGGTAACAGGCGACTGCCAGGATTGGTTGACAGCCACCAAATACAGGTTGCCTTTATTCTTCACAAAAGAAACCAACATCTGATCGCTGGTGGTAAAGTCACTCATTTGAGGAGGAATATCAGATGCTAACAATGCAACGTCACCAGGTGCACTTGCGTATGTATAACAAACCTTGTATACGTCACTGTCCGCAAACACGTAGCCGCGATTGTGCATCTCCGTATTATATGCTTTACAGTGATCGTACAGAGGAGTATAAGTAGTAGGATATTCGGTGTATGTACCATCGGGATTCCTTGCCCAGCCGGACAAAAGGGGCGCCAAATTGGTACCTGACGTATTGTGGTACACAAAGAACTGATTGACCTGGGCACCATACGCCAGATTTGTATTGCACTGAAGACGGATATTTCCAATTGTAGGATCTTCCCGCTTCCATTCGCGGCAACTTAGCGTGAATGCCCAGAACGGAATTCCGTGCTGGCGCGAGATATCCCGGATTATATTGAGCGATGTTCTCCAGGAAAGCTCTACGCCGGTAATCCACACGGGATACTGGTCAAAAGTTATGAATTTGAGTTTGCAACGCGTAGTGTATGTTTCTACCAGTTCCCTATACAACTCAGGTGTGGGCGACCAGTAAGACGGAGTGGCAGGATACATATTGACATACACAGGATGATCGGGATCAAGGGCTGTCACGGCATCGCTTTCGTACTCGTACTGTGCTACATCATTTAATATCGGTTCGTCCACTATCTGATATCCGTACAACGCCGGATAGTTCTTAGCCTCGCCTATCACCTCTGCCAGCAAAGAAGACGATCCTGCTGTCCTGTAGTACTCTCCTGCAGGGCCGTTGATGAAGAGGACGCCCTTCAACCCATATTTATGGGCAAGTTCGAGTTGCTCCTGCCAATTGTCTACATACTCGATTGTGAGCATGTTGAACCCGGCATCTGCCATCATCTTGAAGTGATAGTCGGTGGCAAGCTCTCTGTTAAAGCAATAATAGGCAAGTGCAGGTATATCGGTGCGGGTGGCATCGGTGTATGGGTCTCGCACCATAATCGGCAGTCTGGCCGCAGTTTCATGACCATCAGGAGCGGTGGCCTTTACGACTATATCTGCCGGCGCGGCAGGATCGGGGCAGGTAACCACGATGTTGCCGCTGCGGCCGTCGGTGGCATTGACGCTAACAGTCCAATCGCCATATGTTTCTATTTCTACCGTCGAATCGACAGGCAGAGAATACCCTATAGAGATGCTGCCGCCGGCATCGATTCCATAACCGGGGGCATCAAACTCAAAGCAGAATTGATCCGTTGCCGGCTCGACTATGTCCTGAACATCGGGCACGGAATGCGGCTGCTGACAATGCATGGCGGTCAGCTCCTCTTCGAGTTGCTGTACCTTAAGTTTATCGTTCTGGTTGCAACCCGATGCGAATAGCGCTATCGCTACAGTCAGAATTATTCTGCCTGCCGTACGCATCTTACGGGATAGCAGCAGGCGCGGGTGTCACCGTAATAGTTGCGGGCCTCGTGGGAGTCCTTGTAGACTACACTGCGGCTGCCGCCGTCGTCCCAGTAGATGAAACGGGCGCTGGCGGAGTTCCAGAGCGCACAGCACTCTCCCACCGGCATATTGGGGCGGTCCAGCTTGACGCCGGTATAGATGCCGCCGGCAAACGGGAAGAAGCATTTGATGCCGTTATCGGCTGCAAACTCAAAGCCGTTTTCGCCGAATTCCAGCCTCTCGGGCACTTCAAAATCGATGAAAGCGTTGGAAGGAGCCACCACATAACCTGCCGGGCAGGGGTCGTAGATGGTCTTCTTCATCTCCTTGAGAGGATGGCAGTAAGCAAAGTCGGGATTGCCCCAGAGATGGTGGTTGGTGGTGTTCTTGTTCACATTGCACCAGTCAAACGCATCATAGACGTCTGTCCAGGAAAGGGGCTTGAACGCCTGGCGGGGATGCTTCACGGCATATTCTATTGTACCTTCCTTGTTGGTGTACATGCCCTTGGAGATCACCTCGCGCGGGAACGGATCCTTGCGGCCCCACTGATAGTAAAGGCCGTAGGTCTTCTCGCCGTCGGCAGGATCGGCACTGATTGCGCCAAGGTTGCGGTCCATCACCGTCCAGGAGATGTTGTCGCGGTTGGTGTATTTGACATCGCCGGGGGCATCGGTGCGCCAGATATGCCAGCTCCAGAGGACCTCTCCGGCAGCGTCATAAACAGCTATCTGGGCGTTGCCCAGGGCGTCGCCGGCGCGGAAATAAACCCTGCTGGCGTCGAACAGTACGTCGCTGATGACATTATTCTCGTTAAGGAGAATCTTTGCAGAAGCGGGCTTGATGCCGGCGGTCTGGGTGTGGAATTTTGCGCCGGAGATGATACCCTTCTGGCC
>JAFZBQ010000122.1 GCA_017561665.1 Bacteroidales bacterium | reverse complement strand
GGTACCGCCAAGCAGGACGACGTTGCGAATTTTGTCTGTGGAGTAATTTTTCATCTTATAATATTGTTTTTACTTAATTCTTTGAAGCCCAGCGGGCGCGAAAAGTGCGCAAAGTTAAGAAATTATATTCATTTCATCAACAAGCCTGGAGCAACCGCCAAATTTCTCTATGATGAACAGCACATAGCGGATGTCCACGCATATACAACGCTGCAAATCAGGCTCAAAGATGATGTCTCCCGACATCGATTCCCAGTTGCCGTCAAAGGCCAGGCCAATCATGTTGCCGTCGGCGTCCAGCACCGGGCTGCCGCTGTTGCCGCCGGTGATGTCACCGGTCATAATGAAGCAGGCGGGCATAGTGCCGTCGGGGCGGGCATAACGGCCGTAAGCCTTGTTCTTATAAAGAAGTTTCAGGCGCTCGGGCACCACGAACTCCCAGTTGTCTGGATCTTCCTTCTCCATGACACCCTTAAGGGTTGTGTAATAATCATACAGCACACCGTCCTTGGGCGAATAGGACTTCACGGTGCCGTAGGTCAGGCGCATCGTGAAATTGGCGTCGGGGTACATAGCCTTGCCCTTGTTCATCTCCATCTGGCCGCCGATATAGGCCTTGTGTCCATTCTCAAGCTGCTTTGAGAAGCCTTTTGTGGCGCTGCTGAAGATCATATAAGAATTCATCACCGAGTCGAACAGTTTGGCGGCAGGATCCTTTGCCAACGTTTCCTCCGCACCTTCTTCCGCCATAGCGGCGGCCAGTTTCTCTGCAGAAGAGAAGGCCGACTTATCGAACAAATCGTCTACAAAAGCCTTTACGTCGCCGCCAAAATCATTGTCTATCGTCTGATAGAAATCGGGCAGATTCTCCTCTCCCACCCCTTCACGGAAAATCTCTATCATCCGGGCCGTAACCTTGCGGTCGGTCGGTTCCGAATAGTTCTTGTAGAAACGCTCTATACGGGCATTGAGGCCGGCGTCTTCTGCCACAGGACCCAGGGAGACAACGCTGCTGGCAATCTGCGCAATCTCAATATTTGCCAGCGTCTCACGAAGATAAGTCGACAGTTTGAGCGCCTCGGCACGGCCGGCCACCGCCTGGTTGATGTCATCCAGGGCGGTGCCGTACTTGTTCTGACGGCTCTTTTTGGCATTCACCCACTCGGTGAATGCGGCCTCTTCCTGTGCCCTGCGTTCTTCAACACCAAGTTTCTCGAACGCCTCGTTCATGCCCATCCACTTTTTCCAGGCGTTGGTGCTGCCGCTGTACTTGCTGGCGTACTTGATCTTGACTGCCGGGTCGGCCAGCATATCCTCCAGGAGGATTTTCTGGCGCTCGCCGCGGCAATAGATGCCGATGGCGTTGTTCACGTCGCGCTGCTGGGCCACCTCGCTGCTGGTCATAAAGCGGTTGGTGCGGCCTGGATACCCCATAATCATAGAGAAATCGCCGTCTTTTACCCCCTTGAGAGAGACGTTCAGTTTCTTCTTGGGAACATAGGGAACATTCTCCTCTGAGTACTCTGCAGGATTGCCGTCTTTGTCGGAGTAGATTCTGAACACAGAGAAATCGCAGGTATGTCGGGGCCACATCCAGTTGTCGGTGTCAGCGCCGAACTTGCCGATGGAGGAGGGCGGCGCGCCCACGAAACGGATGTCGTTATATACCCTGTAGCCAATCAGGTAATAGGCATTGCCGCCGAAGAATGATACCACAGATGCCTTCAGATACTTGTCTGCGGCCTCCAGCGGTGCGGTGAGTTTTCCGGACATCTCGTCAAAGGCCTTGCGGAACTCGGCGTCGTCCTTGCAATCCTTGGTAGCCTTGTTTATCTTGTCGGTGACATCGGTGAAACTTTGCAGGAAGGTCACCGTGAGGCCCTCCACCGGCAACTCTTCGCCAAAACTCATTGCCCAGTAGCCGTCGGCCAGGTAGTCGTGCTCCACGCTGCTCAGCGTCTGGATAGCACCGTAGCCGCAGTGGTGGTTGGTCAGCAGCAGACCTTTGTCAGAAACGACTTCGCCGGTGCAGCCGTTGCCGAATATCACCACGGCATCCTTGAGCGAGGTTTTATTGATGCTGTAGATTTCGTCCGCAGAGAGGCGGCAGCCCATCTTCTGCATCGTTTTGATATTCATCTTCTCCAGGAGCGGCAGCAGCCACATTCCCTCGTCTGCAGCGGCGCCAATCGTAAGCGCGGCTGCCAGCAAAACAATAAATAACTTCTTCATTATTAGAATATTGATGATATGGCGGTAGTGATTATCACTATCGGCGCCAGGTATTTGATTACAAAAAACAGTGCGGACGCCAACGGCTTTGAAACGGGGATGTTGCCGCCGTCGGTGATTTCGTCTATGAAGATCTTCTTCTTGATGACCCAGCCCACACAGAGTACCGCCAGCAGGCCGCCAAGCGTCATCAGGATGTTGGAAGAGACATAGTCGAACTGGTCAAAAATGTTCTTGCCGCCGATGGTGATGCTGCGCAGCGCCCCCTGCGAGAGGGAGCAGATACTGCCGGTGAAAAGCAGGATTGCGGCGCAGATGGAACTGGCGGTGCGGCGGCGGGTCTTGCCCACGTCCATTATGGTGGCGGTCATCACCTCGAACAGCGACACCGAAGAGGATATCGCCGCCAGGAACAGCGTCACAAAGAAAAGTATGGCGCACAGCCCGCCCAGAGGCATCTGGGTAAAGATCTGCGGCAGGGTTACGAACACCAGGCCGGCCCCTTCAGAAGGGTTGATGCCGAAGGCGAATACCGCCGGCATAATTGCGCAACCCGCAAGCAGGGCAAAGAAGGTGTCGCTGACGGTGATTATGGCGGCGTTTTTGGCCAGGTTGCTGGTGCGCGGGGTGTATGAGCCGTAGGTCACCATCATACAGGCGCCCAGGCTCAGGGAGAAGAAGCTCTGCCCAAGCGCCGCCAGCAGCGAATCGAAAGTGAACTGCGAGAAATCGGGCTTGAAAAGATAGTGCAGGCCCGCCTGTGCTCCTGGAAGGGTTACGCTGCGGATGCCGATTAGAACTATCAGCACGAACAGCAGCGGCATCATCAGCTTACTGGTCTTCTCGATGCCCTTCTGCACGCCGAGGTTGATGATTCCTATGGTAAGAAGGATGAATATCAGGCTGTATATTATCGGAGAAAAGCTGCTTGAGACGAATCCGCCGAATATGGCGCCGCTGTCCAGAACCGCTCCTCGGTGGAAGCCCGGCGCGATGGACATCACCAGATAACGGATGGTCCAGCCGCCCACAACCACGTAGAACGACATAATCATAAAGCAGGTCAGCATTCCCAGAATGCCGGCGGCGCCCCACCCTTTGCATCCGGTGACCTTGATGTAGGCGTCGCGGGGACTTCCGCCGCCGCGCCGTCCGATCACCATCTCGGCCAGCAGTATCGGAGTGCAAATCAGCAGGGTAATTATCAGATATACAATGATGAAGGCCGCGCCGCCGTTCTGCCCCACCAGATAGGGGAAGCGCCACAGATTGCCCAGCCCGATGGCAGAGCCTATCGCGGCGGCAATCATCCCGAAATTGCTGGAGAACGCGTCGTTATTCCTCTTTTCTGTCATATACCGTGAATTCGTATGTCAGGCCGCTGGCGGGGTCGGTTTCGGTTTCGCTCCGGTCGGCCAACAACCACTCCTTGGTGGTGATTTCGGGGAAGAATGTGTCGGCATCCTCTACAACTGTGTGGACGTGGGTCACATAGAGCCGCTCCGCCACCGATATCGCCTGTGCATAGAGCCTGCCGCCGCCCATTATGAAGACTTCCTCTCCGGAGGCCATCTCCAATGCCTTCTTCAGCGAACTGGCTACCTCAAACCCCTCTCCTGGCTCCAATGTACTGCTAACCACTATGTTGCGGCGGTTCTTAAGTGGCCGGCTGCCGATTGACTCCCAGGTCCTGCGCCCCATAATCACCGTATGATTCAGGGTGATCCGCTTGAAATATTTAAGGTCGGCGCTGATGTGCCACGGCATGTCGCCGGCACGGCCGATGGCCAGATTGTCGCTGACCGCAACGATAATGCTTATCATAGCTACACCGCCACGGGGGCCTTTATTGCGGGCCACGGGTCGTAGCCTTCCAGTGTGAAATCTTCGTATTTGAAATCGAACAGGTCTTTGACGTCGGGGTTAAGATGCATCGTGGGCAGCGGGCGCGGGGTGCGCTCCAGCTGCGTTGCCACCTGCTCGAAATGGTTCCTGTAGATGTGAACGTCGCCGAAAGTGTGGACGAAATCGCCGGGCGTGTAACCGGTTACCTGCGCCATCATCATTGTCAGAAGGGCGTAGGAGGCGATGTTGAACGGCACGCCCAGGAAGACATCGGCGCTGCGCTGATACAGCTGGCAGCTGAGGCGCCCGTCGGCGACATAGAACTGGAAAAGCGAATGGCACGGCGGCAGCGCCATCTTGTCGACCTCTGCCACATTCCAGGCAGAAATTATGTGACGGCGGCTGTCGGGATTCTTCTTGAGCGACTCTATCACGTTCGCCAGCTGGTCGATATGCCCGCCGTCTGGGGTCGGCCAGCTGCGCCACTGATGGCCGTAAACCGGCCCCAGGTCGCCGTTTTCGTCGGCCCATTCGTCCCAGATAGTCACCTTGTTGTCGTGCAGATACTTGATGTTGGTATCGCCCGCAATGAACCACAGCAGCTCGTAGATTATGGAGCGCAGGTGCACCTTCTTGGTGGTCAGCAGCGGGAAACCGTCCTGCAAATTGAACCGCATCTGATAGCCGAACACGCTCTGCGTGCCCGTTCCGGTGCGGTCGCTCTTCATTGTGCCGTTTTCGCGGATATATCGTAACAGGTCAAGATATTGTTTCATTCTCGTATCGTTGTAGCTACAAATATAGTGATTTATTGTGGCATTATTGTCCGTGGCACCCAACAGTTTGTTTATCAACTCTTTGTGTACTTTCCCTTGCGTATTTTGACGCAAGGGAAGTTGCATAAAGCTTTGATAGTCAGTGATGTAGGTGCCACGCGGAGAGGTTTGCGACGATGGGCAGATGGTCGCTGGCACCGCCGTTATACCTCGGGCCGACGTTTGTACGGCGCGGCTTGCGGCCCAGGAAAGCTTTATCTTCCTCAAGCAGGAAATCGGGCTTGTAGGCCTCCACGGTGCCTATTATCGCCGCCGCGGCGGGCGAAGCCAGCAACAGGTCTATCGTCTCCCACTTGCCCTTGAAGCGGATGGTGCCGGAGATGTTTTTGGAGAGATTATCGAAGCCGGCGCGCTCGCAAAGGCGCACTATCGGCGCGGCGTCCGGGGTGTCGTTGAAATCGCCCATGGCGATGACTTTTGCATCCGGCTCCACCGCCCGCAGCGAATCCAGATGCGCCAGCAGGGCGTCACTCACCGCCTGCCGCTTGGCCTCCGATACCTTGGCGCCCGAATACTTGCTGGGCCAATGATTTACATAGATGTGAAGCGTGTCGCACGACAACGCCACCTTGGCGTACAGTATTTCGCGTGTCGCGAATTCCTTTATGGTGATGAAATCAGACGAGAGCAGCTTCACCCGCTCCGGGTCGTAGAGCAGCGCCACGTCTATTCCGCGCGGGTCGGGACTCTCGCGGTGAACACTGCGGTATCGGAACTTGGCCAGCGGCGTGTCCTCAAGAAGGCTGTGCAACACCGCGCCGTTCTCCACCTCGCACAGCCCGACAACCGCCGGCAAATCGCCCTCAAAGCACTCTGCCGAGGCGATTATCGTCTTTGCAATAAGGTTGCGCTTGGCTTCGAACTTACGCCGTGTCCAGTGGTGTTCGCCGCCGGGCGTAAAGGCTTCGTCGGCCGCGAGGGGGTCGTCGGCAGCATCAAAATAATTCTCGAGATTCCAACAAAAAATCTGGGCATCCGCCACAGAAACAGCCAGAAAGGCTAATATAACTGCTACACATATCCGTCTCATACGGCCAAGTTAGCCATATTTTTGGTATATTTGTAGTTCGTTTGCTAAAAGAAAAAGAGTATGTCTCTCAAATGCGGTATCGTCGGACTGCCAAATGTCGGTAAGTCAACACTTTTCAACTGTATCAGCTCTTCCAAGGCACAGAGCGCGAATTTCCCGTTCTGCACCATAGAGCCCAACATCGGCAGTTGCAACGTGCCCGACGAGCGCCTCAGCGTCCTTGAAAATCTGGTGCATCCGCGCCGCGTGATTCCCGCAACCGTAGAGATCGTGGACATCGCCGGCCTGGTGAAAGGTGCCAGCCGCGGCGAAGGCCTTGGCAACCAGTTCCTGGCAAATATCCGCGAGACCGACGCCATCCTGCACGTGCTCCGCTGCTTTGAAGACGACAACATCACCCACGTGGACGGCACTGTAGACCCGGTTCGCGACAAGGAGGTCGTGGATCTGGAACTTCAGATCAAGGACCTGGAAACGGTGAACAACCGCCTGGAGAAGGTCCGCAAGCAGGCCAACGTAGGCGGCGACAAAACCGCCAAGAAGGCCGTGGAGATGCTGGAAAAATACAAAGCGGTGCTGGAGCAGGGCCGCAACGCCCGCGAAGTAATCCCGGAAAATGCCGATGAGGAAAAGCTGGCCAAGGAGTTCTGCCTGCTCACCTGCAAGCCGGTGCTCTACGTCTGCAATGTGGACGAAAGCGCCGCCGCAACCGGCAATGCCTTTACCGCTGCCGTAGCCGAGGCCATTAAGAACGAAGATGCCGGAATGATGGTGATTGCCGCCAAGATAGAGAGCGAAATCGCAGAGCTCGAGACCTTTGACGAGCGGCAGATGTTCCTGGAAGAGATCGGTCTGGAACACAGTGGCGTTGAACGACTGATACAGGCCGCATACGACCTTCTGGGGCTGCAGACATACTTCACCGTAGGCGAGCCGGAGGTTCGCGCCTGGACCATCCGCAAGGGAGACAAGGCTCCCAGGGCGGCCGGCGTCATCCACACCGACTTCGAGAAGGGCTTCATCCGCGCCGAGGTCATCAAATACGACGATTTCGTGGCCCTGGGCAGCGAGTCGGCCTGCCGCGCCGCCGGCAAACTCGGCAGCGAGGGCAAGGAATATGTGGTGCAGGACGGCGACATAATGCACTTCTTATTTAACGTATAACCAATTATTTACGATATGTACAGAACACACACTTGTGGAGAACTTAGGATTGCCGATGTCGGCAAGCAGGTAACTCTGGCCGGCTGGGTGCAGCGCATCCGCAAAATGGGAGGAATGAGCTTCATCGACCTGCGCGACCGCTATGGCATCACCCAACTCGTGGTAGATGACGCCTCCAGCGACGCCGTTAAGGAAAACCTGGCCAAGATAGGCCGCGAAGCGGTGATCCAGGCCGTCGGAAAGGTGGCCGAGCGCCAGAGCAAGAATGCCAAGATCGACACCGGCGACATCGAGATCATCCTTTCGGAAATCAACATCCTGAACCTGTCCGCCACCCCGCCTTTCACTATCGAGGACAACAGCGACGGCGGCGAGGAGCTCCGCGCAAAATACCGCTATCTGGATTTGAGGCGCAACCCGCTGAAGAACGCGCTGATGCTCCGCCACAAGATTGCCCACGAAGTGCGCAACTATCTTGACGCACAGGGCTTTATGGAGATAGAAACCCCTTACTTGATAAAGAGTACTCCGGAGGGAGCCCGCGACTTTGTGGTCCCCAGCCGTATGAATCCCGGCGAGTTCTACGCCCTACCGCAGAGCCCCCAGACATTCAAGCAACTGCTTATGGTGGCCGGTTACGACCGCTACTTCCAGATTGTCCGCTGCTTCCGCGACGAGGACCTGCGCGCCGACCGTCAGCCGGAGTTCACCCAGATTGACTGCGAGATGAGCTTCGTGGAGCAGGAAGACGTACTGAACACCTTCGAGGGAATGATGCGCACCCTGTTCAAGAACGTGGTAGGTGTTGATATTGCCAACCCGATTCCCCGCATCAGCTGGTACGACGCCATGGACCGCTACGGCAGCGACAAGCCCGATATCCGCTTCGGTATGGAGATCAGCGAGATCTCCGACCTGGTTAAGGGTTGCGGCTTCGGCGTGTTCGACGGCAGCGAATATATCGGCGCAATAGCCGTTCCCGGCGCAGCCGAATACACCCGCAAGCAACTGGACGAACTCACCGAGTGGGTAAAACGTCCTCAGGTAGGTGCCAAAGGCCTGGTTTACATCAAGATCAACCCCGACGGCACCATCAAGAGCTCCGTGGACAAGTTCTATACTCCCGAACAGCTCAAGGCCGTTGCAGAGCGGTGCGGCGCCTCCACCGGCGACCTGCTGCTGGTGCTCTGCGGAGAGAAGCGCAAGACCCAGACCATGCTTGGCGTGCTTCGTCTGGAAATGGGCAACCGTCTGGGCCTTCGCAAGCCCGATGAATTCGCACCGCTTTGGGTTGTGGACTTCCCGCTGCTCGAGTGGAGCGAAGAGGACGGCCGCTTCTATGCGATGCATCACCCCTTCACCGCCCCCAAGCCGGAGCATATCGACTGGTTCTACAGTAACAAGAAGGAGGATCTGGAGCGCGTATGCGCCAACGCCTACGACTTCGTGCTCAACGGCAGCGAGTTGGGCGGCGGCAGCATCCGTATCCATCAGGCCGACGTTCAGCAGCGTATGTTCGAGGTGCTGGGCATCAGCCGGGAGGATGCTGAATACAAGTTCGGCTTCATCATCAACGCCTTCAAGTTCGGCGCTCCGCCTCACGGAGGCCTGGCGTTCGGCTTCGACCGCGTCTGCGCCCTGTTCGGCGGGCAGGAGACCATCCGCGATTTCATCGCCTTCCCCAAGAACAATATGGGCCGCGACGTGATGATAGATTCGCCCAGCCGCATCGACCAGGTTCAGATGGACGAACTGTTCCTGCAAAGCACCGCCCCCGAACCCAAGGAATAAATGAAAGCCCGCGTTCTGGAGTTGCTGGGCGAGGTTGTGCACCCCGCCGAAGGCCGTGACATCGTCTCGCTGGGGATGGTGGAAAACCTGCACGTCTGCCAGACAGAAATCAAGTTCAACCTGGTTTTCAAGCGCAAGGACCCGCTGGCGGCCAGCATCAAAGAGGCCTGCCGCGAGCGTCTGGCGGCCGTTTTTCCCGACCATAAAATCTCCATCCTGGAGCTGGTGCGCGCCACCGACAAGCCCAAGAATGTTGCTGCCGATCCCGATTTGGAGAACCTCTCGCAGGTGGGCAGCGTGATAGCCGTAGCCAGCGGCAAGGGCGGCGTCGGCAAATCGATGGTGGCGGTGAACCTGGCCATAACGTTGGCCCGCAAGGGCTATAAGGTAGGTGTGGCCGACGCCGACATATACGGCCCTTCGATTCCCAAAATGACCGGAACGGAAGGAGAGCAGCCCGAAGCTGAAATAGACGGCGAAAAGCAGACTCTTATTCCTGTGGAAAAATACGGCGTCAAGTGGATGTCAATCGGCTACTTCGCCAGGCCCGGGCAGGCGCTGGTTTGGCGCGGTCCGCTGGCCAGCAACGCCTTGAAACAGATGATATTGCAGGTGGCCTGGGGAGAACTGGACTACCTGCTGATAGACCTGCCTCCCGGCACCGGCGACATCCAGATTTCTCTGGTGAACGACATCCCTTTGGATGGCGTTTTCGTGGTAACAACGCCGCAGAACGTAGCGCTGGCCGACGTGGAAAAAAGCATCGATATGTTCCTCAACCCCAAGGTTGGCAAGCACATATTCGGCATCATAGAGAATATGGCGTGGTTCACTCCGGAGGAGTATCCCGACCACAGGTACTACATCTTCGGACGTGGCGGCGCCGAAAAACTGGCGGAAAAGTACAACCTGCCGCTGCTGGCGCAGATTCCGCTGGTGGCAAGTATCAGCAGCGACGGCGATGCCGGCACCCCCGCCGCCCTCCACGACGGACCGGTATATTCCGCTCTCTGTGAAATCTTTTAACAGACCCCCGGCAATCTCAACAATTTTTTGTAAATCTGGAGAATACTCCTATATTTGCAGTCCAATTCAACTGAGATATGGTGTAATGGTAGCACTAGAGATTCTGGCTCTCTCGGTTCGGGTTCGAGTCCTGATATCTCAACAAAGAAAAGCTTCGCGCAAAAGCGCGGAGCTTTTTTGTTGAGATGTTTATATTACGGGGGCTACGCCCCCGCGCCCCCATCGCTCCGGCCTTGCCATCGCACAACCTTCCCTGCCCGGCCTACACTATCGCCTGACGGCGATTGCTCCCTACGGCGTCTTTCGCGAGGGAATCACTTCGCTATCCTCTTAGTGCGTCCACTGGATTCAATCTCGAGGCTTGGGAGGCGGGGGCGAGGCCGCTCGCCAGGCCCAGGGCAATCGACAGGGCGAAGGCAAGGGCGATTTGGGATGCTGAAAGGCGGGCCGAAATGACTCCGGCGGGTATCATCGCAAGTGCCCCTGCGGCCAGCAGAAGCCCCAATGCGGCGCCCACAACCGACAACATAAGCGCCTCCGCCATAAACTCCAGCATTATATGCCGGCGTTTTGCCCCCAGAGCCTTTTTAAGGCCTATTGCGGCAGTTCTTTCCTTCACGGAGACCAACATTATATTCACTATTCCGAAGCCTCCTATAAGCAGCGAAAACAGCGCTATTATCAATCCGGCTGCGGTGATCTTCCTGGTTAGCGCCACCGTCTCGCGGCAAAGGTCCTCCATTGTGTTCAGCGCAAAGTTGTCTTCCTGCGCCGCCCTCAGACGGCGGCAAGAACGCAGCGCTCGCCGGGCATCCTGAATCGCCGTCTCGCGCCCCGCCACGCCCGGTCCTATGGCGATCATCGTCTCCAGATTATCTTTGCCGGCAAGCATCTCTGCCGTTGCAAATGGCACCATCAGGGCATAGTCGGTGGCGTAGAGATTGATGATGTTCTTCCCTTCGTAAGAAAGTACGCCGATTACTGTCATATTGCGGCCGTCGATGCGTACCGTGCGGCCGCAGATCCCCTCGGCGTGCCCCGCCTCCGACTGCATATCCACGCCGAACAATTCCCGGGCGATTTTCGCGCCGATTATCACTTTGGCGTCGCTGCCGGAGAGTTCCGCCAGCGAGAAATCGCGGCCGGCGGCCACGCTGGAGTAGACCAGGTGCTGCCACTCGCCCGCCACCCCTACCAGTTTGCACCCGCGCAGCGATTTGCCGTCGCAGACGATATCAGCCTCGGAGGAGCCGGCAAGGGCGGTCCAGCCGCTCGGACCCCCGGTCAGGCCGGGGGTGACGGTCATTCCCGACACGGCCATATAATCCTCCCGCGATGGTTGTGGCCTAGCGGCAAAACGACTCCAGTCATTTCCTCCGTCATTCCCGGCACCATTTCCGCCGTCATTCCCTCCATTGCTTCCGCCGTCATTCCCGGCTTGACCGGGAATCTCCCCGCTCACCACGGGAAACCGTTCCACCATTATCATGTCGCTGCCGAAATGGTCGAACCCCGCCACCACGGAGCGCGAAAACGCATCCACCAGGGCGAATGACACAGTTACCACAAAAATACCGATGCTGACTCCCGACAGGGAGAGAAAAGTGCGCAGGGCGTCACTTTTGAAGCTCTGAAACAATTCCATCTTCTTTTCCTCCATTGAGTTTGTTTTTGATTTGTCTGATAGTATCAAAAGCGTTCAGTGGGGAAATGGAATTGATATCTATGCGTTCTATTATGTGTTTGATG
>JAFZBQ010000121.1 GCA_017561665.1 Bacteroidales bacterium | reverse complement strand
GACCTTAATATGAACGATGTCCGCAAGGACACCTACTGTGCTTCCGGCCCCGGCGGTCAGTGCGTCAACACCACCTATTCGGCGGTGCGCCTCACCCACATCCCCACCGGCCTGGTGGTGCAGTGCCAGGACCAGAAGTCCCAGATCAAGAACTTTGAGAAGGCTCTGGAAGAGCTTCGTACCCGTCTGTACAATTTCGAGTACCAGAAGTATATAAGCGAGATCGCCGCCAAGCGCAAAACCCTGGTGTCCACCGGCGACCGCAGCGCCAAGATCCGCACATATAACTATCCGCAGAGCCGCGTCACCGACCACCGCATCGGCTACACCATGTACAACCTGCCCGTCTTTATGGACGGTGAAATCCAGGAATTGATAGACCAGTTGGTGATTGCGGAGAACGCCGAGCGCCTGAAGGCCGCCGGCGAAGAAGAGGCGCTTTAATCCCCGGCCCCTACGGCTTCCAAGTAGAATTGCTCGCGCTGTTCCTGAGAAATCAGGTAGCGGAGCATCCGTGAGTCCTCCTGCAGTCCGTCATCCAGGTTGCAGACGTACAGGTCGTTTGCGTCGGCCAGGTACAGCCGGTTGTATTTGTTGCTCTGATATTTCTGAAGGGAGATGGTGTAGTGCATTATCTTCACGGCATCGGGCTCTTCAAGATTATCCTTACTAAAGATATAAAGCCCCATCTTTTTGAATTCGCCGTAGAATCCGTTGCCGACCTTTTCTACCTTACTCTCTATAATGCGCCGCATCGGCAGCGCCATCTGCCAGTAGAGCAGCTCCTTGGTGCCTACGTAATGGCCTTTGCCAAGGCCGTATGAATAGCCGTACTGAAGAATCTGGTCGGTTTCGAGGTCCGACCTGCCTTTGGTGATGCCGGCCATGTCCATCAGCAGTTCCTGCTCCGCCGCGCGGCTTTCTTCCATAGCCCGCGTGACCTCTATGCCGATGCTCCAGCCGTCTTCGCTCTGCAGATCGGGCCGGTCTTTGTTTACCAGACAGTCGAACTCCTTGCTGACCAGTGTAGCCAGGGATATCTGGGCGTATCGCTCAAAGAAGCAGGTGTCAAACGTTCTGGACATTGCCTTGATGCTGTGCGTTCGAAATGTAAATATAGCAAATCTTACTATCTTTGCACAGCAAATAAGGGCAGAGCTATTTTCTTGCAGCGGCGGGAATCATTTCCAGCTCGAAAGCCTGAATGAAAGCGGATATTTCGCCACGGACATCGGGAGAGAGGGTTTTAATGGCGTCCTGCAAAGAAGAAGAGATGTTAGTTTTCATGGTTTCTGTCATTTATTTGATGCAAAGATAACGGCCTATATGTGCCAAATCGTTACACATTAATAAATAATTATTTAAAGAATATGAAAACAAGAATTACGGTATTATTTGCACTGGCTGCATTGTTTCTTGGCGGTTTTTCCGCATTTGCACAGGAATATGTAGAAGCTCCCAAGTGGAGAATCGCTGTTCAGGGCGGTTACGGTCGCCGTATCGGCAAGTATCAGGCTACCGGGAATGAGGTGGTGGACACTCACAACAAACGTCTTTTTGGCGGTCTTAATTACGGCGCCGACGTGGCTTATTATTTCACTGACTCATATGGTGTCGGTATTAAATACAACAATCTGCACACTGCATCCAAGGATGCCGTCTACACCACCGACGGTCGCAGCGGTATGTATTCTGAGGCTTTGGACATTATGTTTGTCGGCCCTGTGATGTCAACCCGCAGTATCAATGCTTCCGGCAAGGGTATTTTTCTGTTCAATTACGGAATCGGCTATCTTTCTTACGATGATTTCGGCCGGCTGATAGATGATGAGGAAAGAATCAAAGGAGCGACGGCCGGCTATTGCGTGGAACTGGGATATGACTACAGGCTGACCAGCAATATGTTCCTGGGTGCTAATCTCGGTGCCATAAGCGGTGTGTTGAATAGCTATACCGTAACTACAAACGGAAATCCTGTGAAGTATACCCTTGACAAGGATCAGCGCGAGTCCCTGCTCCACGCATATCTTACACTTGGCATCCGCTACTATCTTTAGCCTGATACGATGAAGAGAATTATTATCGTACTCCTTGCGGTAGTGGCGCTGAGTTCCTGCGCTACGTCACGGTTTTATTCCGGCTTTACGCCGGAGGCGTCGGTAAATGAAATGGCGCTGCTGGAGCCGGTATCACGCCAGTTTTTCCTGGACAGCAAGAACAACGAATATTACAGCGACTCGCTGTCGGTAGTGTCAGAAAAACTGATGGAGGCCCTGACTCCGGCAATCGGCGTTCCCGTGAACTGCGTCATTCCTCTGGATTCACTGCAGAGAGAAGAGGCGGCCGCCTTTATGGCCTATGTTGCCGCTCACGATCGTCGCCAGGCCGGTGAGTTCAAAATACCCACCGCGCTAGACGAGCTTCTGGAATCGTCCGGCTACCGTTATGGCCTGCTACTTTTTGCCGACGGCGTTTCCCGCGATGTCGGCGACTACATCGGCAAGGCAGCCTTCGGTATAGGCCTCGGCATTCTGACAACCATCCTCACGATGGGTATGGTTTCATTCTACACCTATCCCACGCCGGCCGTGTCCCTTATGTACGCCGCCGTGCTGGATTCACAGACCGACCGCATAGTCTTCTACAATCTCCGCGAATACGAAGACCTCAACACCACCAGCGAGAAATCTGTCCGCAAGCAGCTCTCCCGCCTGCTGAAAGACTTCCGGTAGCAGAATCTCCTCCCGCTCGTGGCAGATGCCTCCGCTTGCAATTCTTTCCGGGCAAAAATCTGCCCCTGAAAGAATTCAAGCTCCGGTCTTTATCTGCCACTTCGCTCTCTGCACCCCGGTCCCCCAAAACCGCCCTACGCGTCTATTAAGGAGATAGCACCCCCGGCGACATCGCCCCCGGCCACCTT
>JAFZBQ010000120.1 GCA_017561665.1 Bacteroidales bacterium | reverse complement strand
TAACCTGAAGGACGGAGAGATAGACCAGATGGTGCTGGGCAGTTCCATCGCGCAGGATCTGCGCATCAACACCACCTTCCTGACGCCGCTGGAGGTCTATTTCCCTTCGCGCACGGCAAAGGTGTCGCTTACCGACCCGACGTCGTCGTTGCGCAAGGTGAACCTTTTCCCAGCCGGCATCATCGCTTTGGAGAAGAATTTTGACGAGCAGTATGTCTATATGCCGATAGGGGCGCTTCGCAATGTGCTGGAGCGCACCGACGAAGTCTCCATGCTGGAGATCCGTCTCAAACCTGAGGCGCTGACCGCATCCGGAGACATTCCCGGCAAGGTTCAGGAAGATATTGCCGCCCTTTTTGGCGAAGGTTACAACGTCCGCAACAAGTATCAGCAGAACGAATCGCTCTATAAGATGATGACCTACGAGAAGCTGGCCATCTACCTGATTCTGCTCTTCGTGGTGCTGATAATCTCCTGCAATGTGTTCGGCTCGCTCTCGATGCTTATAATTGAGAAGCAGGAAGACATAGAAATCCTCCGCTCGATGGGTGCCGACGATAGGACCATCAACCGCATCTTTACCACCGAAGGGTGGATGATATCCCTGCTGGGTGCCGCGGCGGGCATTGTGCTGGGCGTTCTGATATGCCTGGCGCAGCAGCATTTCCACCTGGTCCGCCTGCCGGGCAATTTCATTGTATCTTATTATCCGGTACATCTGCAATGGCTTGATATACTGATAATTTTCGTGTCTGTGGCGGCCATCGGATACGTAATGTCGCACTTTGTGAAAGCGGTGCGCATTAAAAAAGCCTGAGAAAAACATTACAACCACGCTTTTTTTGTACTACCTTAGCCGCCGAGTTAAGATTTTAAACTATGTCTGCAAAAATCGATTGGAACAAGCTTGGCTTTGATTACATCAAGACAAACGCCAACATCCGCTGCCGTTTCGACGGCCGCAAGTGGAGTCCGCTTACGGTAACGGACGATGAATACATCCATATGCATATGGCCACTATGGGCCTGCACTACGGCATTATGGCCTTCGAAGGCCTCAAGGCTTTCCGGGGCGTGGACGGCAAGGTGCGTCTTTTCAGGCCGGCCGACAATGCCCGCCGTTTCCAGAGTTCGGCCTACAAGCTATGCCTGGAGCCGATGCCTACCGATGTGTTTGTGGAGGCTTGCGTGGATCTGGTCCGCCGCAATATCGATTTTGTACCGCCGTATGAGTCGGGCGCATCACTGTATGTCCGCCCGCTGATGTACGGCAGCCAGATAGCCATCGGAGTGCACCGCTGCCCCGAGGTTGACATAATCTTCTTTGCATCGCCCGTAGGGCCCTATTTCAAGGGCGGAATGCATCTTATCAAGGTCGTTATAGACCGTATGCAGGACCGTGCGGCACCGCGCGGAACCGGCGATATCAAGGCGGGCGGCAACTACGCCTCCAGCCTGCTTTCCGGCGAGAAGGCGCACGAGATGGGCTACGACAACGTGATGTACCTGGATGCCGCCCAGCACCGCTTTATTGAGGAGTGCGGCGCAGCCAACTTCTTCGGCATCAAGAACAATACATACGTAACTCCGGCGTCGCCGTCCATCCTGCCTTCCGTTACCAACGACAGCCTGCGTACCCTGGCCCACGACATGGGTCTCAATGTAGAGCAGCGTCCCGTCACCGTAGAGGAGCTCAAGACTTTTGACGAAGCCGGCGCCTGCGGTACCGCTGCGGTTATTTCACCTATCGGTTCCATTTACGACATCGACACCCAGGAATACATCGACTACGGCAAGCAGGTCGGTCCCGTTTGCATGAGTCTCTACAATGCCCTGCGCGACATTCAGTACGGCCGCGCCGAAGATAAGCACAACTGGTGCGTAATTGTGGAGTAGTCAACCTTCGGGTAACATAAAAAGGCCTCCTTTCAGGGGCCTTTTTATGTGTATGTATCACGGTCTAGAACGGCTGGACGGCGTACACTGTCTGATAAGGTCGGCCATTGCTGTTGAAGATGCCGCCGGCAACCAGCAAGCGACCATCGGGCATCAGAGCATATCCGCTTTGGGTCACAGCAATACCATCTATGGGATCGGTATAGTACATCGTGAGTTTGGCCTTGCCGCCGGTAATCGCTGCGGAATAGTCAATCTTAAGGACACAATAGCTTGGAGATTCCAAATAATTATTTCCAATCAAATATCCGACTTGTTTGCTTTGATCAACCAGGATGCCGCTATTGTATACAATTCCATAGCCGTTAAGGTCCTTGTGAGGGATGCGCACGTCCATGTCAATCAGAGAGAAATCGTTGCCGTCAACAATGCAAAGGCCATAGGTCGAATAAATTTGTGTGTTTTCCAGCGCTATCAGGTATTTGTAGTCGCCAATCTGGCAGTCGGTTGATTTGAATGATGTGGGTAGGTTCATCGGTTTCCACTCCTGGAATAGTTCGGGGGTGAACGGATCGCCGTCCAGCTGGTCCACTATGCAGGCGCCGCTGGAAGTATATCCGCGGGTGTCCCAGGCACCGAAAACAATTGCGTTATTCTCTGCACTTCTGAGCACATAAGGCTGGCTGCGAGAGGAAGAAACAGCTTTAACAACCGTAAATGAATTGTCGGCAGCGCTGTAGCGCTCGATGTTATCTTCGTTGTACCAGTTGCCAGAAACGATGATGTCATTTCCTATGGAAGTGCCGTGGAAAAGGCCACGGGAGGTCTTCATTCTGGGCAGAGCAGAGAAAGAGTGGGCTTCGGGGTCGTACAAATCGACATCGTTAAATTGATCGCTTCCGTTGCTGCCGGTGCCGCCCAGAATTGCCACCTTGCCGTTTTCCAGAATAACGGTGGCCTCGTTGTCGTGGCTGGCTTTCAT
>JAFZBQ010000119.1 GCA_017561665.1 Bacteroidales bacterium | reverse complement strand
GTGGGAGACGCCCACGTGCAGGTTAATCAAATCGATATCGCGCTGAGACAGCTTCCCGCTCTCGGCCTCCTTCATCATTGCGGCACCGCCGTATGCCAGGCCAATTATGTTGGCCACCACCCAGAAAAAGGCGGTATTGGTAGGCAGGCCGAACACCTTCATCAGCGGCGAGAGGAACTTTGACATCGGCTCCACCGCCCCCGAATCGGCAATTATCTGCTGCAGGATATTCAGCGAGAAGATGATGCAGGTCATCTTGAACGCCAATTTCAGCATACTGACCAGCCAGGCGAGGAACTGCGTCCAGAAAGGGTCGGTGCAGACGGTGGCCTCTTCCACGGCGGCGGCGCTGCCCCATGCCGGCAGCACAAGGTTAAGCAGCAAGCCCATAACGATGGAGGATACGGTACGCACCACTATCGTCAGTATGGCGCTGGTACCGGTCTTTTTCTGGACCGTGACCTCGATGGGCATGTTGTGGGCACAGAGGACCATCACCGCCAGAATCGTCATCTGACGCACGTCCAGGCCCATGGTGACGCCCGCCGCAATGGCACTGTAGCAGTTCACGAAGTAGCCCGATACCCACGCCAGGGAAGCGGCGCCCGGCAGCCCGAAATGTTTAAAAAGCGGCTCGAGATATACCGACAGCCACTGCAGAACTCCGAAATACTTGAGCAGGAATATGGCGAATGACACCCCTGCGGTGACCTCGATCATCCACAGGCATATCTTCGCAGCGCCGGGAAGGGCGGCTTTTACCGATGCCCAGAGTTTATTCATTTTTATTTGTGGCGTACTGCCAGCTCCTCTTCCAAATCTTTGATGGAGAAGCCCATCTGCTCGCAGAGTACAAGCAGGTGATATACCAAATCGCCCGCCTCGTAGAGGAAGCGCTCCTTGTTGCCGTCGATGGCCTCGATAACGGTCTCCACAGCCTCCTCGCCCACTTTCTGGGCGATCTTGTTGACGCCCTTGGTGAAGAGATGGGTGGTATAACTGCCCTCCGGCATATCGCGATGACGCTGCTGGATGCAGGCCTGCAGGGTGCCGAGGAAGCCCTCGTTCTCGCGGGTGTCGAAGCAGGCGGTGGTGCCGCGGTGGCAGGTCGGGCCATCGGGATGAGCCTTTATAAGGACTGTGTCGGCATCGCAGTCGGCAAACATCTCCACCACGTGCAGATAGTTGCCGCTGGTTTCGCCCTTGGTCCACAGGCACTGACGGGTGCGGGAAAAGAAGGTCACCAGACCTGTTTCGGCAGTCTTGTCAAAGGCCTCCTGGTTCATATATCCCAGCATCAGCACCTTGAGGGTGTCGGCGTCCTGGATTATTGCCGGCAGCAGGCCGTCGGCGCACTTTTCCAACTTGAAATCTGAAAATTTCATACGCTCTTTATTTGTAAGTTTGTCATAATTTCTACTTTTGGTGGCAACCCCACGCACTTTTCTCTTATTACGCTACCCCCACCCTAAATCCCTCCCCCCGGGGGAGGGACTTTCTATCGCCCTACGGGCTCAAATTCTCACAGATATATTTAATCTATTTAATTCTTGTTTCAATGTTTGTATGGGAATCTCGCCGCTGTGGAAGATGGAGGCTGCCAGGGCTGCATCGGCACGGCCCTTGGTGAGCACATCTGCTATATGCTGAATGCATCCGGCACCGCCTGAGGCGATGATCGGTATGGAAAGCGTCTCAGCCAGAGCAGCATAGGTCTCGCACGGATAACCGTCGCGGGTACCGTCGTGGTCCATCGATGTAAAGAGCAACTCCCCTGCCCCGCGGTCGGCGGCTTCGCGGGCCCAGCTGAACAGTTCCAAGTCGGTGGCGTTGCGCCCGCCGTGGGTCGTACACATCCAGCGGCCGTCCACCACCCGGGCATCTATCGCAATCACGATGAACTGCGACCCGTACTTGCCGGCTATGGCGTCTATCAGGCCGGGATTGTTGATGGCGGCGGTGTTGACGCTGATCTTGTCAGCCCCGGCGTCCAGCAGGCGCGCCGCATCGTCCAGAGTTGAGATGCCGCCGCCCACCGTGAACGGGATGTTGAGTTTTTCCGCCACCCTGCTGACCAAATCGCAGAAGGTCTTGCGGCCCTCCGCGGAGGCGCTGATGTCCAGATAAACCAGCTCGTCGGCCCCCTCCGCGGCATATCGGGCGCCCAGTTCAACGGCATCGCCCATATCTCGGAGACCCACGAAGTGAACCCCCTTTACGGTGCGGCCGTCCTTGACGTCCAGACAGGGTATTATGCGTTTTGCAACCATCGCTCTAAGTCTTTGAGGGTTATGCGGTTTTCATATATAGCTTTTCCAACAATGACTCTACGTAATCCTTCGTCGTTGAGGCGTTCTATGTCTGCCATGGAGCTGATGCCGCCGGAGACGGTGAAATCGATTGCCGGATAGCGTGTTTGCAGATCTTTGTACAGTTCGAACGACGGCCCCTGCAGCATTCCGTCCTTGGAGATGTCGGTGCAGATTATCTGGGTGACGGCGGCAAAACGCCCTATCATATCGTCTATGGTCAGGTCCACCGCCTCTTTCCAACCGTTCACCGCCACCTTGCCGTCTTTCAGATCTGCCCCCAAAATCATTTTTGAAGGGCCGTAGCTTGCCAGCCAAAGTTCGAAGAGCTCCGGCTCGCGGGCGGCGACGCTGCCGGCAATGGCGTAAGTCGCACCGTAGTCGAACACCGCCTGCAGGGCGTCGGTGCTCTTGATGCCGCCACCGAACTCTATCTCGAGGCTGGTGCGGGTGGCAATTTGCTCCAGGGTGGCGAGGTTCTGCGGACCGGCCGCCTTGGCGCCGTCCAGGTCCACCAGGTGCAGACGCCTCACGCCGGCATCCTCGTAGGCCTTGGCCATATCCAGCGGCTGGGCGTCATACACTTTCCGGCGGTCGTAATCGCCCTCGGAAAGGCGCACGCAGCGGCCCTCGATAATATCTATGGCGGGAATTATCTGTATCATAATGCCAAAAAGTTCTTGAGGATCTGTTCGCCGGCGGTGCCGCTCTTTTCCGGATGGAACTGGCAGGCGAAGAAGTTGTCGCGGGAGAGTGCGGCGCTGAAATCGATGCCGTGATTGCTGACGGCGATGGTGTTTTCGCAGACCTCCGGGTAATATGAGTGCACAAAGTAGACGTATTCGCCCTCTTTGAGGCCTTTGAACAGCGGCGAGGATAACTTACGGAGGCTGTTCCAGCCCATATGCGGAACCTTCTCGGCCGGCGTCTCCCTAAACCGACGCACCTCGGCGGAGAAGATGCCCATACAGCGGGTGTCGCCCTCTTCGCTGCCGGCACACATAAGCTGCGCACC
>JAFZBQ010000118.1 GCA_017561665.1 Bacteroidales bacterium | reverse complement strand
TATTGCTATATTTGCACCCCAATTTGCTTTAGGTACAGCGATGAGCGAGATTATCATTCCTCTGCACGGCCTTACCCGCGAAGGACAAGAGTTCGACTTTGCTCTGGATGATAACTTCCTGAGTGATTTCGGGCGCGATGTTCTGGAAGGTCTGGACTGCAAAGCCCACTTCAGAGCGGTGAGCAAGGGCGGTTGGATTGAGATATCGTGTTCGGTTACCGGCAATGCAAAAGTGCAGTGCGACAGGTGTCTGGAAGATCTCTTCCTCCCGGTTGAGGTAAACGAACTACTCACCATCCGTTTTGATGCGGAGCCCGACGAGGTCGTCAGCGAAGACGACAACGACATCACCCTCAGGGAAGGAACCGCGGAGATGGATATGGGACAGACGCTCTACGACCTGGTGTGTGTATCGCTGCCGATGTGCAAGGTTCACCCTGAGGGGGAGTGCAATCCCGACGCTCTCGCCCGCCTGAGCAAAGAGGAAGATATGGCCGCCGAGACGGTGAATACCCCTTTCAGTGGTCTTAAAGATTTGATAGACAGTAAGAAAAATAATAAAGAATAAAAATATTTAACAATGGCACATCCTAAACGAAAAGTCTCAAAGGCTCGTAGAGACAAAAGAAGAACTCACGATGTAGCACCTATGCCGACCCTGGCAACTTGCAGCAACTGCGGTGCAACTGTAATGTATCACCACGTTTGCCCTGAATGCGGCTACTATCGCGGACGTCAGATAATCGCCAAGAAGGCCTAATCTGCTTTTGACTGGGCAATAATGTCCAAATGAATTTGGGGTGTCTTTTCGAACCCCTTTTTCATTATAAGGCCCCTTAGTTCAACGGATAGAACGGAGGTTTCCTAAACCTTAAATACAGGTTCGATTCCTGTAGGGGCTACTCAGCATACTACCGATAATATTACGATATGAAAAAATTATTTTCAATAGTAGCTTTCCTGCTCATCTGTTTTTCGATGAATGCAAACAATAGGGAAAAGTTCAATCCTTACTGGTATTTCCAGCTTCAAGGCGGCGCAGCTTATACCTATGGCGAAAATTCGTTCATGAATCAAATCTCTCCGGCGGCAGCTTTGAATCTCGGCTGGAGGTTCTCTCCTTATTTTGGAGCGCGCATCAATTTCAATGGTTGGGAAGGCAAGGGTGGTATTCCCACTCAGCCTGATGCCTATAAGTGGAACTGGAATTATGCTCAGGGTGGTTTAGACTTCCTGTTCAATTTTGCCGACATCATGGGTTACAAGTCAAACAGGGTCTTCAATCCATATTTGTTCATCGGCGGTGGCGCTAACTATTCTTTCAACAACGGTGCCCCCGAGACAGTGGACTTTCCCCGTGAACTTGCATACCGGTGGGACCCCAGTCTCCTTTCTGCTGTAGGTCGCGGCGGTCTGGGTGCAGACATCCGGCTTGGTGATCGTTTTGCCATCGGACTCGAAGTTGTTTGCAACGGCATCAGTGACAAGTTCAACTCAAGCCCCACAATATTCCACACAGAAAAAATTAATTTTACTCCTGTCTGTGACTGGCAGTATCAAGCCTTCCTTGGTGTCAAGGTTCGCCTTGGCAAGACTCCTGTTCCGGTATATGAACCAGAACCCGAACCTGTGGTTGAGCAGGTACCGGCACCTGTCGTAGAGCCTGCACCTGTCGTAGAGCCTGCACCTGTAGTTGAACCCGAGCCTGTCGTAGAGCCTGAACCCGTAGTTGAACCCGCGCCTGTGGTTGAACCCGCACCGGAGGTGATTCCTGCTCCTGCACCCGAATTCGAGGCGTTTAAAGAGAACATCTGGTTCAACCTTGACAAGTATGACATCCGTGAGAGCGAGGCATACAAGATAGACAACATCGCCAAGGTTATGAACGACAATCCTGGCACCAAGATTACAGTTACCGGTTATTGCGATGCTGAAACAGGAAGTGATGCTCACAACTGGAAACTTTCTGAGAGACGTGCAAGCCAGGTTAAGAAAGAACTTGTTGCAAGAGGAATTGCTGCAGATCGCATTATCACTGACTTTAAGGGTAGTCGTGAGCGTCCGTTCGCAAGCCCTGCAGAGAAGAACCGTGTTGCTATCTGCGTAGTCGACGACTAGCATACCGACACTAACCATATTAAAAACCGTCGCTGATTTCAGCGGCGGTTTTTTTGTGTCTTTATCCAACAAAAATCTTATTATGAAGACTCTAAAGACAATACTTCTGTGGATAATCGGCCTTCTGGCTGTGCTCTGTATTGCCGTGGCAATTATCTGGAGCAGGGAAATTGCAACCCTTTGCACCGTGAAGCCGGTAGACGGCAACGAATACCTCTATTAGATGGATTTTAAGGCATCCTACAATCTGGATGATCTGATTTCCAAGGATATAGATTCTAACGCCAAACTGCTCGAATCTGTAATCGGACGCATTGGCAAGGGCATTCCCTTCAAGATCAAGAGCGCTCAGGTGGCCGACGAAGACGGCGAGATGGCGACCTTCAACTGCACCAGCTTCCAAGCGGCAAAGGCCTATGGCGAAGGCTTCTGGTACGGTCGTATCTACGACTATTTCAAGAATCCTACGATGGTGACCGTTTCCCACCCGAAGAAGGGTTATGCCTCCATCGCTGTGAGCGATATGTCGCACTTCGGCTATTCGCTTGACAAGCTTCCCGACAAGTTTGCCGCCAAAGTGAACTGCCTTGCAGCCATCTACGCTCCGGTGGACGGCATCAACGAAAAGGGCCTCTGCACCTCGATAATGGCGCTTCCAAAGCAGGCTGCGCAGCAGGATTTAGGCAATCACAAGGTCGGCACGTCAGTGATAATGCGCATCTGGCTTGACCGTTGCGCCACCGTGCAGGAGGCGTTGGATTTGCTTTCTACTTTGGATGTATGCCACGACACGGCTGTCGGCAGCGGCTATCATTATATGGTGGCCGATGCATTTGGCGACTGC
This sequence comes from Bacteroidales bacterium, assembly GCA_017561665.1. Taxonomy (GTDB): domain Bacteria; phylum Bacteroidota; class Bacteroidia; order Bacteroidales; family UBA932; genus Equibacterium. The sequence goes on along the minus strand of JAFZBQ010000118.1, from coordinate 1,863 downwards.
GCCGTGGTTGAATTTGACAAGGAGGACGGTTGGAAAACTATGATTGTCCGCAAGGGCGAAGGAGAAAAGTCGATGCTTGTGACCAACCACCTGCTCAGCGAAAAGTATTATACTTCCGAACCCAATCCGGCTGTGGACAATCCCCACAGCAAGAGCTGGTGGCGCTACGAGACCACCGGTGCCTATCTGGCAGCGCACAATGGAACCCTGACGCTTGAACAGGCTCAGGAATGCCTGGCATTGGTTCATTGGAAAGACCTGGTATGGGAGAACGGTACAGTAGCGGATACCCAGTACAGCAACGTCTATGACCAGTACGCAATCACGCTGTCCCTGCGCAACTGGAACGACTACGAAACCACAAAAGTGTTTATTCTGAAATAATTACTGGGTCTCTATCAGGATACCCTGGTTGGGCTTGATTTCGAATTCATAGCGGCCGCCGCACCGGCGCTTGACGTCTATTGGACCGTTGCCGCCGGTTATACGGACTCTCCGGCGCGATTTGAAACGCAGGGTGAACGTCAAGTCGGCGATGTCATAGGGGTCGCCGGCCGGGCAAATGAAGATGGCCCGTTTGTGGCCGCCATCGCGGGCGCTCATACGGCCAACCAGCAGCGGGCACATGCCGGCATCGATGTCGGAAAAGACACCGTCGTCGTAGCTTTCGCTGTTCACCATACCGCTACCCTCTATCATGGTGTCGGCCAGGCCGGTAAAGCCTATGCAGTAGGTGGAGTCGGTGCGGTATTTCATATAGCGCTCGCCTATGGTGTGAATCTCTGCGTTGACTTTCTTGAGCTTGTCGTACTGCTGCGTCTTGTCGCCGTTGCCATAAAGTACCTGGTTGTACCACCAACCGAAGCAGTAGCAGGCCCAGGTGATGTTCTCGGCGCCGTATGCCATTGCGGAAAAGGCCTGGAAGCGGAGCTGGTTTTCAGAAATCCATTGCTCCAGTATGGCACTGTTGACCTGCACCGTTACCCACATACTGCGGCCGGTGCGGCGGCAGGCCTCGGAAACGATGCGCATATTGGCGTAGTCCTTCTGGACGCCCTCTCTCTGATAATAGAAGTCGTATGAAATGAAATCGGTCGGGACTTCTTTGCAGTACCGGTCGATATAATCCTGATAGGAATCGGTGCCCAGCGCCCCCTTGGTCGGGTCGTTGCCGGTCCGCGGCCCGGGCGCGTATATGGGATGCAGGTTAATGTGGGTGAACTGATTGGGGAAGAGTTCCTCCATACGGGCGGTCAGGCGCCCCATATAAGGGAAATCCAGACACGATGGCTCGTCCACTATGCAGATTCCCCAGATTGCGGGATGGTCTGTGAAGCGGGCCGCGCCCTCTTCGTATTCGGAGAGCGGATGTTGCGCCTCCATAGTGCCGGCATTGTCGCCGAAACCGCCCCACCAGAGCGGCACGGTGCCCACCAGAATCGCCCCGATGTTGTATTTGGAGAACAGATTCAGCGCGGCGGTGTCGTTGTTCATATACATCATGAAGTCGATGCCGCAGTCGGCCACATCCTTTATATGGGCCTCGGTGCGGGCATTTCCCTGCAGTATGTAGGCACCGATATTCAGGCGGCTGCGGTCCATCCGGCCGTGCTTGGTGACAAACTTGGATTGATCCTGGCACCAGGCGCCGGTGGCGCTCAGTCCAAGGATTATCAGCATCAAGGCAATGTAGAGGGCTCTTTTCATATCTTCTATTTGAATCACAAATATATCATTTTTATGACAAATTGGCAGAAAAAGGGCGCTGGCAAACAAGTTGATTAAGATAGAGGCAAAGGAGAAAATTACAATGAACAATAATAATCAGGAATTGGAAAAATACGCCGTGAACCTCAATGAGAG
>JAFZBQ010000117.1 GCA_017561665.1 Bacteroidales bacterium | reverse complement strand
TCTCCCACAAGCATTTCCGCTTCGGTCTGGTTGAGCGACACGGAGGCTACGGGGATAATGTTGTCTTCGGGTGTTTCTTTGCAAGCACACAGCGCAAACACAAGCAGCGCTATGGAGAAGAACTTTTTTATCATAGTATTTAGTCTTTGGTTACGGTTACGTAATAGTCATAACTACTGTTGTTGGCAGAAAAAGTAAATTTACCGGTGCCTTCCGAAAGGCCTGTCACGCGGAATTTGATGGGATTGGAACTTATGTATTGCACATCGATAATCCAAGGGGTGCTTTGGCCCAGTCCGGAAGTGGATAGATCTCCCGGCGGATCCAATATGACGGTGACCTCAGCGCTCTCGCCGACTTTCAGGCTCATGGAAGCGGGTTCAAAAGTAGCGTGGACAACCGGGCTGACTCTCAGATAGAACTCATCCCGCTTGCCTTCAACCTCGGCGGTTATATAGGTACCGCCGACGCTCCGAGCCGTCAATTTCCCGTTTTGATCGACTATGGCCACACTTTCGTTGGAAGAAGACCAGGTAACTGTCTTGTTGGTGGCGTTGGCGGGGATTATATCCACAGATAAATAATCGATTTGTCCCACGTCCAGAAAATAGTGAGTAAACCAGAACTCTACAGATTCCACGGGAACATACGGAGGGTTGCCAAGGACGGGGCGAACAGGGAACCTTTTATTGCGACTGAGCAACGTTTGACCGAACCCATCCATGTGAAAGCAAAGACCCTTCGCAGAATTTGACTCAAAATCATAAAGGGTTGATGAAAGATAATTACCACTACCAGTATCGAATAAAGCCGGCAAGAAGATGCTGTGAGAATTAATCTTGCTGGTAATCTTCCCGCCCGGCACTCCGTTTTGCGTAACAAACTCGTAAGTAGTGTTCTCCCACAATTCCTCAATGTCCGCAAGGGTGGGCATACGCCACTCTCCACCCCAATTCATACGTGCAGCATCGTCTTCGGCCTCAAGAGTGGTCAGATTGTCAACTTCGCCAAATTCCGGCTTGAGCACATATTTGAGATATTTTCCGGTTGCGGAATCAAACCATTTGTATGGAGCGGAATCGTCGTCTTTCGGAATGATTTCTCCCCAGGCGAACAGGGAGCCAGCTTGGGCTGAATTGTCAGCACCCACATCGGATGTGGCCCATTTGATGCCGCTTGGCAGACCCAGATCCACCCATTTATGGCCGTCGGTCTCACCGTCGTATTCGTCCTCGATAAAAAGGACGGTTACGTGGCAGGTAGCGATTATCCACTCGCCGGAAACATAGACGCCGAAATCGAATGTCGCCTCTCCGGCGGCTTTCGCTGTAATATTGAAACGGAGATCGTCATATGTCTCTTCAACATCAATAATATCTTCGTTGTTGTTCTGATATGCGCAGCGGTAGCTGTCAAGAACACTCTCAGGCGTGACATTGACGGTGACCGATGCGGTTTGGCCTATCTCCAATGTCAGGTTTTCCGGCTCTATGGAGAGGCTTTCCAAACGAGGCATCACACTTACATAAAGGTAACCCGTCTTTCCGTCTGCCGTGGCCTCTATAAATGTGTATCCCAATCCAACTGCGGTCATATTTCCATTTTCATCTACCACCGCCACGTCCGGGTCGGTAGAAGACCAGGTGATGTTCTTGTTAGTGGCATTTTCCGGAAGAACCGTTACACTCAGCGACCTGGTTTCTCCCATTTGAACACTTATTCCATCAACTTCAAACTCCACAGATTGTACGGGGATATAGGCGACGGAGACGGTGATTTCGCAGGCGGCGACTTTTGCCCCGTCAACGGTGGTTGCGGAAATGGTCACAGTGCCGCTACTTATGGCCGTCACATTGCCATCCTGGTCAACTTCGGCAATTTCAGGGTTGGTGGATCTCCAGGTTACCGACTTGTCGTCGGCATCTTCGGGCAGCACGGTGGCAACAAGAGTCAGCGTGCCGCCAACTTCCAGCTGAGCATCCTCCTTATCCAGGCTGACACTCTCTACGTGCACAGGATTCTCCGGATCCACAGGCCCGTCGGGCTTGGTTACCGTAACGACGCAGGTGGCGGTCTTGCCGCTCGCCGTCACCGTAATCTTGGAGGAACCTTCGGCTACGGCAGTCACCAGGCCAGCATCGGATACCGTTGCCACTGATTGCTTTGACGAACCCCACATAAGGGTCTTGTCCGTGGCGTTCGAGGGCGATATCTGTGCCTGGAGTTGCAGAGTCTCTCCCACCAGCATCTCCGCCTCGGTCTGATTGAGCGAAACCGACGCTACCGGAACAGTGTTGTCTATAGGTGTTTTTTTGCAGGCGTACAACGCAAGGAGCAACAGCGCTATGGAGAGAATTTTCTTGAACATAGTCGTAGATTTTGGGTAAGTACACAAAAGTAGTGATTCTGCACGTAAATGCAAGAAAAAAGGTGACCCAGCGCCACCATTGGTTTTGTGGAATAATAAGTAACTTTGTGATATGAAAAGATACCTCCAACTGTTTATTATTCTGAGCCTGGCGATGGCGTCATGCCAGGCCGCACCTGATGGGCGTGAATCCCGTATGGACCGCACCCGCCTGAATATTGGCGCATACATTCTCCAGCCTTACGCCAGAAGCGAGGCGCATATAAAGGACCTTGCGGACTGTGGCATCGATTTCGTCATCTGCATAGACAACGACCGCAATGCGCTGGACCTTCTGGACAAGTACGGCGTGGGGGCGATAGTCACCGGGGTCGTACCGGGCTGGTGGGGAGGTAACGGAGAAAACGCAGGCACCCTTGAAAAAGTCAACCCTATTCAGAAATACGAAACGGCAGCGGCCTCATTTGAAGACCATCCCGCTATATGGGGCATTGACATAGGTGACGAGCCGTCGGCACTTGATTTCCCTTATTACGGCAAGGTTATGGAGAAAGTGGAGGAACTTTTCCCAGATCAGTTCGCTTTTCTTAATCTCTATCCAAACTACGCTTCTGTAGCGCAGAATACAGAAGATCAGGCTCTCAGCCAGTTGGGCACGGCAACGTATGAAGAACATATAGAACAATATTGCCGTTATATACCTGCCGACTATCTTTCATACGATTTCTACTACAAGGTGGCAGGCGTGCAGAAGGACTATGCCAATCTCAGGGTAGTTTCCGATGCGTGCCGTAAAAACGGCCTCGATATGTGGGTGACCGTTCAGGTCAACAGTCTCGATCCCGAAGTCTGGATCAGCGAGAACGAGCTCCGGTTCCAAGCCTTCTCCGCGCTGGCATTCGGTGCCTCCAATCTGTCCTGGGCCTGCTACACTGCCGGCTGGTGGAACAATCAGGTCGTGGACGGCGATGGCTACAAGACGGAGCAGTATGACAAGCTTAAAAAGGTCAATGCCGAGATACATACTCTGGCTGACCGATATATGAAGTACCGCAACATAGAAACGGTGTGTGTCGGATTCGAAGATACCGACATGCTGGAAGACAGCCAGTTGGAGAGCCAGCCCGAGCTTGAATTCGGCCGCCTGAGCGGCCTGTCGGCCGGCTGCCCGCTGTTGGTGGGTAAAATGACGGAGAGAAACGGTGGCCGCGGCAAGGCTCTGTTTATCTGTGTGGCCGACGATCCCTACAACGAGAATCCGCAGGAACACACCATCCGCTTCACAGCAAAAGGACGCAAAGTCAAAGCTTGGGGCGGTGACGGACCGATAGAGGTCGTCCGCAGCGGCAGAAGCTTATATGAGATTCCCGTCGTATCAAATCAAGGTGTATTCATCGAGTTATAATACTAACTTTGCCATATGAAACGAATTATGATAGTGGCGCTGGGCGCCATCCTGGCCGTTTGCAGCTGCGCCCCCAAGGCCGACAAGGCCGCCGCAGTGGCAAACGACTTCCTTACCGAATTCTTCAAAATGGACTATGCCGGCGCCGCCGCTTATTGCAGCGATGAGATTGCCGAATCGCTGCGAGACACCATCGCCGCCGACGCCTATCCCAGCGAAGAAATCCGCGCAAGGGTTATCGAGGCCTCCAAGAAGACCACTTTCAAGATAACCTCCTCTACGGTCGACGAAGAGACCGGCGACGTAGTCATCAATTACGAAATCCGCCCCTACGGCGCTGTCGGCGACGGTTCCATTCCCCGCACAATGCGCCTTAGCCGTATCGACGGCGATTGGAAAATAGTCTCCCTGGAATAATCTGACATCACTATGAAAAAACTCATCATCTGCATTTGTACGCTGCTGGCACTGGTCTCCTGCGGCCCTAAGGAAGGCTGGAAACTTGTCTGGACCGAGAATTTTGACGGTCCGCAGATAGACACCACCGTATGGACCCGTATCTGGCAGCAGCCTAGCGACTGGAGTGATATGATGTCGCTTCGCGAAGACCTGGCATTTATCGAAAACGGAGAACTTGTGCTGCTGGGCAAGGTCGGCGGCGAGAACGATGCCACTCCGCTGGTTTCGGGCGGCATCTGGAGCCAGGGCAAGAAGTCGTTCTCTATGGTCAAGGTAGAAATCCGCGCCAAGTTCAACAGCGTCCGCGGCTTCTGGCCCGCTCTGTGGCTGATGCCGGACGCCCCGCTCCCTGAGCCGGAGTATGCCGAGATCGACATAATGGAGCACACCAATCTGGATCCTTACGTATACCAGACGGTACATTCCCGCTTCACTCTGGACCGGAACGAAGGACCGGTGCAATCGAAGACGGCCGAGATTGACCGCGACGGCTGGAACATTTATGCCTGCGAGATACACCGCGACAGCATCTGTCTCTTTACCAACGGCGTCAAATCACTCACTTACCCCCGCGTAGAAGGCGCCGAGCACCAATTCCCCTGGGCCGACTGCCCCTTCTATATGATTCTATCCAACCAGCTTGAAGGCCAGTGGGTCGGCAAGGTCGAGGACCCCGCCGACCTCCCCTCCGAACTCCGCATCGACTGGATCAAAGTCTACGAACCGCGATAAACCCTTTTATCTTTGCTGATATGAAAACACTCCGCATAATTTGTATGGCCACGGTGGTTATTGCCGCTGCCGCCTGCAGCAAAATCATTCCGGTCAACGACCCCTTCACCATATCTTCGCCAGAACCAACGACACCAATTACCAAAGTCTCGCTCACCGACACTCAGAAAGGCTATGTCAATGCTGGCAATAAGATGGCATTCAGGCTCTTGCAACAAATGTACACCGGTGACAACCTGATTTGTTCACCACTGAGCCTCCAATATGCGCTGGCTATGACGGCCAACGGTGCAAGCGGCGAGACACTTCAGGAAATAATCGACTTTTTGGGATATGGCGCCGACGGTATCGAAGCGCTGAATGCCTACAGCAAAACATTGATGGAACAGTTGCCGGCTGTCGACCTCAATGTCAATCTTAAAGTAACCGATGCCCTGATAGTCAATGATCTGTTTCCTCTGCTGCCCTCTTTTAAGAGCACGGTAGAAGATAATTATTATGCCGCCGTAGATAATATGCCCTTTACTGACCCCGGACAGATAGCCGCCAGAGTCAACGAGTGGGCAAGCCGTAACACCAATGGCTTCATCGACAAAGTACTCGAAAGTAATGATATCGATCGGGATGCCGTAGCATTGTTGATGAACGCGCTCTACTTCAAAGCCAAGTGGGCTGGAACCGACTACGCACCTATGTTTGAAGAGAGTTCTACAGGCAGTGAAGCCTTTACACGTACCGGTGGCGCCAAAACAAAAGTTCAGATGATGAACACCAAATCTTATTTCCAATATGCGATAATGGATGGCTTCAAAGTTTTGGCGCTCCCGTATGCCGACTATAAGTTCTTCATGTATATCCTGCTTCCCGACGGCAATGACATCGACGGCATGATTGACAAATTGCAGGGCATTGCCTGGAGTGATATCACCGATAGTTTTGTCCGCGATGCAGAGGTTTATGTAAAGCTTCCGAAATTCGACATAGAAGACAAATACAACCTGAACGAAACACTCCAATCCCTGGGCGTCAAGAGAGCATTCTTGGGTGGTCAGGCTCAGTTTGACAAGATGTTTGAACCAAAGGCAGAAGACTACTACTATTGGATTGGCAAGGTAATCCAGAAAGCCAGGATTTCTGTGGCCGAATGGGGAACGGAAGCCGCTGCCGTGACAGTTGTACAGATGTACGGGGAGACAGCTGCAGAACCCAGGCCGGAACCCAAACGGGTATATTTCTACGCCGACCACCCGTTTGTCTTCCTCATAGGCGAATCTACTTCCGGAACTATCCTCTTCGAGGGAGCTTTTACCGGCGAATAATCTTGGCGTGTGCTACTCCTCCTTGAGCTGTTCAATCTGGTCCAGGAGATCTTCGGCCTCTCTGATGCGCCTGCGGCGGACGGTAAGGCCAATGGACAGACCAAGGACGGTACCGCTTATTACGCCTCCAATAAAACCGTACTTTGCCACCTCTTCGACGGCGGGGTTATTGTACACATCCACACAAAGCCATATCAGCAGGGCGGCAAGCACCGGCAGGCTGAATTTGATCCAGTCCACATAAATCTTGCGGTACTTGGTCAATTCGTTGGCAGCGGTCACAAGGTCCTTGCCGGGGTCGGGGATGTGACGCATAGTGAGTATCTCGGCGACGATGCAAATCAACATCAGCAGTTCAAAGGCCGCAATCACCGGGAAGGAGACGCCGAATGAGTGAGTGGCAGGCAGGCCAAACATTGTGCAGAGGCCGACAATGATTATCAGACGGCTCTTGAGACGGAGCTTGTCGAGGCCCTGGCGGTACACATTGCGGAACATACGGTCGTTCACAATTTTCTGGTCTTGGAGTTTGTCGCGCAGCTGCTGGAGTTGCTGCTGCATTTCGAGGATGGTGGTATCTGTTTTTTCCATTTTACTGCATCTTTTTAAGTTGTTCCTTGATTCTGAACAGACGGACAGAGACATTTTTGGGAGTGATGCCCACAATCTGGCCGATTTCTTCGTAGCTGAGGTTCTCCAGCCAGAGCAGGACGATTGCCCTGTCAAAGGGGCCCAGCTTGGAAATACGTTCGCGGAGGAGGCCCGCCTGCCGCGACCCTTCGTCCGTGTCTTCGAACAGATTGATATTCAAAGACAGGGGCTCGGTGCGGATTCTCCGCCTTTGCTTTCTGTCGTGGGAAATGCATGTGTTGAGGCTTACTTTCCATATCCAGGTGTTGATATCGGCATCGCCCCGGAAGGAGCCGGCTCCCTTCCAAAGGTTGATGAGGGTCTCCTGAAACAGGTCGGCCACTTCGTCTTTGTCGGTAGAGAACATATAGCACACGGTATATATGGTGCCCTTGTGCTCCCGTACCATCTTCTCAAATTCGTTCTCTGTCATTTTCGTCTTGTTGTTTTGCCCATTAGACGCAGAAACTTTCGTAAAACTACAGATTTTTTCAAAAAATTGCGGTGCCTGCCTTTTCGCTGCTGCCGCAGAATGAAAAAATGCTTCCGTTCTTCCCTTCTGCGACAAAGAATCCCAGAGAAAGGTGGGATATTGTGACGTAGGATGAAAAAACAGGCAAGTTCCTACATTCTGTGACATCACGAAGATAACGATGCAAGTATTTGCTACCTTTGTTGAGTCACGGCATTTCTGACGAGGCGAATGGTTCGCGGAGCGGAAAGAGGCAGGTGCGTTAGAAAAGGAGGTTGAAATGCTACTATGAGAAAGACCGTACATCTATGTCTTTCTTCCCACGAAGAAGTAATGTTCAGAAGCGAGGCAGATCTCAACATGGGGTTTAATTGCCTTGCTCTTAGTGTGTTGCATACGGAATCCCGCCTTCTGGGCGAGGGTTTTATGACGACTCATCATCATATCCTTGCCCAGACAGACAGTCCCGTTGACCTGACACGGCGCAGCAGAAATGCATACACGCGATACTTCAATGCTAAATACCATCGCCAAGGACGTCTTGGAGAAAGGACTGCTTTCTGCATTGAGATCTCCGGGATACACCATACAATGGCTGCGTTGAACTATGTATTGCGACAAGGGCTCCATCACGGCCTGTCGGCCACCCCGTTCGGCTACCCGCATTGTTCTGCGTGTTGTTTTTTCAAAAAAGACTTGGGACGGAGTGAATCAGTGGCTCTTTTGCCAACAAAAAGTCGATATCTGTATCTGCCCTCCAATACACACCTCCCGATCGAATACAGAATGACCAACGGCGGTCTGCTGCTGCGAGAAGATATCTTGGATACTGCATACGTCGAGGAACTTTATATCACTCCTCGCAACTTCCTCTATCAGATGAACCGGATAGCCGACGAAAAAGATGAACTCAAGCAGGAGCAAGAAAACGACCTGCCTATAGTTACGATGGACGTTATTGAGCAAGGAGTCCCAGATTATGTCGGAAAGGTTGCCAGAATTATGGAACAGGGACGTGTTGACCATAACCGTATGACAGATCTGGAGTTGTGTAACATTATCGACGGGACCATTTTGCCTAGATACTTCAAGGACAGCCAGTACATCTCAATCTATCTTCTTTCGGAGTCAAAGAGGGCAAACATCTGTGAAGTATTGTTACGTGAGAGTCAGCAAGCCCGGTGGACCAAAACGCCGGGACCGTTTTTGAAGGGAAAGAACGTCACCGAAACTCAACTTCGACGCTGCCTGTGCCTGCCGCAGAATGAAAAATTGCCGTCGTTTTTCCCTGCTGTGGAGGTAAAAACTGCCTTCTCCTGAAAAAAAGCGACGTAGGACGAAAAAGATACCGATATATTCATTCTGTGATAAGTGAGAGAGCCATCTCCGGCATAATGAAAAAGGTGACCCCGTGGGGGGATCACCTCTTTACTCGCAGAACAGGCAGTTCTATTTGAACAGTTTCTTGAGCCAGTTCCAGATGAGCAGAAGGATTACTGCACCGATGAGTGCGCATACGATCTGACCGTACCACTGTGACCAGAAGGCGCCGTCGGCACCGAGTTTGCCCAGCAGCCAGCCTCCGAGAAGACCTCCGAGGAGACCGATGATGATGTTCCAGATGAGGCCGCCTTTGTCCTTTACTACAAAGAAACCTGCCAGCCAGCCTGCGATTGCTCCGAAGAGCAGTGTAAGAATGATATTCATGTTAAATTAGTTTTTGTTCATATCAAAGTTAGGAAACTTTTTGCAAAAACAAAAGATTCGATCTAGCTGCTAATACAGGGATTAGCTCAAGTTTGAAAATCAGAAATAATCAACAAATTTGTTTGTTATATCTGATTTGATTTTTTGTCTCTGATGAAAAAAGATAAACATAACTTCCGGGATTATGATTATTATGACATTTATTGTCTTCTTAAAGACGGTTGCAATTTGGACGATGCCGTGAGTTATGCGAGTTACCTTTCCCGACACACAATCCGATCAAAAACGATGTACACAAGGCTTCTCTCCCCACAACTATTCCACAAGGATGAGGGTTTCCAAAGTATGTCTCCCAAATATGACGTTTCCCCCGAAGAAATAAGAGACTGCCTGAAGGTCGCGATGTCGAATAACAAATAATAGCCGCCTTGTGAGCGACTATCCTTTTTTTTGTCAATAGAGAAACATTCTCTCTGTTTGAGAGCATTTCGCTGATTCTTCTTATATTTGTGACTGTCAGAGGGAGAAATCCTCTGATAAAGGTGCATTAGCGCTTTTGGCCCAACCATAAATACCCGCCAGTATTAAATCAAGAGGCCGAGAAGTGAGATGCTCTCTTTTTTCCATTGTCTATGCCGGACTGCACTTCTTGCAGTATCCCCATAACAATCGGGCGAAGAGATGATGTTTCTTCAGGTACTCTTGATGGGCCTCTTGGCGGGGGCTTAGGTTGGTACCCAGGGACTACTGAATCTCCTCGCCTTTTTCATTTACCCGCCGATTCTTTGGGAGATGGTTGGCAAAGAACTATACACTGATGTTCGAAAAGGAAGAATACGTTTCCCCGGAATCCGAATCCATTATTGTTGTTTTTGAAAAAGTGTTATTACAACAGACCTCTGATAATAGTGGTGGTAATGAGGAACCTGAAGATTTTGATCTATAATTATTAAAAAGTATAAAAATGAAAGTTAATCACTTTGTTGTCATAGCGGCAATGACGTATGCTATGGTTGCATGTTCTATTGATGCTCCAGTGCAGGATACGGTAAGTGCAATTACCGATGATAAGCAAGAAATAACAATAGAAGCAACTCTTGCGGATAATAGCAATACTACAAAAACGGCCAGAAAGGCTGATGGAAAAATCTATTGGAACCCACGGGACCAGATTAATGTTTTTTTTGGTAACGATCAAGGTACGTTTACATCAACCAATACTGAGGATGCGGCAAAAGCCAGTTTTGTCGGTGCAATTACAATTTCCGGCATAGTAGGTCTAAATGAAGGTGAAGATGACTCCACATGCTTGTGGGGCCTTTATCCATATGATGAGAATGCCACATTTGATGGAGCATATGTACACACTACGCTATCAAATCATCAGATTGGCGTAGCCGGATCTTTCGCAGATGATTTATACATTACTTTGGCAAAGAATAATAGTTTTGCTTTGTCCTTTTATAATGTATTGGCAGGAATCCGTTTTACGGTAGAACACGAGGGCATAACTTCAATAAACTTCTCCGGTAATAATAACGAAATATTAACGGGTGATTTGGCATTGTGTTTTGATTCAAATGAGCGGCCGATTGTACAACAAGTATCAAACGGATCGAAAACAATAACCCTAACCCCTCTGGGAGAAAGCTTTGTAGTTGGAGAATACTATTATATATTGTTCGTGCCAGCGGAATTCAGCGATGGTTTTTCCATGACATTCAATACTTCCAATACAGAGGCCACGCTAAATTACACCCAAAGCGTAAATTTCAGGAGGAACACATTCGGGAAATTAACAAATGCTGACAAAGACCTCTCGTTTGGCTATCAACCGGCAAACGAAATATGGTATACATCAACAGACAGCGATGTGGTACCTCTTCTCTACGACCAGATATACAATTATTATTCGGCGAATGATGACTTGGATTATATAGAATGTGAATTAGTATCCAACACTTACTATAACGGAAAAGGCAAAATGGTATTTGATAAAGACATCAAATATATTGGCTTCCGGTCTTTTGCCGACTGGCGCTTTAAGAACATTTCTTTCCCTGAAGGCACGCTGGAACTACAGGGCGGATCAATAACTAACTGTAAGAACCTAGAATCTGTCGTTTTGCCTAGTACCCTAACAAAGATAGGACCAGATGTTTTCTCTGGATGTACTAGTCTATCCGCCATTGAGATTCCCGAGAACGTTACAAGCATTGGAGAGGGCGCCTTCAGCGGTTGCACTTCATTACAAAGATTCAACGGCAAGTTTGCTTCTTCGGATGGCCAGTTCCTATACAGCGGCACTTCTCTGATAGCTGTAGCGGGGAATTCTTCTTCCTTTACTATCCCGTCATATATAGAAACGATAGGCGAAGGTGCCTTTCGAGCAACGGCGATTGAAACCATTTACTTCAGTTCTGGACTAAAATATATTAATACCAGCGCTTTTTCTGGTTGTAAACAACTGATTTCTCTTAATCTACCTAATACAGTTAAGTATATTGGAGATCATGCTTTCATGGGTTGTTCTGGGTTAATTACTGTTGTACTTCCATCGTCATTGACATCCATCGGTGATGAGGTATTCAACGACTGCAATAGCCTTCAATCAATTACATTTCTTTCATCTACACCTCCTGGTTGTTCTGGTGAATCGTGTGAGCCTTTGTACGGTGTAACATGCCCTGTCTATGTTCCAGCAGCAAGTCTGTCAACATATCAGTCTAATCCTGATTGGCGCAAATATAGATCACGTATGGTCGGCAGTACTAATATTGTATTCATCGATGCAAACGTGAAATCAGTATGCGTTTCGCGATGGGATTCAAACAGTGATGGAGAGTTGTCTTTTGATGAGGCAGCGGCCGTAACGTCTTTGGGAACGGCTTTCAAAAACAATACTCAAATTGAGGAATTTTCTGAATTGCAGTACTTCACTGGATTGACGAGTATTTACACATCTGCTTTCAATGGCTGCACAGCGTTGCAGTCTGTCATTTTACCATCGTCGATTACTTCCATTGGTAATTCAGCATTCGAGATGTGTACAGCGCTATCCTCCATCTCGTTCCCTGATGCGTTATCCATAATTGGGAGTTCGGCATTCTTCGGTTGTAGTAAATTGACTGGTATTACGCTGCGGCAACTATCTTCTCTTGGAAGTCTTGCTTTTGCAGCATGTACATCATTAGGATCTGTTTATATTCGAGGTTCCATAACAACTATTCCGGCATCGGCGTTTGAAGGCTGTACAACTCTTGAATATGTCAGTTTGCCTGATAATTTGCAGTCTATCGGCGCTCAGGCTTTCTATGGATGCGGCTGCGCCAAACTAACTGTCCCAAGTAATGTTACAAGCATAGGTGATTTGGCGTTCGGCAATTGTACTAACCTAAAATATTTATATGTTCAACCTGTATATACACCCCCCACAATCGGGACTAGTATCTTAATGGGTAGTAACAGTGCAGTAATATTAGTTAAGTATCCATCCTATTATACCCAAGCCACGGGATGGTCGGACTATTCAAGTAGAATTCAAGCATACTGATGAACTTACTGTAGGATTATTATCAAGGAGGGTGACATCAAATAATGTCATCCTCTTTTCATTTCTTCAACAAGTACAACAAAAAGTCTTTACAGAGACTCCGTGGCAGTAACACCACTCAGTATCAGTCTTTGACAATGTGATTGCAACTATCCTTCCTTCCCCAGAAGAAACTCTTCGGCAAACTCCTTTTTCTGCTGGTCGCTCATACGGTTGAAACCGGCATCCATAATCGCCTGCCATTCCTTTTTCTTTGGCGTGAAGATGTGTTTCTCCATCCGGCCGTCAATGGTGGCCAACAAATGGATATTGCCTTTTTCCGTACGCTCAAAGCGGATGTCGGACACGATATGACCGTCTTCAGTAGTAAAAGAGAAGGCTTCAGGTATAGCTTGGATTATCTTCTTTCCTTCCGGCCGCAGTTCCTGCAGGCGTTTGGAGATGAGATCAATGTGGAAGCTGTCCACTCCGTTCTTGGCGGCAAGTTCTTCAAAGTTCTCCGTTCCCTTGAGCACCCGGTCAATTACGTCTTCCGGATTCTTCACGGAGTTGTCCCTGCCCAGACGGATCAAGTCTTCGAGAGTTATGTCAACAAACTTGCCGCCAAGGGACATGCAGTGCGCCTTTTCTGGCTCAATGCCACTTGTAGCAATGATGAATGTCAGGTCATAAGCTGGGGACAAGTGCCACTGGCCCTCAGGTGACATCAGGAAGGAGAAGTTCTTCTCGTGGTCGTCAGTGTTGTTGGTAAGCACGTTGAACACGGCTCTTTTGAACAGTTCGTCGATTTCCGGCTTGGAAATTTCCAGTTCCCGGCAGGTGCGGAACAGGTCTTCGTAGCTGTGGGCATCCGGATCCAAGGCGGCCAAAGTTTGCACGAAGCGTTTCTCTCCATCCTTGCGGTCAAAGCGACGAGTAAGGAAGTGTCTGGTGCCTTCCACCTCAATCAGTCGGCTGTCCATCATGGTGATGCCGCACTGGCGGGCCATCTGGAAGTATGTCATTTCTGTCTCGGACAGGGCGTGTTCCGGGGTGTTGAACTTGATAATACAATGTTCGAGCTTTTCACTTGCTCCGGTCTGGCCTGAATAGATTGTTCCGTCCGGAGCAATGGCAATGATGGCTTTCATCTGGCGGCCGCCGGCAGAAGTGCCTATAGCCGTGAGTGCCCGGCGCGTGAGAGGTTCTCCGGCCGGAATGCTCTTACCAGCCAGTTCTTGTTCAATGCGTTTAGCCTGCTCATACAGGCGGTCAATATGTACTATTTCATTGTCGTAGAAACCGCTGTCCAGCACGGGGTAGAACTCCAGGGCGCCCATGGCACGCCTTCCAATAAAAGATAACTTGGTCAAGGGCGTCTTGTCCTTCTCGTGCAAACCCTCTTCCTTGAACCAGGCATCGAACACGGCATTCCCCCAACGGTCCGGCAGGGAATCGGCCAGGAACGGCGGAAGGCCCTGATATAACTTTGGATCCTTGATACCCGGTATGGCAATTGCCGAACTCTGCTGACCTTTGGGGTGCGTTATGGGCGCAATGTCGTAGCCGGACTCAAAGTAATCCGGGGAGAACCAGAACAGGCTGGACTGGGTGCGCGGATTCCACTGGAGCGTACCAATGGTCACGCCCCATAAGGAGACTGTCAGAGTCTGGATATCATTACTTTTTCTTGTTGCCATTGTGTCTTACTCTCTGCTTGCTGGTCAGGTTGGAATACGGGGACTCCGGAACTTCAGGAATGAGGGCGTCCAGATTCTCAATGAGGCCGGTGTAACGCATCAGGGAAATGAGTGTTGCGGCCGTAACGTTGCGGGCTGTTCCGGTCTCAAACTTGTGGATAGTCATCACCGAGACGCCAGCCTTGGCAGACAGCTCGGCCTGCGTCAGTCCAAGCGCTACGCGGTACTGTTTGAACCGCAGCCCAAGCATCTGGAGGATTTCCGCATCTGAGAATCTCTTAATCATGGGTCATTATCTTTACCGCTGCAAATATAGCAAAGTTTAATTTAATTGTGAAATATACTATTAAAATATAGTTTGCTATATATTATGATGAAGCGGAAAACAATTATTCACCACGTGCAAAAACAAAAGAGGTGACCATTGCTGATCACCTCTCTTTGAGCGGAAAACGAGACTCGAACTCGCGACCCCGACCTTGGCAAGGTCGTGCTCTACCAACTGAGCTATTTCCGCGAAACGGGACTGCAAATGTAGTAATAAAAATTAGCCCCGCAAATTTTTTTACACTACGGTGGCGAATTCTTTCAGGAAACGGACGTCGTTCTCGAAGTATTCGCGAAGGTCCTTGACCTGCCACTTGAGCATTGCTATGCGCTCTACGCCCATTCCGAAGGCAAAACCGCTATATTCCCTGCTGTCGATGCCGTTGGCCTCCAAAACGTTGGGATCGACCATACCGCAACCCATAATCTCCAGCCAGCCGGTACCCTTGCAGATGTTGCAACCCTTGCCCTTGCATATGTTGCAGCTTACATCAACTTCTGCGCTGGGCTCGGTGAACGGG
>JAFZBQ010000015.1 GCA_017561665.1 Bacteroidales bacterium | reverse complement strand
GAAAATGATTGCGCAGGACAAGGAGCTCAACGACAGCTGGGACCTCTGGTTCTTCAACTACTACACAGGAGAAGAAGAGGAGGAGGATCCCTCGTCTGACTATTACAACGATTACTACAACGCCTATCTGTACAATATGTACTACGGCGGCTATGGCGGCTACGGCTATGGCTACGGCGGTTACGGTTATGGCGGCTATGGCGGCTACGGCGGTTACGGAGGCTACGGCGACTATTACGACTACTATAACATGATGAACTACTACAACTATTACAACAGTCTCTCCAGCAGTTCATCGTCCTCTTCTACAATATATTCCGTAGACTACATCAACTATTGCAAGGGTGCCATAAACGGCAACGGTGCCGAGCGCCGGCCCAGGATGCATATCACGTATACGGTAATGCAATAATACCCGTGATGACATGCCAAGAGCTCTCATCATAGGCCCCGATTTCTATAATTTCAACGAAGCGGTTTGCGCCGCCTTTTCCGCTTGCGGATATGACTCCACGGTGCTTGGTTACGGCACTCCGGTGGATCCTTACGACACTTTCAATAAAATGGGCTATAAACTGGCTTTGAACAAAGAAGCCTTCCGCGCCCGCAACCGCAGCGGACGGCAGACCTTCTATGCCGCCGCCTTCGATGCCGTAAAGCCCGACATCGTCTTTATCCTGAACGGAGAAATCCTTACCGCCGACACGCTGGAGCATTTCCGCCGCGGCGGTGCCAAGACGGCGCTGTGGTGCTTTGACAGCGTCAGGCACGTCCCCGTCATCAAAGACCATATCGACCATGTAGACCGCTTTTACTGCTACGACCGCGGTGATATAGAAGACTATAAGAAGGAGGGCAAGGAGGCCTTTTTCCTGCCTCAGGCTGCAGATACGGCCGTCTATCATCCTTTGGACGGCGTCAGGAAAGATATCGACATTCTTTTTGTGGGTGATTTGTACCACTCGCCGCGCCGGCAGCAGTATCTCTCTGAGGTGGTACGCGCCTTCCCCGACAAGAAAATCAAGGTCGTGGGCATCTACAAGCCGTGGTACAAGAATCCTCTGAAGGCGCTGCTGCGCGAGAGGCGGGACATCTACACCAACCGCAATGCCGCACCGGGGCAGGTCAACGCCCTCTACAACCGCGCCCGGATGGTGCTCAACATCCACAACGAGCAACAGAGCGACGGCGCAAACCCCAAGGTGTTCGAAATCTGCGCCAGCGGGGCGTATCAGGTTTGCGATGCGAATCCCTATATAGAGCAGCTTTTCCCCGGCGGCGAAGTCGGCCTTTATGCCGGGCCGCAGCAGCTGGTGGAAAGGATTGGGGAGGCGTTTGCGGGCGATACCGCCGCCCTTGCCGCCGCGGCGCGCGAAAAGGTGCTGGCCGGCCACACTTTTGGCACTCGCATTGCAGAAGTCATCAAAGATTTGAAATAACTTGACATATGAAGGAACTCTTTTTATTGCTGGCACTGACATTCAACCCCAATGCCCAGGTATGGACATCTGATGCCTACAAGAGCCTGTGGGGCAAGGTCGACACCGCCATCGCGGAGGGCAAACCCCAGACCGCCGTGAGCTATCTGACAGAATTGGAGGCCGTTTGCAAGAAGCAGAAGGACGAGCTGGAGTTGTACAAGGTCATGAAGACCAAGTACGAGTGCCTCTCCAAATACAACTGGAAAGAGGCCAACAAGTATTATCCCCAGTTCAGCGCCCAGCAGCGCAAGATGTTTGACAATCTGGACAGCAATATAGAGCAGTATGCCAACCATCCTTCCGTGGATATTCTCGTGAACGAGAAGATTCACAGGATGAAGAGTGATGTGGATTGCGCCCGTGACCGCAACGGCAAGAAGTATCGCGAAATCCGCAAGGCCTGTATGAAGGCCGCAGAAGTGTTCCCCAAGTCGGAATACCGCAAGGAGTGGCTCTCTATGGTAAACGATATGGACTCCAAGAGCGTCGGCATCAATTGCAGGAAGAGTTTCATATATCCCGGCGAAACGCTGGAGTTTGAACTTTCCGGTCGCAACATAGACGAGAGCGAGTTTATGGTTTACCGTCTCAACGACCGTTACCAGATTATGGGAGTCGAGCCTTTGAAAAAGATATCGGGCAACGCCCGTCTGGTTTCCAAGCAGCGTATGACCTCCTACAAGGGCGACTACAATATCCCGGAGGAGATCAAGACCGACTTCTGCTTTGGCGAGAGCGGCATCTACGTGGTGGCCAACTCCTTTGGCAAGGAGAGCGGCTACGAGATAATCTACGTCAGCCGCGTGGCCCTCTCGACCCGTCAGTGCGACGGCAAAAATGAAGTCTACGTGGCCGACGCAAAGACCGGTAAACCCTACGAAAATGCCACAATCTATGCCTGGCAGGATTACTATGACTACAAAGATGACGGAAAGGTCTTTGTCCGTCCCGATTATATCTCCCAGAAGAGTTATTCGCTGGTAGGTTTCACAGCCCTCAGCCAGGAACTATTCAAGAAAGATCAGTATTCGGCGCAGATTGCGGCCGATGCCGGTTCTGACAAGTGGTCGCCGGCGGTGAACATTTCCAAGCCCGACCAGAATGTCCGCAAGGGGAATAAAAGCACCACCATGCACTATCTCTACACCGACCGCACCCTCTACCGCGCCGGTGACACCGTGCAGTTCAAGCTGATAGCCCTTACCACCGACTGGGAAAAGGGCAAAGTCCAATCCGGCAAGAAGATAACCGTGTCTCTGTATGCCCCCACATCGGACAAGGAGGCTGCCAAGGTCACCCTTACCACCAATTCCATGGGATCGGCGGCAGGCGCCTTTGTGATACCAAAGAACGGCAAGAACGGCTCCTGGCGCATCAGTACCGACCACAGCGTCGCTTCTTTCAACGTCGAGGCGTACAAGGACCCCAAATACAAGGTCGAGCTGGAAAAAATCAGTGACACCTATCGCAGCGGCGACAATCTGATCCAGACCGGCCGCGTGACCGGCTACACCGGAGAAGGAATCGCCAACGCCAGGATAGAATACACCGTGGAGTCGATGCCCCGCTACTATTCTTCCAAGGGCACCGTGATTGCAGAAGGCGAGACCCGTACCGACGCCGACGGCTATTTTGACTTGCAATTTACTGCAGCCGAGCCCGCTACGCCGGAAACCAAGACTGCGATACATCGCATCAACGTCAAGGCGGTGGCTCCCGGCGGCGAGACCTGCGAGACGGGCAAGGTGCTCTCTGCGGCGCGGGAACCGCTCATATACGACGTCAAGTTTGACGATGAGTACCAGATGGACACCCTGCTGCTGGTCAACAAGGCCAAGGCGCAGACCCTGACCATAGGCGCCCGGAATTACGACGGCGTGGAGCAGAACATCGCCGGCTGGTATGCCCTCAAACTCAAAGGGCGCACCCGCGAGGAGGGCAAACTCACCTTCGGACAGCCAGTGGTGATAGACTTCGCGGCGCTGCCCAGCGGCGAATACACTCTGGAATACGGCGCCAACCTCCCCGACGGAAAACAGCCGGAGAAGACCTCCGTGGCGCTGCTCTCGCCCGATGACCGCACCTGTCCCGTGGACCGCGAGATGTTCTTCTATCCCGTGACGGAGAAAGGGGCGATAGACTTTATGGTTGGCACCAGCGCCGACGACCTTTACCTGGAACTGGAGGTGTTCAATAACGAAAAGGTGGTTTACCGCAAGCCGCTTCGCCTGCGCGCCGGCGCCCAGCGCATCAAACTTGACTACAAGGATAACTGGAATGACGAGGTAACCGTTTCGCTTTACGGCGTCAGGAATATGAAGATAGTGCAGAACCGTCACAACTTTGGGCGCGAGGTCTCTTCCAACAACTTTGAGATCAAGGTCAGCAGCCTGCGCGACCGCACCACTCCCAACACCAAGGAGACCTTTACCGTGGAGGCGCCCGCCAGCGAGATGCTGATATCGATATACGATGTCACCTGCGACCGCTATCGCAAGAACAGCTTCTATTTTGCACCGATATATCCCTATCATTCTTCCGCGCCCTACGTATGGGGCAACCTGGGCGGCTGGGGCCCTGTTTTCAGGACATACGGTCGCGGGGTGACGTTTGCCAAGGCTGCCGCCTCTCCGATGATGGAGGCTATGGTGATGGACGATGCCGTGATGGCAGAATCGGAAGAGAGTGCCATGGACCTTGGCGCCGCGACCAACAGTGCTGCTGTTCCCAGCCCAGACCAGGTAGATGTCCGCGAGGACTTCTCCCAGACGCTGGCGTTCATCCCGCAGCTTGAAATTCCTTCTTCCGGCAAAGCCAACGTGACATTCTCCACCCGCGAGGGTCTGTCGACCTTCCGCATCGCCATGCTGGCCCACACAAAGGACCTGCGCAGCGGTACCGCAGAAAGGCAGATCGTAGTCAGCAAAGCCGTCAAGGTGGAATCCTTTGCGCCGCTGTTCGCCATCGAGGGTGACCGGCTGGTAATCAAGGCCAACGTGGCCAACACCGGCTTCGAGACCGCCAAGGGCCGCGCCACCCTCCGCCTGACCGACGAGGATGACACCCCGCTGGACATCGACACCGACGATATCGACATGACCCTCAAGCCCGGCACCAGCCAGACTGCTTCCTGGGAAATAAATATCCCGAAGGGGGTAAAGAAGATAGGCGTCACCACGATTTTCGCAGCCAAAAATGCCTCCGACGCTGAGAAGCGGCAGATAGAGGTTATGCCGGCATCGCGCTATATCACCGAGGCCGAGTCGTTCGTGATAGGTTCCGGCCGCAACAAGAACAGTTGCATCCGCGACCTCAAGGCCCGCTTCCCTTATCCTGACGCGCAGATCCGCTACGAGGAATATTCCACCAAGGATGCTCTTAAAGAGGTTCTCACCAAGCCCGAGTATCCCAAGGACGACAATATGATAAAGTGGCTGGACGCCCTCTATGTAAACCAGATGCGCGGCATTCTGCTGGGCGTGGACAGCGTGGACGTCAAGCTCAGCCGCAAGGCTGCCGCAAAACTCGGTTCGCTGCAGAAGGCCGACGGCGGCTTCGGGTGGTTCCCGTGCTGCAATTCCAGCGACCTGCTCACACTGATGTTCCTGGACAAGACATACTATTTGCGCGAGGTGGGAGCCCTGCCGCGTGGCACCACAATCAACAAGCAGATAGAGAAGGCTCTGGGCTATGTTGACAAGCGGATAGGCGAGATAACTTCCTCCAAAAAGTGGGACTGGCGCGAACTGACCTACTTCTTCGCGGCCCATATGAATCACCCGGGCATAGCTATGAGCCCCAACTCGCAAAAGATGCTCACGGAATACCTCAAGCGCTGCAAGAAGGACGGCTGGCAGGATCTGCCCGTCATCGAGAAGGCCAAGCTCTGCGTGATACTGGAGGCTACCGGAGAACTGAGGCAGATGTTTGCGATTATGAACTCGCTGCGCGACTACGCGGTGCGCAACGACAACATCGGCTGCTACTTCCCCAACGCCGTGATGCCCTGGCGCGGTATGCTGCACACCGAGATATACGCACATTCCCTGCTCGCGGTCGTATTTGCCGAGATGGACCAGATGGACATCGCCAAGGGCATCATGAAGTGGCTCCTGTTGCAGAAGCACAACCAGGAGTGGAAGAGCAATATGGCCAGCGCCGACGCCATCTTTGCGCTGCTCAAGTACCGCGCTCCCGACGTCAAGTTCGGTGCCGTCTACTACACCTATCAGGCTCCGATGCTCGAGGTGAAGGAATCGGCCAACCAGATGAGTGTCAAACGCAGTTACTGGCGCGACGGCAAGCAGCTTCGCGACGGACAGACGCTGCGCGTGGGAGACAAGGTCGAGGTACGCTACGATATCTACAATACGGAGAACAGGTCGTTCGTAGAGATGGTAGCATCGCGTCCCGCCTGCTTCTATCCCAAGGACGAGCGTTCCTGGGGCTCCCACTGGTTCTACTGCGAGCGCCAGGCCGACCGTACGATTTACTACTTCCAGACGCTGGCAGAGGAGGATACCAAGCTTTCTGAGACCTTCTACGTGACCCAGGAGGGAACCTTCAACAGCGCCCTGGTAACCATCGAGTCGCTGTACGCTCCCGAATACAGGGGCCACACCGGTGCATTCCTTGTAGAAACCCAGGAGTAGGATGGCGCTTTACGAGACACTGCACGATAGTGCCACGGCCCTCGGCTTCGCCGCTTTCGGCGCAGCCGAGGCCGCTGCTTTAGGCCCCGAGGCACAGCGGCGTCTCAGTGATTATCTGTCCGAAGGCCGCAATGCCGACATGGACTATATGGAGCGCAATGTCGACAAGCGGCTGGACGTCACCCTGCTGGTGGAGGGCGCCCGCACCGTAATGGGCTTTCTGGCGCCGTATGACCATCACGACAACCCCCGAATCGCCTCATATGCCCACGGAGAGGATTATCACAAGGTTATCAAAGACCGGATCCATCTGTTTGTGAAGGAGAACAGGGAGGTTTTGGAGGCCGCCGCCGGCGGTGTTTTTTTCTATCGCGTTTTTACCGACAGCGCGCCGGTTATGGAGCGGGAATGGGCGGTGCGCTGCGGCCTGGGCTTCATCGGCTGCAACAATTTCCTGATAAACCCGACTGCCGGTCTTCGCACCTTGATAGGAATCCTCATATGCAATGTGCCTTTCAGTGAAATCGACTGTATGAGGCTGCGCCGCCAGAGGGCGGAGATGCCGGCCGACTGCGGCGAGTGCCTCAGTTGCATAAATGCCTGCCCTTCAGGTGCCCTGGAGGCTCCCTACAAGCTTGACGCCCGCAAATGCATATCGTTCCTGACCATCGAGGCACGCGAGAAGGACCTGTCAAGCCCCGACGTCCACGGCCACCTTTTCGGCTGCGACTGCTGCCTGGATGCCTGCCCGTGGAATACCGACCTTAAGGGGTGGCCGGAATTCAGCAGCAATGCCGATGCCCTGGCAGAAAAACCAGACGACATTTTTAGTATATTTGCAAGAAACCGCAAGTAATTCCGTATGAAATCCATCCTTGGCATAGGCAATGCCCTCACAGACATCCTGGCGATACTGCCGGACGACGAGATTCTTGAAAAATACTGTCTGCCGGTTGGCAGCATGCAGCACGTGGATGCCGACACCGGCAATAAAATCTGGGAAGATCTCAAGGACAAGGGCATTAAATATGTCGCGGGAGGTTCTGCCGCCAACACCATCAGCGCCGCCGCCATCCTTGGAATGAGGGCCGGCTTTATCGGCAAGGTGGGCAAGGACGACATCGGATCGCTGTTCAAGTCGGACCAGGTGCAGGAGGGCATCATCTCGATGCTGGAGAGGGGAAAGGCCCCCAGCGGCCGCTGCATCGTCATCGTCAACAAGGAGACTTCGGACCGCACTTTCGCCACCTATCTGGGCGCAGCGCTGGAGTTGGAGCCGGAGGATCTGAACCCCGACGCTTTTGACGGCTACGATTATCTGCACATAGAGGGCTATCTGGTGCAGAACCAGCGCCTGGTGCGCCGCGCTGTGGAGATAGGCCGCGAAAAGAATATGATAATATCGCTGGATCTGGCCAGCTACAATGTGGTGGAGTCCAACGTGGCCTTTCTCCACGATATTATTGAGAATTATGTCGACATAGTCTTTGCCAACGAGGCTGAGGCGCTGGCCTTTACCGGCAAGGAGCCCCGCGCAGCGCTGGATGACATCGCCGCCAAGTGCAGGATTGCCATCGTAAAGGAGGGCAAGGAGGGCTCTATGATAAAGAGCGGCAGCGAATACCACTTTGTGGAAGCGGCGCCCGGCGTGCCCAAGGACGGCACCGGCGCCGGAGATGTATATGCCGCCGGCTTCCTCTACGCCCATTCGATGGACCAGCCGCTGGATATCTGCGGCCAGGTGGGCAGTATCATCGCCGCCAAGGTCATCGAGGTTATCGGCAGCAAGATTGACATTCCGCGCTGGAAAGAGGCCAAGGCAGAGATCCGCGCACTTATGGGTATAGAAGGATGACGTTCAAGCTGCTTGCCACCGACCCCGCTTCAAGCGCCCGCTGCGGTCTGCTAACAACCGACCACGGCAGCATAGAGACCCCCATCTTTATGCCTGTCGGCACCGTGGGCAGTGTCAAGGGCGTCTATCACCGCGATTTGAAAAACGATGTCGGGGCGCAGATTATCCTGGGCAATACATATCACCTTTATCTGAGGCCCGGTCTGGAGACCTTACGGCAGGCGGGCGGCCTTCACCGATTCATCTCGTGGGACCGGCCGATGCTCACCGACAGCGGCGGGTTCCAGGTCTTTTCGCTGGCGCAGCGCCGCAAGATCACGGAAGAAGGGTGCACGTTTTCTTCACACATCGACGGTAGCCGCCACACCTTTACCCCGGAGAACAATATGGACACCCAGCGCACCATCGGCGCCGACATCATTATGGCGCTGGACGAGTGCTGCCCGGGCGATGCCGACTATAAATATGCCGAGAAGTCGCTGAAGCTGACGCAGGGTTGGCTGGAGCGCTGCATCAAGCGTTTCGACGAGACAGAGCCGCTTTACGGATATCACCAGAGTCTTTTTCCTATAGTCCAGGGGTGCGTCTATCCCGACCTTCGAAAGAAGGCTGCAGAACATGCCGTGGCCTTTGACCGGGAAGGTTATGCCATCGGCGGCCTGGCGGTAGGGGAGCCTACGGAGAAGATGTACGAGATGCTGGAACTGCTGCATCCGTTGCTGCCTGCCGGAAAACCGCGCTACCTGATGGGGGTCGGCACACCCGCCAACATCCTGGAGGGCATCGCCCGCGGCGTGGATATGTTCGACTGCGTGATGCCCACCCGCAACGGCCGCAACGGCATGATATTCACCTGGCAGGGGACCATCAACCTGCGCAACGCCAAATGGGCCGATGATTTCTCGCCCCTGGATCCCGAGGGTACGTCTTTTGTAGACCATACCTACACCAAAGCCTACGTCCGCCACCTGACCATCGCCGGCGAAATGCTGGCGGCGCAGATAGCCAGCGAGCACAACCTAGCCTTCTATCTCGATTTGGTGGCTAAGGCAAGAGAGCATATCTTTGCAGGAGACTTCGCGGCGTGGAAAGATGCCGCCGTCAAAAAACTGGAGACGAGATTATGAGCAGTTTTTCGCTGAAACCCAAGATTCTTGACTGGTACATCATCAAGAAGTTCATCAGCACCTATCTGGTGTCGCTTCTGATTGTGGTGGCCATAGTCATCATCTTCGACATCAGCGAAAAAATCGACTCCTTCGTAGAGAGGGAGGCGCCGCTGCATGAGATCATCTTCGAGTATTACCTCAATTTCCTCCCGTACATCCTGAATATGTTCAGTCCGCTGTTCGTATTCATCACGGTGATATTCTTCACTTCCAAACTGGCCGCCAACAGCGAGATTATCGCCATGCTCTCCAGCGGCATATCGTTCAACCGCCTGCTGATGCCTTACATGGCATCCGCCGCGTTTGCGGCGATACTGTCGCTCACGCTGGGTATGTACGTGATTCCGCCGGCCAACTATCACCGGCTTGAATTCGAGCAGAAATACATCAAGGGGGCGAGGTTCTTCAATACCAACCACAACATCCACTATCAGCTGGAACCGGGACTCTTCGTCTATGTGGAGTCGTTCAGCTCGTGGAACAATTCGGTTAACCGCTTCACCCTGGAAAGTATAGAAGACAACAAACTGGTGAGCAAGATGAGCGCCAACGCCGCAGTATGGAACGAGGAGAACGGGAGCTGGAGCTGCAAGCAGTACTTTATCCGCAGTTACGACGAGCACGGCAACGAGACAATAGAGACGGGCGCTCAGAAAGATACGGTCATTTCTCTCACCTTGGAGGATTTCTACCGCCGCAAGAACGTGGTGGAAACTCTGCCCATCAAAGAGCTCAACGAACTCATCGATATGCAGAATATGCGTGGAGACAAAATGGTCTCCTACGCGCTCATAGAGAAGCATACCCGCATCGCGACGCCTTTCTCCGCCTTCATCCTGACGTTGATGGGCGTGGCGCTTTCGTCCCGCAAGAGAAGGGGAGGCCTCGGCCTCAATATCGGTATCGGAGTCGCTCTGAGCTTCTCGTACATCCTGTTCATGCGCTTCAGCCAGATGTTCGTGCAGACGGGAACTTTGCCGCCCTGGCTGGCGGTCTGGCTGCCGAACATGATCTATGCCGTCATTGCGCTGTTCGTATACCGGATGGCGCCCAAGTAGGACATAATTCTTTTCGCTATGAAAAACAGCAATATCTCATTCAGGCTCATCCTGATGAATCTTTTGGAATTTGCCGCGTGGGGTGCGTATCTGACCTCGATGGGCAGCTTCCTGGCCCGCAGCGGCTTCGGCCCGCAGATCTGGCTCTTCTTCGCCACCCAGGGTTTCGTCTCCATCTTCATGCCCGCCCTGATGGGTATCGTGGCAGACAAGTGGATTCCGGCGCAGAAAGTCCTCTCTTTGTGCCAGGGCATCGCCGGCCTTGCAATGCTGGGTGCCGGATGGTATGCAATGACCTCCGGAGCAAACATCCAGTTCGGCCTCTTCTACGCCCTTTATACCATCAGCGTAGCCTTTTATATGCCCACGATAGCCATCTCCAACTCCGTGGCCTATAATGCCCTGGAAAAGGCCGGAAAAGACCCCGTGAAGGCTTTCCCGCCCATCCGTGTATTCGGCACAATCGGATTCATATTGACGATGCTCTTCGTGAACTTTATGAAGGGCGCCGACGGCGTGCAGTTCCAGCATACCTACAACCAGTTCTTCGTGTCGGGCATCCTGAGCCTGGTGCTCTGCATTTATGCGCTGACTCTGCCCAACTGCCCCTGCAAGCCCAAGAGCGAGGGGACGCAGTCGTTTGCAGAGGCCACCGGCCTTTCTGCCTTCCGGCTGTTCAAGGACCGTCAGTTCGCAGTGTTCTTCATCTTCTCCATGCTGCTGGGCGCGTCGCTGCAAATCACCAACGGCTATGCCAACACCTTCATAACGTCGTTCAAGGAGAATCCGCTCTTCGCCAACGCCTGGGGCGCCAATAACGCCAATGCGCTCATCTCCCTGAGCCAGATTTCCGAGACGCTCTGTATCCTGCTCATTCCGTTCTTTATGAAGAAGTTCGGCATCAAGAAGGTGATGCTGATTGCTATGTTCGCCTGGGTGTTCCGCTTCGGCTTCTTCGGTGCGGGAAATCCCGGTGCCGGCGTGTGGATGTTCGTCCTCAGCTGCATCGTATACGGCGTGGCATTCGATTTCTTCAACATCTCCGGTTCGCTGTTCGTCAATGAAAATACCGACAAGGAAATCCGCTCTTCTGCGCAGGGCCTGTTTATGCTTATGACCAACGGTCTGGGCGCCTCCATCGGCACCTGGGCTGCCGGCAAAGTGGTCAACCACTTCGTCTACAATGCCGCTACTCCCTCCTGGAGCACCGCCTGGTACATCTTTGCCGCCTACGCGCTGGTTGTCGGCATCCTCTTCATGATCCTCTTCAAGGACCCGGAAAAGGCCAAGAAAGCCGCACAGCTACCGGGAGAGATAGACTAGATAGAAGGAATCATTGGAAGGGGAGATGGTGAAGGAGTCTCCGGTGGCGACGTTAAGAGTGGCCTTCCAGAGGCTGTCGAAGACGACACTATCGGTGGGGTACTGGAGGCCAGATGCCGAAATGCGCAGCGTGTTGTCGAAGGCGAAGATGCTGACTTCCTGGCCGGGGCGGCAGGCGAAAGTGTGCTCGCCGGAAGCAGCCAGAAATACTCCGTAATCGCTGACCATATCGATCCTGCAGGACGGACCGGCTTCTTGCTGATACCGCGCCAGCAGGGAGATATTGCCCAGGGTGTGGTCTTCCCGAAGGCCGGTGGCGCCAAGGATGTGGATGCAAGATGGCGAGAACTCCATCGCCGCATAAAATGCCTTGGTCAGATCGTTGTCTTCCTGTTCGTCAACCTTGCGCAGCCTGTCGGGGAAGCGCTCCAGCAAAGAGGCCGGAATCGAATCCAGGTCGCCCACGATCAGCGATGGCTCACGGCCCGAATCGACCAGGGCCGCCGCGGCGGAATCGCAGCAGATAATCATATCGGCTTCGTCCAGAAGGCGCAGCACGGCGCTTCTGCGGGGAAACTCCCCGGCGGCAACTATCGCTATGGTTTTTGGTTGGGACATTGGAATGAGTTTTGGCTGGACTCTGATGCGGAAGAACCTATTCTGGCCGGACGTAAACGCTAAAGGAACTTGCAATCCTCGCCGGGCCTGAACCCGCGCAGGAAGTCGGCAATGTCCATCCGCTTCTTGCCCGCCAGCTGCACGTCAAGCAGCCGGACGGTGTACTGTCCGCAGGCAACTCCCAGGTAGGTTTTGCCGTCGGTAATCACGGTACCGGGAGCGGCGGGCTTGTCGTCCATATAGACGTAGGCCTCGAACACCTTCATCGTGGTCTCGGCGCCGTTGTTAAGAAGGGTGCAATAAGCGGCGGGGTAGGGCGCCAGACCGCGCATCAGGTTCACGATGCGGTAGCCCTCCCAGTTCCAGTCTATGCAGCAAGTCTCCTTGGTAATCTTGGGAGCGGGGATAAGGCGTGCGAAAGGATCCTGCTCCTGAGGCTTGGCCTTTCTGCGGGAAATGGCGTCGGCGGTCTTGACCACCAGGGCCGAACCAATCTTGCAGAGCTTCTCCGACAAAGTGCCGAACGTGTCGTATTCCTCTATCATGCAAGGCTCGCTGAACAGAATCTTGCCGGTGTCTATCTGCTCGTCTATCATAAATGTGGTAACACCCGTCTGCTTCTCGCCGTTGATGATGGCCCAGTTGATGGGGGCGGCGCCGCGGTAGCGCGGCAGCAGCGATGCGTGCAGGTTAAAGGTGCCCAGACGCGGCATCTCCCACACCTCGCGCGGCAGCATGCGGAACGCCACTACCACAAACATGTCGGCATCCAGCGCGCGCAGTTGCTCCAGGAAGTCGGGACTCTTCAAGGAAACCGGTTGCAGCAGCGGCAGATTGTTCTCCAGGGCGAATTCCTTCACCGCGCTCTGGTTTACCTTGAGTCCGCGTCCGCTGGCCTTGTCGGGCACGGTAACCACGCCGGCAATCTGGTATTTATTCTCCATCAGGGCTTTGAGCGGCCCGACGGCGAATTCCGGAGTACCCATGTAAACCACCTTGATGATACCGTGGTTCTTCTTGAAGTAATTGAGGCCGGTGCGAATCAGGTCGCCAATCTTGGCAAATACCTTCTTGAACCAGAACTTGATGGAATTCAGGTCGAAGGTCTTCTCGTGGATGGCGGCCCAAAGCAGGGCGAGGCCCACCGGCAGCAGCACCGCCGACGATATGAACGCCCCTTGGAAGGGGGTGATGGCGCCGTCGCGGGCCAGCTTCTTGCCACTGATGTCGATGACCCAGTAGAGCATGAAAATCAGAGACGATATAATGACCGGCGTGCCCAGGCCGCCCTTGCGAAGAATGCTGCCCAGCGGCGCGCCGATGAGGAAGAACAGCAGGCAGGCCAGCGAAAGGGTGAACTTGCGGTGCTGTTCTATGGTCATTTTGCGGATGGGGGAGACGTAGCGGTAGGTGTTGCGGTCGTAATCGGCCAGCGCAGTCCGCTGCGACTCCAGGCCCTCCAGCGCGTGCTGTACTAACTCCAGGTCGCGGGCAGTGCGGGCAGTCATCACGGAATCCCTGTATGCCTTGTAGTTGAAATCAAGACCCTCTCCAAGCCCTTGATACATCACCAAAGTGGTGTCTATCTGGTTGATATACTTGAAGTTGTTGGCGTATGCAAAGCGCCTTATGCAATCGGGTTTGGTGTCCTTGAACTCATTTGCCAGCGAATCCCGGTCGTGAATCAGGGTCTTGAGATCCTTGGCCATGACCTCGTTTCCGAACCGCTCGTCATCGCTGCGCTCAAAAGAGTAGTCGTCGCGGGCAACCAGCATCGTCTGGCTGTCGAACGAGATGATGTCCTGCTTGAGGGTCGTGTCGCGGGCCTTCAATATGTTCTCCTCCTGATAGGAGGTTCCGTTGTACATAGTGAAGATAATCAGCGAGCCGTCGTCGGAGACGTGGATAGACCCGGAATCGGCCACCGACATAGCCACGTTGCCCTTGTTGGAGGTGTGGTCGTAGACCAGGATGCCGTGCATCAGGCCGGTTTCGTCGTCGCGACGGTCCACGCGGAGCATATATCCGTCGATGCCGTCGTAGAATATGCCGGTGGGAATCTTGATGACGTCCTTGGTGCGGCCGATATCGTCGCGCAGCGCATAAATCT
Organism: Bacteroidales bacterium; assembly: GCA_017561665.1. Classification (GTDB taxonomy): domain Bacteria; phylum Bacteroidota; class Bacteroidia; order Bacteroidales; family UBA932; genus Equibacterium. The sequence goes on along the minus strand of JAFZBQ010000015.1, from coordinate 16,635 downwards.
TCTTATAAGCCACCGGAATCAGGTCGTTGGAGATGAAGAAGGCGCCAATGGAGATGCCTACGGCCACGAAAATCAGCGGCAGCAGCACGCGGCTCAGCGAGATGCCGGCGCTCTTGATGGCCAGCAGTTCGTTGTTTTCTCCCATGCCGCCCAGCGTCATGATGGAGGCCAGAAGGGTGGCCAGCGGCAGTACAAGAGGCAGCAGGGTGGCGCTGCCCCATGCCATGAATTCGAAGATGACCCCTATGGAAAGACCTTTACCCACCAGTTCATCTATGTAGAGCCACAGAAACTGCATCACCAGGATGAACAGCACTATGGAGAACGTCAGAATGAACGGTCCCAGAAAGGATTTCAGTGTGTAACGGTCAAGTATTTTCATAAGGAGGGCCTATCTTGTGGCCAGCTCGGTGAGTTTTTTGAGTGCATCGGCAAGACCTGCAACATTCTTGCCACCGGCGGTTGCGAGGAACTTCTGTCCACCGCCGCCGCCCTGGATTGCCTGTGCTGCCTGACGGATGTCGGCGGCTGCATCGCGGCCGGCTGCCACCAGGTCGTCGGTGTACATAACCACCAGGCAGGGCTTGTTGTCGGCCGAAGCGAAGGCGGCCACGAAAGCTGCGCCGGAAGTCTCTCCGTGCAGGTCGTGGGCGATGCTCTTGGCGATATCCATAGAAGGACATTCGGTGAGGGTCATCAGCTTGATGCCGTTCACAGTCTGTGCGGCGGCGGCAACGGAAGCCTTCATGTCGGCCATCTTCTCCTTCTGGATGGCCTCGAAAGAGCGCTTGTACTGCTCGTTCTCTTCTATGATGCGGCTGACTGCGGCTGCAGGATCGCCGGCGTTGTTGAACATTGCGCGGACCTTCTCCAGAATATCCTCCATAACGTCCACGGAGAGTTCGGCGTTGATGCCGGTGGTGGCCTCGATGCGGCGTACGCCGGCGGCCACGGCACTCTCCGAGAGGATTCTGAAGTAACCGATGTTACCCGTTGCAGAAGCGTGGCAGCCGCCGCAGAGCTCAGTGCTGTCGCCGAACTTGATCATGCGGACTTTGTCGCCGTATTTCTCACCGAACAGCGCCATTGCGCCGCGGCTGCGGGCCTCTTCTATGCTGATTTCGCGGAACTCCTCGAGCGGGGCGTTGGCGCGGATGAGGGCGTTGACCATACGCTCTACCTTGTCCAGAGATTCTTTGGAGACCTTCTCGTAGTGGGAGAAGTCAAAGCGGAACGATGCGGCGCCAACATAAGAACCCTTCTGCTCTACGTGAGTGCCCAAAATCTTGCGGAGGGCAAAGTGCAGCAGGTGGGTTGCGGTGTGGTTGTTGGCGATGTTGAAGCGGCGCTCTGCATCGACCTTGGCGGTGAAATCAGAAGAGGGATCGGCGGGCAGGCGGTCCACCAGATGGATTGCCAGGCCGTTCTCCTTGATGGTGTTCAGAACCTCGATCTTCTCTCCCTCAGAAGAGATTATTTCTCCGGTGTCGCCGACCTCGCCGCCCATCTCGGCATAGAACGGGGTACGGTCCAGGACAATCTGGATCTGCTCTTTGTTCTTGGCTTTTACGGTGCGGTACTTGACGATGCGGGCATCGGCTTCGAGCACGTCGTAACCCACGAACTCGGTGCCTGCGCCGGGAATCAGTTCCACCCAGTCGCCGGCCTCGACGGCGGTGGCGTTGCGGGCGCGCTCTTTCTGCTTCTCCAGTTCTACGTTGAATTCGCCCAGGTCGATGGTGTAACCGTTTTCGCGGGCGATGAGTTCGCTCAGGTCAATCGGGAATCCGAAAGTATCATAGAGGGTGAAAGCATCCACGCCGCTGATGACCTTGGTGGCCTTGGACTTTTCCATAATGTTGTCCATCAGGCGGATACCCTTATCCAGGGTGCGCAGGAACGCCTCTTCCTCTTCTTTGATGACGCGGGTGATGAGGGTCTGCTGGGCCTTGAGTTCGGGGAACGCGTCGCCCATCTCGGAAACCAGCGTGGGCACAAGCAGGCAGAGGAACGGCTCCTTCAGCTCGAGGAAGGTATAGCCGTAACGCACCGCACGGCGCAGGATACGGCGGATGACATAGCCCGCCTTGTTGTTGCTGGGGAGCTGGCCGTCGGCAATCGAGAAGCTGATGGCGCGGATGTGGTCGGCAATTACGCGCATGGCCACGGCGGTCTGCTCGCTCTCTTTATACTCCTTGCCGGAAAGGGCGGCGATGGCCGAAATCATTCCGGTAAAGACGTCGGTGTCATAGTTGCTCTTCTTGCCCTGGAGCGCCATGCAGAGGCGTTCGAAGCCCATACCGGTATCGATATGGCGGGCGGGAAGATTCTCCAGGGAACCGTTGGCCTTGCGGTTGTACTGCATGAACACCAGGTTCCATATCTCGATAACCAGGGGATGACCTTCGTTGACCAGTTCGGCGCCCGGCTTGGCCGCAATTTCGGCCTCATCGCGCAGGTCGATATGGATTTCGCTGCAGGGGCCGCAGGGGCCGGTGTCGCCCATCTCCCAGAAATTGTCGTGCTTGTTGCCCAGCAGTATATGGTCGTCGGGCAAATACTGCTGCCAGTAGCCCTTGGCCTCGGCGTCCATCTCCAGGCCGTCGGGGGCGTAACCCTCGAATACGGTGGCGTACAGACGGCTCTTGTCCAGCTTGTAAACCTCGGTGAGAAGCTCCCAGGCCCAGCCAATCGCCTCTTTCTTGAAATAATCGCCAAAGCTCCAGTTGCCCAGCATCTCGAACATGGTGTGGTGATAGGTGTCGTGGCCTACCTCTTCCAGGTCATTGTGCTTGCCGGAAACGCGGAGGCACTTCTGGGTGTCGGCAGCGCGGGGATATTTGGGCGCCGCGTTGCCCAGGAACCACTCTTTGAACTGGTTCATGCCGGCGTTTGTAAACATCAGCGTGGGGTCGTTCTTGACCACCATCGGCGCCGACGGGACTATTGTATGGCCTTTGGAGGCGAAAAAATCAAGGAATGTCTTTCTGATCTCTTTAGAAGTCATCATATGCTTATATATCGTAAGTTCAATTAACCCGCAAAGATAGTTTATTTAATCAAATTATTTAACTTAGCACACTTATTGCAGTAAAATTGCTTGCATTTTTTTATCGATGGCAACCGACAGCAGCACATATGTAAAGGCGGCAGAGGGCCAGGAGCCGCAGAAAGCCTCCAAAAAGAGGCGCGTGGCGCAGGTGTGCGCCGTGCTTGCCGGCGGGCTGGCCGTCTTCTTGCTGGCATCAATGCTGTTCAAGTTGCCCAGCCTCAAACAGGTGGTACTGCAGGGCCGCAATGCCGACCTGATGGACAAGATAGAATATATCAGCCAGAAGTCGGTGCTTCAGGCCGAACGGCTGGGTGAACTGGAGATGCGTGACAACAAGGTTTACCGCCCCATCTTCGGTATGGATGAAATCCCCACCGCCGTGCGCAATGCCGGCTACGTTTCCGCCACCCGCTACGACTTTCTCAAGGAATTCGAGAATGCCGACTATCTGACCCAGACCGTCCGCCGGCAGGACGTGATAGAAAAGAAGGCGGCGCTGCAGTCCCGCTCTTTCGACGACGTGGAGAAGGTCGCTTCCCACCTGGAGGATATGGCCCACAGCATCCCGACGTTGTTCCCGGTGTGCCCCGCAGGCGTTTCCATAACATCGCCTTTCGGCTATCGCCTGCACCCGATTTTCCAGTCGGTATTCTTCCATAGCGGCACCGACATCGCAGGGCAGCGCGGCATGCCGATATATGCCGCCGCCGATGGCGTTGTGACCGACGTCAAATACAGCGACAACGGATATGGCAACGAGGTGGACATCAACCACGGATTCGGATATTCGACCCGCTACGCCCACCTTCAGGCGACCAACGTGGTCCGTGGGCAGAAGGTGTCCCGCGGCGACCAGATCGCCACCATGGGCAGCAGTGGCCGCGCCACCGGCGTCCATCTCCACTACGAGGTGCTCTACCAGTCGCAGCAGGTCAATCCTAGGAACTTCTTTGACGAAAAGATAGACCCCAAGACGTATATGACGCAGGTTCGTCCGGCAGAAAAACTAAGCGGCAAATAACCATGGGCAGGCACTCTTTCAACTCGATCTTGAAATCGACGGTCAGCTACCTGAGCTGGACGCTGTTGGTCGCCGTGGTTATCTACGGTCTCTTTTCGCTGATATATACCAGCGACAAGGAACGGGCCCTGGCAGAAGAGAACGCATATCTCAAAGAGCATTATGACAACCTGCTGGAGCGAAGTAACCTGGTGGACGACGTGCTGGATGGCCTGGAGGCGCGTGACAGCAAGATATACAACAGCATCTTCGACATCGACCCGCCCTCTGCCGATGCGCTTTACGGCACCGACCCGGAAGACCAACTGGAGCGGTTTTATGCCGACAGTGAGCAGCAGCTTATAGACGATTCGCAGGCGGTGGTGGGCGAACTGTGCCTTACCGCGGCGCAGGTCGACCGTCAGATCCGCGCCATCACGGAGCAGATGGAAGGGGAGAATTTCAGCAAAAATAATTTTCCCTCTGTCATTCCTTTGCGTACCTTTACAATCGCGCAGACCGGCGCCACCGTCGGCCGCAAGATCAATCCGTTCTTCAAGTCGATGTCGATGCACGGCGGCATCGACCTTATGGCGCCTTACGGCACCGAGGTCCTCTCTACTGCAGACGGCAAGGTGGTGGAGGTGTTGAGGCAGGGCCGCGGACTTGGCAATATGGTGATAATCGACCACGGGAACGGCCTCAAGACGGTGTACGCCCACTTGAGCGACATCTACGTGGCGATAAACCAGAAGGTGACGCGCGGCAAGGTGATAGGCAAGGTGGGCAACAGCGGCGCTTCGTTTGCCTCTGCGCTGCACTACGAGGTGCGCAAGCAGGGGCGTGCGGTGGATCCGGTGAACTACTTTTTCGGTTCGCTGAGTCCCGCGCTCAGCAGCGAGATGCTGCTCATTGCCAATACCACCGGCCAGTCATTGGACTAGATGCCGGGCTGGAACAGAAAGAAACTTAACTATATACCTGATATGGCAAAAATGTGCTACACTATCGGAGAAGTTGCCGGGATTTTGGGCGAGAGCACCTCTCTGGTGCGTTTCTGGGCCAATACCTTCCCGGAACTGATCAACCCGATGCGCAACAAGAAGGGCAACCGCCTGTTCTCTCCCGACGACGTGGAGACCTTCAAGAAACTCCACTTCTACATCAAGGAGCGCGGCATGACTCTGGACGGAGCCGCCAAGGTCATGAAAAACAACGCCCAGGGCGACAACCGCTCCGACGTGCTTCTTCGCCTGAAGAACATCCGCGACATGCTCCAGAGCGTCCACGACGAAATCTAGCCTATGAAAGCGTTTGAGGTAGCTCGGATTATCGAGCAGTTCGCCCCGCTGGAGACGGCGGCGGAGTGGGACAACACCGGCTTCTGCATCGGCAGCCCCGACACCGAGATAAAGGCGGTGCTGGTTGGCTTCGACTGCACCCCCGACCTGGTGCGCGAGGCGGTCAGCCGCGGCGCCAATATGATCGTGACCCATCATCCCCTGATTTTCCGCGGCATCAAGAAGATTTCGCCCGACAATTTCCTGGGAGAAATCATCACCCTGGCGGTAAAGAACGACATCGTGGTCTACAGCGCCCACACCAATGCCGACAAGGCGGACGGCGGCGTCAATACCCTTATGGCACAGCGGCTTGGCCTGCGTGACTGCCGCGTCTTGAGTGAAGATGGATTCGGCCTGGTCGGTTCACTGCCGGAATCGATGGCATGCGAAGATTTCATCGCCTTTGTCAAAAAACAGTTCTCACTGAAGGTCGTGCGCGCTTCGCATCTGATAGACAAACCGATAGCCAGGGTGGCGCTGTGCAGCGGCAGCGGCGGTTCACTCATCGGCGAGGCCCTTGAAAGCGGCGCCGACGCCTATCTTTGCGGCGATGTGAGCTACCATCAGTTTTTTACCGAAAAAGAGTTCTTACTGCTTGATATAGGGCACTTTGAGAGCGAAATTGACATTGTTGACAAACTAATTGCTGTACTTGAAGAAAAAAACAGTACCTTTGCAGTCCTCCGAACAAAAACAGATTATAATCCAATACTTTACTTTTGATAACCGGTTATGGCAACAAAAAAGGTTAAACCCGCAATAGTTACCCCCATCGACGAAAGGGAAACATTCGTGTCCGTGGCCAAGAGCGTGAACGATGCCGACGGCATCACTATGGACGAGAAGCTGCGCACACTCTATCAGATCCAGCTCAAGGATACCGCCATCGACAAGATACATCTCCAGAGAGGCGAGCTTCCCCTGGAAGTGCAGGATATGGAAGACGAGGTAGAAGGCCTCAAGACCCGCATCGCCAACACAGAAGAGGAGATTGCAGAGATAGAGAAGAAGCAGGCAGAGTATCGCCACGCCATTCAGGAGGCAGGTCTGCTGATAGAGAAATACAGCAAGCAGCAGGACAACGTCAAGAACAACCGCGAATACGAGTCCCTCGGCAAGGAGATAGAATACCAGAGCCTGGAGCAGCAGGTGTGCGAGAAGCGCATCGGCGAGTGCGAACGCGCCCTGGCGGAGAAACACGCCCTGATAGACGATACCAATGCGCGCCTGGCCATCTTCGAGGCCAATCTCGAGGAAAAGAAGAAAGAACTGGAGACCATCATAGAAGAGACCGCTGCCCAGGAAGAGAAGCTCCAGGCAGAGAAAGAAGAGCTCCAGAAGAAGATAGACGAGCGTATGCTGGTGGCTTACAACCGCGTACGCGGCGCCGCAAAGAACCATCTGGCAGTTGTCACCATAGAGCGCGAGGCTTGCGGCGGCTGCTTCAACCAGATTCCTCCCCAGCGCAAGCTGGACATCATCCAGGGCAAGAAGATCATCGTTTGCGAATACTGCGGACGTATCCTTGTCAATCCCGAGTACAAGAACGACTATAAGGCAGAGGAGGCATAGCAGTGCCGGCCCCCAGGAAACAGAAGCGCGCGGACATCGCACAGATATCCGCAGAGAGCGGTCGCAAACCACCCCAGGCGATAGAGATCGAAGAGGCGGTTCTGGCCGCTATGATGCTGGAAAATGACGTCGTAGCCGACTGTCTGGACCAGCTTAACGACAAGTGCTTCTACAAGGAGGCCAACCGCAAGATTTTCGAAGCCATCAGGGAAATAGCTTCGCGCAACGACAAGGTCGACATCCTTACCGTTGCCGACGAACTCTCCCGCCGCGGCACTCTGGAAGAGGTGGGCGGCGCAGCTTATCTGAGTGAGATGAGCATGCGCATCAGCGCCGCCTCCAACACCGACTACCACTGCAAGATCCTGCTGCAGAAGTTTATCCAGCGGGAACTGATATCCATTTCGCATAATATCCAGAAGAACGCCTACGAGGATTCCCTCCCCGTAGATGATCTGTTGCAGACGGCGGCCCAGGACATCTTTGAGCTCACCGACAATAATATGCGCAAGGACACCGCGCCCGTGGGGGCGGTGCTCACCCGCGCCATCACGGAAATCGAGGAAGGGCAGAACCGCACCGACGGCCTCTCCGGCGTGCCCAGCGGCTATCGCGGCATTGACGCCGTGACTTACGGCTGGCAAAAGTCCGACCTGATTATCCTGGCGGCCCGTCCTTCTGTCGGTAAAACGGCCTTCGTGCTCACCATGGCCCGCAATATGGCCGTGGACCACAATATCCCCGTGGCCATGTTCTCCCTGGAGATGAGCGAGACCCAGCTCATCAAGCGCGTGCTGGTGGGAGAAACCGGCCTGGAGAGCAGCAAGATTTGGGGTGCCAAGAAGTTCAGGGACCCGGAAGACTGGAACATCCTCAACGAGCGCATCGCCCGCCTGTCGCGTTCTCCGCTGTGGATAGACGATACATCGGCCCTTTCCATTTATGAATTCCGCGCCAAGGCCCGCCGTCTGGTGCACACACATAATGTCAAGCTCATCATCATCGACTACCTGCAGCTGATGACCGGCCCGCCCGAGCTCCGCGGTATGCGCGAGCAGGAGGTGAGTGCAATTTCCCGTTCGCTCAAGGCCATCGCCAAGGAACTCAGCGTCCCCATCATAGCCCTCTCCCAGCTTAGCCGTAAGGTCGAGGACCGTGGCGGAAACAAGCGTCCGCAGCTCAGTGACCTTCGAGAATCGGGTGCAATTGAACAGGATGCCGATATCGTGATGTTCATCCACCGTCCCGAGTTTCTCGGAGTGGAGGCTCCGGAGATGTATCCCGGTTATACAGAGCTGATTATCGCTAAGCACCGTAACGGCGAAACCAAGGATGTGGAGATGCGTTTCATCAAGGAAGAGGCCAAATTTGTAGATGCAAATTCTATGTTTTCTGCAGAATCTGACGTAAAATATGAAACTGTGGAGTCAAATTTGAATATGTCATCTGCAAACATAGGTTTTGACAATGAGACATTCTAATTTGACATTGATTTTCGCGCTGGTATTTGCAGCGCTGACCACAATAGGGGCATCGGCACAGGGGCTTCCGTTCCAGGGGGGCGAGAATCTCACCTACAAGCTCCACTACAAGTGGGGCGTGATCAACGCCGACATCGCTAAACTCGAGTTCAACATCAAGGAAGAGACTTATCAGGGCACACCCTGCTTCAGGCTTGTGACAAAAGGCGCCACCAGCAATCTGGCCGCCAGCATCGTCAAGGTTAAATATTACTACGACAGCCGCTTCAGCCGCGACGGCCTCGTGCCGCTGGCTTTCTACCGCGAGCAGACAGAAGGCGACTATTGGGCGAAGAACAATTACACCTGGGACAATTCGGGCAAGAAACTCCACGCAGTGGTGGACAAGAGCACCCGTCCCCACAGGGATACTACCTTCACAGATAAGGATGTCATCTACGACGTGATTTCTGCCCTGTATGCGGTCCGTGCTGCCGATCTGGATGCAGTGAAGGCGGGCAAAAAACTTCATCTGGTCACCGCCCTGGACTGCAACGTCAACGATTTGAGCGTTTCCTACGTAAAGACAGAAAACAAGAAGGTCCCCGACCTGGGAACGGTCGTGGCCGACAAATATGCCCTCTATTTCCGCACCCGCAAGGGTAACGAGCGCCGCGACAAAGAGTCCAGCGTGGCCATTTCCACCAAGGAGGACGGCAACCTGACTCCCATCTATATCTGGATAACTCCGGACGAAAGCCGTACGGTGGTGAGCTTCTCCGCCGCAATCGCGGTCGGCAGTGTGGTCGGGCGCCTGGTCGATTCCCGCGGCACGAAGAGGGATATAGTAACCATCAAATAATCTATGAGCAAACAGCCCAAAAAGATAGTTCACGAAGGCAAGATAGTGTCGATAGACAATGTTTCCATCGGCGTAGAGATAGTAAATAAATCGGCGTGTGCCACCTGCCACGCGAAAGGTGTATGCGGAGCTGCTGAGGAGCAGGTCCGCATTATTGATATTCCGCAGACCCTCACCACTGCCACGGCCGGCTATCAGGTCGGCGACACCGTCCGTCTGGTGCTTTCGGCAACTATGGGCATGAAGGCGGTGATACTGGCATACGGCCTTCCGCTGGCGATTCTGCTGGCTGCAATCCTGATTTTTTCTGCCCTCAAGATAGAGCAACTGTACGTCGGACTGTTTTCTTTGGCGGCAGTTGCCGTTTATTATATAATTTTTGCTATCTTTAGGGATAAATTGGACAAAGAGTTTGTCTTTTCTATAGAACAATAACCTGAACAGTGTGAACCCGATACTTATTACTGTAATCACTCTGACTGCGATAGGGTTGCTGGTAGCGGCAATCCTTTTTCTCGTAGCCAAGAAGTTCAAAGTAGAAGAGGACGCCCGCATAGACGATGTGGAGGCGTTGCTCCCGGGGGCCAACTGCGGCGGCTGCGGAAGCGCCGGTTGCCGCGATTTTGCCACTAAACTGGTGTCGCTCGATGATTTTGGCGATGTCCAGTGCCCCGTGGGCGGGAGCGAGACAATGAACAAGATTGCCGCCCTGCTTGGCAAGACTGCGGTGGCACAGGCTCCCAAGGTGGCCGTTGTAAAGTGCAACGGAAGCTGCGAGATGCGCCCCACCACCACTAACTACGAGGGCTATCCTTCCTGCAAGGTCAAGGCATCGCTCTACAGCGGCGACACCGCCTGCCGTTTCGGCTGCCTGGGTTGCGGCGACTGCACCCGCGCCTGCAAGTTCGACGCCATCAAGATGGATCCTGCAACGGGACTTCCGGTGGTGGACGAGAGCAAGTGCACCGGCTGCGGCGCCTGCAGCAAAGCCTGCCCCAAGGGCATCATCGAGATCCGTCCCAAAGGCCCGCGCGGCCTCAAGGTGGTGGTCAGATGCAGCAACACCGACAAGGGTGCCGTGGCCCGCAAAGCTTGCAAGGCGGCCTGCATCGGCTGTGCCAAGTGCCAGAAGGCCTGTCCTCACGACGCCATCGTGGTAGAGAACAACCTGGCCTATATCGATCCGGCAAAGTGCAAGCTCTGCACCAAGTGCGTGGACGAATGCCCCACCGGAGCCATCCACAAGCTTAACTTCCCCGTGAAGAAAGCGGCACCCGCAGCACCTGCTTCTCCGGTTCCCGATGCTAAACCCGCTGCCAAGCCTGCACCCAAGCCCGTCGCTAAACCCGATCCGGTTCAGCCTGCCGACGAGCCCAAGCCCGCTATGCGCTCTGCGGCCCGGTTCAAGACGGTGGCCAAACCTGTCGAAGAACCCAGGCCGGTTGAGGTTGCGAAGCCGGAGCCTGTGGTCCAGGCAGTTCCCGTGCCTGAAAAGCCAGCGCCGGAGCCTGTGAAAGTTGAGGTGAAACCCGAACCCGTAAAAGTTGCGGCAGAGCCCGTTCCCGCCGTGGCAGAAGAGGCTCCCAAGCTTGCACCCAAAAAGCGCGCTCCCCGCAAAACTGCCCCCAAGACAGAGGAACCTGCACCCGCTGCGGCAGCCATGGAGATAGAGTTCCCCGGCGAGAAACCCGCGGAAGTTGCACCCAAGCCCAAGCGTACCCGCACTCCCAAGCCCAAGGCACCCAAACCTGCCGACGACAGGGATGATGTTATAGATCTGGATTTGTTTAGTGGAGGAGTATAGCGATGAGATACAAGACTTTTAAAATTGGTGGCGTCCATTGGGACGACCACAAGATTGCCAGGGATGCTGCTATAGAGCGGCTCCCCATCCCCTCCAAGGTGGCCATTTCAATGGCCCAGCATCTGGGCGCACCCGCCGTTGCTGCCGTTGAGGTTGGCGACAAGGTCAAGGTCGGACAGGTAATCGGCACTCCCGCCGGTTTCGTGTCGGGCTTCGTCCACTCTTCTGTCAGCGGCACCGTCACTGCAGTCGAGCCCCGCGCCGACATCGTCGGCAATATGGTGATGCACGTCTGCATCGATGTTGAGGGCGATGAATTCGAAGAGGGCATTTACACCAGTGACCGAATAGAACGTGAAATCAAGGGCTCGCCCGACGAACTGCTGGAGAAGATCAAGAACGCCGGCATCGTGGGTATGGGCGGCGCCACTTTCCCCACCCATATCAAGCTCTCTCCTCCAAAGGACAAGAAGGCGGAATACCTGATTATCAACGGCGCCGAATGCGAGCCGTACGTCACCGCCGACGACCGTCTGATGCGTGAGCATCCGCACGAAATTGTGCTCGGCGCCCGCATAATGGCCCGTGTCCTTGGCGTGGAAATGATAGTGATTGCGGTGGAGGAGAACAAGCCCGAGGCTTACGACGCCCTCTGCGACGCCTCCCTGCGCTACGTCGGCATCGAGGTGGTCAAGATGAAGAAGAAATATCCGCAGGGCGGAGAAAAACAGCTCATCGACGCCATCACCGGCCGTCGTGTTCCCAGCGGCGCGCTGCCTATCGACACCGGCTGCGTGGTGCAGAATGTCGCAACGTCCTATGCCGTTTACCAGGCAGTGCAGAAAAAGCGCCCGCTGTTCGAGCGCGTGATGACCGTCACCGGCGAATGCCTGCCGCAGCCGCGCAACTTTCTGGTACGCATTGGCACGCCGCTGTCCTTCATTCTGGAGAAGGTGGGGGGCCTGCCCGAGGATGCCGTCAAGGTGGTTTCCGGCGGCCCTATGATGGGCAAGTCGGTGGCCAATCTGGAGGCGACCACACAGAAGGGTTCGTCCTGCCTGCTGCTGCTCACCGCGGCGCAGACTTCGCGTACCCCAGAGACCGCCTGCATCCGATGCGCAAAATGCTCACAGGCCTGCCCGATGGGTCTGGAACCCTGGCTGCTCAACCGCCTTGGCCGCGCGGGCGACACCGACGGTCTGGAAGAGGCCAAGATTTACGACTGCATAGAGTGCGGCTGCTGCCAGAGCACCTGCCCGGCACATATCCCGCTGCTGGACATCGTGCGCACCAGCAAGGCCGACGTTATGAAGATAATACGTGCGAGAGCTAAAAAATAGGAGGATCTGATATGTCAAAGCTTACAGTTTCACTTTCCCCGCACTTCCAGAACCCGACCACCACAAAGGTTCTGATGAACGACGTGCTAATAGCGCTCGCTCCCGTCACCGTGGTGTCGCTGCTGTTCTACGGATGGAACTTTCTGATGCTCCTGATGGTGTGCGTGGCAACCTGCATCGTGTGCGAGTTCGCCATAGAGAAATACCTGATGGGCAGGGAGATACCCAGTATGTCCGCAACTTGCTTGACGGGCGTGCTGCTGGCTCTGAACCTGCCGCCGGCCGCTCCCTGGTGGGTAGCGTTCCTGGGCGCAATCGCCGCCATCGCCATCGCCAAGATGTGCTTCGGCGGCCTGGGCCAGAATATATTCAATCCCGCCATTTTCGGCCGCGTGTTCCTGCTGGTATCCTTCCCGGCAATAATGACCACCTGGGCTGCACCGCAGGGCTGGCTGGGCGTGGATGCCTTCAGCGGCGCCACTCCTCTGGCATCCATCAACGAGGGGCTGCACCAGGGTCTTCCCGCCAACCAGATAATAGCTGACAATGGCCTTACCGGATGGAAGATGCTGTTTGCCCGCGCCGGCGGTTCCGCAGGTGAGATTTCGGCCCTGGCGCTGATTATCGGCTTTGTGTACCTGCTGGTGCGCAAGGTCATCAGGCCGCACATCCCGCTGGCAATCCTGGGTACGGTGGTGGTTCTGACCACTATCTTCTCGCTGGCCAATCCGGCACAGTTCACCGGTCCGGTATTCAACCTGTTCACCGGCGGTCTGCTGCTGGGTGCCATCTTCATGGCTACCGACTATGTCACATCGCCCATGGCGCCGCTGGGTATGATTATCTACGGCGTGCTGATTGGCCTGCTGACGGTGCTTATCCGCTACTTTGGCGCATATCCGGAGGGCGTATCCTTTGCGATACTCCTCGGCAATATGGCCACACCTCTGATTAACAAATATTGCAAACCCCGCAGGTTTGCGGCATAGGAGGGCAGGAGTATGGCAAAACTGGAATCAACACTCAAGAATATGCTTCTTTCCCTGGGCGCCATCGCGCTGGTATGCGGACTGCTGCTGGCGGTGGTCAATGCCCTCACAGAGAAGAGAATCGCCAAGGTCAATGCCGACAAGACATCCCGCGCCATCGCACAGGTGCTGCCCGCTTTCGCCGGGGAGCCGGTGGATACGTTGGTACTGCTGGACGGCCGTCAGTTCAACGTACACAAGGCGATGATGGGCGACAGCATTGTCGGCTATGCCGTAGAGGCCGTTTCTGCCGGATTCGGCGGCCCCATCAATATGATGGTGGGCTTCACCTCGGACGGTGAGATTTGCTCTACCGCCGTCATCTCGCATTCAGAAACTCCCGGCCTCGGCGCCAAGATTACAGAGGAAGGGAGTCATTTCCGCACTCAGTTCGCGCACCGCAATCCCGCCGAATACCGCCTGTCGGTGACCAAGGACGGCGGCGACGTGGATGCCATCACCGCATCCACCATCACCTCGCGGGCATTTACCGCCGCGGTGCGTCAGGCATATAACGTTTATCTCGCTGCCAGGGGAGAAGAAACCGATGCAGTGAGCTCAGCATCGCCGCAGGTCGGCGAAGGAGGCACAAATGAAGCCAATTGATCTGATTAAGAAAGGTATAATCAAGGACAACCCGACCTTTGTGCTGGTGCTGGGTATGTGCCCTACGCTGGGTACCACCACGTCGGCGCTGAACGGTATGGGTATGGGTCTGGCCACGCTGGTGGTGCTCACGCTGTCCAACATAGTGATATCGGCCACGGCGAGGTTCATTCCCGACAAGGTCCGCATACCGTCGTATATCGTCATCATATCGGCCTTCGTGACCATCATCCAGCTGCTGATGCAGGCCTACCTGCCGTCGCTCTATGAGACGCTGGGCCTGTTCATTCCGCTGATCGTGGTCAATTGTATCGTGCTGGGCCGTGCAGAGGCCTTCGCCAACAAGAACACCATGCTGGATTCGGCTTGTGACGGTCTGGGTATCGGCCTGGGCTTCACCCTTTCGCTGACGGTTATCGGCCTGATCCGCGAACTGCTGGGCAGTGGTACGTTGTTCGGAATGAATCTGTGGAACGGTGACGGCATCCTGGTGTTCATCCTGGCTCCGGGAGCATTCCTGGTGCTGGGCCTGCTGATGGCATTGTTCAACAAATTGACTCAAGGGAGGATATAGGCTATGGTAATACTTCTGATACTTGTATCCGCGATATTCGTCAATAATATCGTCCTCTCCCAGTTCCTGGGCATCTGCCCCTTCCTGGGCGTCAGCAAACAGGTCAACACCGCCGTGGGTATGTCCCTGGCAGTGACCTTCGTGATGGCTCTGGCCACCTGCGTTACATGGCTGTTGCAGACCTACGTGCTGGTGCCGCTGAATATGGTCTATATGCAGACGGTGACCTTCATCCTGGTCATCGCCGGTCTGGTCCAGATGGTAGAAATCATCCTCAAGAAGATCAGCCCCGCGCTGTATCAGTCGCTGGGTATCTTCCTGCCGCTTATCACCACCAACTGCGCCGTGCTTGGCGTAGCTTTGATGGTCGTGCAAAAGCAGTTCAGCTTTGGCGGTGAGGCCAGGATGCTCAACCTGGGCGAGTCGGTCGTATTCGCTGTCGCATCCGCCATCGGCTTCGGCCTGGCAATCGTGCTGTTCGCCGCAATCCGCGAGCAACTCCAGCTCAGCGAAGTTCCCAAACCATTCCGCGGCATCCCCATCGCCCTCATCACCGCCGGCATCATGGCCCTCGCCTTTATGGGCTTCAGCGGAATGGTATAATCGTGGAGGATAAGACGCTGGGAGACAGCGAATAATGAAAAGTGCTACCACCTTGGAACGGGGGTAGCACTTTTTGTATCTAGCTGTGTGTGAGGCTATTGGCCTCCACGCAGATTATTCCTCGCTGGGCTTGTTCTCGCGGGGAGCGTTGTCGCGGTGCTCGCGGCGGTCGTTGTTGCGGCGTTCGCCACGGTCGCTGCGTTCACGGCGCTCGCCGTTACGGTTGTCGCGGCGGTCACCGGAGCGGTTGTCACGACGGTTGTCGCGGCTGCCGTTGCGATCACCGCTGGGACGCGGCCTGCGGACGGGCTCTACGTAACCTTCTGGCTTCTCCAAAAGGGCACGACGGCTCAGACGGAGCTTGCCGCTCTTGGCGTCGAGTTCGATGAGCTTGACATCCAGCTCGTCACCTACGTTGACTACGTCCTCTACCTTCTCGGTCTTGCCCCAGTCCAGCTCGCTGATGTGCAGCAGGCCTTCCTTGCCGGGGAGAATCTCCACGAAAGCGCCGAATTCCAGGATGGAAGTGACCTTGCCGTGGTATACCTGGCCGACCTCGGGAACTGCGCAGATACCCATGATCCAGTCGTATGCCTTCTGCATAGCCTCTGCATCGTTGGTTGCGATGTCCACAACGCCCTTGCCGTCAATCTCGTCGATATTGATGATTGCTCCGGTCTCGGCCTGAATCTTCTGGATGGTCTCGCCGCCCTTGCCGATGATGGCGCCGATGAATTCCTTGTCAACCTCGAAGCTCTTGATGCGGGGAACGAACGGTTTGTAGTCCTCGCGGGGCTTGTCGATGGTCTTGAGCATCTCGCCCATAATGTGCATACGGCCCTGGCGTGCCTGCTCGAGTGCTTTCTCCAGCACGTCGTAGGACAGGCCGTCGACCTTGATGTCCATCTGGGTGGCGGTGATACCGTCGGCGGTACCGGTCACCTTGAAGTCCATGTCGCCAAGGTGATCTTCGTCACCGAGAATATCGGTAAGGATGGCGTAGCGGTTGTTAGGATCCTTCTCGTCTGTGATGAGGCCCATTGCAACGCCGGCTACCGGCTTGGTGATCTTAACACCGGCATCCATAAGTGCCAGGCAGCCGCCGCATACAGAAGCCATTGAAGAAGAGCCGTTGGATTCGAGGATATCGGAAACCACGCGTACTGCGTAGGGATTCTCGGGCATCATGGGGATGACGGGCTTGAGGGCGCGCATCGCCAGATTGCCGTGACCGATCTCGCGACGGCCAACGCCACGCTGGCTCTTGGCCTCACCGGTTGCAAACGGAGGGAAGTTGTAGTGGAGTACGAATTGCTGGTCGTCCTGGATCAGCACCTCGTCCATCTCCTTCATATCCTGTTTGGTACCCAGGGTTACGGTAGCCAGAGACT
>JAFZBQ010000116.1 GCA_017561665.1 Bacteroidales bacterium | reverse complement strand
GGCGTCACGGGTAAAGAGCAGGTTGTAGAGCGGCTCCAAAAGGTACCGGTCGTCACCGATGCCTTCCCACCGGGGATTCTCGTAACCCTCAATAAGAACCTTTGTAAGGTCACGGCTGTCCATTTCCATAAGTTCCCTGGCCAGCCTCAGGTTGACTTCTGCCGACAGTTTGACCGGCCTCAGACCGTAATTGAAAACGCTCTCCCGGACAAGGTGCTTGCGGATGTCGGGCCGTTCTAGCAGGTGCTCCAGGATATCCTCTACGTAATATACCTTTGCCCAGCGCTCCAGCACTCCGGAAAAGAGGGCATATTCTGCATCTACGTTCATTTTGTCCAGAATGTCATTATAGAGGGCGTGTGCACAGTTGAGCGGGGTCATCCGCTCTATTTCCACACCGGGGCGGTGCAGGATTACCGCCTTCAGCCGGCCGGTTTCGCTGCTGACATTTACCGGGCAGGGGAGGAGTTCTTTATTATCGGTCATAAATGTTCTAATTATTGAAAATCTCCGCAATCATACACCTTGCGCTGCCGCCGCCCACGGTTTCAATAATCGGAATCTCCGGGGCCAGGATGCGGGCATATTTCTCAAGACTCTCTATCTGCAGCCTGGAGAGGGAGAGCAGGGCGGAGCGGCTCATTATCAGCAGGTCTTCTCCGGATGCGCTGTGCAGCTGCAGCATATTGCCGCAGAACTGGTTCATCTGTTCCGTGGTTATGGAGATCAGTTCCAGGCCGCTGCGGTTGATGGTTTCTGAGAGCGTCTGGCGCTGATTTTCATCTGCTACGGCATCCAGGCAAGCCACGGCATAGCCCTCGCCGATATGCATCATCACATTGGTATGATAAATCGGCATTCCGCCGGCGGCGGCCTCGAACATCACCGGGGTATAGCCCATCGCATCGGCCCACTGCTCTACCAGTTCGGCGTCGGTGCGTGGCGAGAGGCAGGCGTAGGCAATCAGGTTCTTGCGGTCCAGCACCAGCGATCCGGTCCCTTCCAGAAACCTGCCGACATCTTCCATCGGAGTCATATCCACTATCCTTTCGAAGCCGTATCCCAGCAGGGTGTCCAGAAGCTTTGCACGCTCCCGGCGGCGGTTTGGCGCAAACATGGGGTATAGCACCAGCGTATCGCCGTGGGTGGATATGCAGTTGTTGGGGAAGATAGAATCGGGGGTGGCGGGCTCCGCCGTGTCCTGCACGACATCGACGGTGATGCCGTTGCTGCGCAGCATCGATACGTAGCTGTCAAATTCTTCTATGGCCCTTTGGGCGACTTCGCCCTCTATCTTGTTCTGGAAGGCGTTGTTTTCTGCGGTTTCTTCGTTAAAGGCAAAGCGCTCCGGCCTCACCATCAATACATGGTCGGTGGTCTGTTTCATATAACAAATATACAAAAAAAGCCCGCTTGGAAAAGCGGGCTTATAGTAAAAATGGTGAATGCTAAGGAAGTGTTACCCCAATCAAGTATGATTCGTGATCCCAAGTCCTCTTTGAAGGGAGACAGCCAATAATACCCCACCCCTGCCAAAGCGTAGTACCGAAGTAAACAGTACCGGCATTTTCCAATAGCGGATGAGCACTACGTGGCAAAGCAACATACAAATAGACGTCATCTCCGGATGATTCCATGTTTGTGTCAACCAGCACTTCGTTGAACATCATTTGAAAACTTGTTGCAGAAACAGGACCTTTATGTTCCTCTTTATAGTTTGTAGTACCTGTGGTCAGCCAGTAATCCTTCCATACATATTCAGTGCCGTCACCATCGGATAAATATACATCAAGGTAGTTGCGGTCAGTGATGTCCGAGGCAGCTAGTTTAACTCGGGCATACAGATAATAGTCATCGGCAACAACCTTGAGTTCCGATAACGCCACTGTAGATGTCTGCCATTCATCCAGTGTGCAGGTAACTACACCTGAGGATGACCAGATATTGTTAAGATTGTTAAGAATCAGAGGTGTCAGCGGCTTGACGTGTGCTCTTTCGAAAGCATAGTTGCTGATAGCCTTCATCTGTTTGTCCGTTACCAGAGCGTATTCCTGGTTGGACGCATCGTAACCGGTAACAGTTATGTAACTCTTATCCCACAGCTGGGAACCCCAGGCGTATGGTAGATATACTTCTGCCTTACCGTCCACCACGGTGACTTTCCTGGCGAAGGTCTTTTCGGAATCGGTATCTCCGGTGGCTGCATTCCAACGCCATTCATCACTATTGGTACCGGATTTGAACACGCCAAAAAGGCCGCTGAGTTTAAGACTTCTGTTGACGATTGATACTTTTACAGCTTTGATGTTGTTGGGGATGTTGTCCAGGGTGAACAGGGATGCGCCCGAGCAATGCATAAATGAATATGAGTCGCCTTCGCCCTTGTCGCCTACCATAGGCATATCGGCAGAGGGATGGCTTGTCAAATCTTTGAATTCCGGTATGTTGAATTTGAGGCCGGAGTACAGGTGGCCTTCGTCTGCGGGGAAGAAGGCGTAGTCGCCGAGATGCTCACCGGAAGGAATAGAACCTGTGAATGTGCTCTCTGCAGCGGTCTGGTCGGCCGTAAAGGTATAGAAGTTGCCATCCGAGCACAGTACGGAAATCTGGTCACCGGCTGTCCAGGAGAAGGTGGTGCCGTTTGCGTAAGATGTCTTGGTAAGGTTCTCGTCGATAGTGGCCGATATGGTCACGGTTTTCATGGCCGGATTGGCGTTGTCGTCTTGGAGAGCGGGCTGTTCCTTGGTGCAGGAAACAATCATGCAAGCGAAAATTGCTGCTAAGATAAATGAGTACTTTTTCATAATTGTGTCCTCCATTTTTTTACCAGGGATTATACTCGCTGTCCTGGGTTAAATCTTCGCCTGTGGATGTCAGTCCGGTTTCGGAACCGACAAGCAGGGTTTCTTTAAAGTGCACCAGTATTTCTACAACTTCCGGTGCAATGTAATTGCATTTCATAATGTATGATGTTAAAAATTGACTTGCCAAAGGGAATTCACCTTCAAAGGTAATGAATAACTCGCTTGGTTATCAACGTTTAACCGCAAAAAACGTTTCGTAATATTTCGTTACCGCC
>JAFZBQ010000115.1 GCA_017561665.1 Bacteroidales bacterium | reverse complement strand
CTTGCACGCCCTAAATCAGGCACTACCCCCTCAAAGTAGCGTGTCTACCAATTTCACCACCTGGGCAGGTGTTCCTTTGGGGAATGCAAAGGTATGGAAAAAATCTTTTTACGCAAGAATTTTTTAAATATTTTTGTAGCGCAAAACTTCGCTATCAATAATTAAAGACATACATCATGATCAAGATTGACAAGAGCGGATGCGCTCCGTTCGCATCCCAGGAGCAAATCAAACAATATCTGGACAAAGCCATCGCCGGTTTCGACACACTCGAAGGCGGCAAGGGCGCCGGCAACGACTTTATCGGTTGGAACCATCTCCCGAGCAGCATCACCAAAGAAGTGCTGGACGAATACAAGGATGTTGTGGCCCGCTGGCAGGCAATGAAAATCGATACGGTGGTGGTAATCGGCATCGGCGGCAGCTACCTCGGCGCAAAGGCTGCCATCAGTGCACTGGGCCACAATTTCACCGCAAAACTGTCAAATAAAGGGATGCACATCCTCTTTGCCGGAAGCAATCTGAGCGAAGATTATCTGGCAGAGCTCACCGATGTAATCGAGGATCGTAACACCGCCTGCGTGGTTATCTCCAAGTCGGGAACCACCACAGAGCCTGCAGTCGCATTTCGCGTTGTCAAGCAGTATATAGAGCAGAAGTATGGTCTGGCAGAATCTGCAAAGCGCATCGTCGCCATCACAGACCGCAACCGCGGTGCACTCAAGAGCATGGCAACCGCAAAGGGTTACACCACATTTGTGATAGAAGACAATATAGGCGGCCGCTATTCTGTGCTCACTCCAGTCGGCCTGCTGGCCATCGCACTTGCCGGCTACGACATAGACTCTATGGTACAGGGCGCTCAAGAGGCGGAGAAAGTTTGCAGCGAGCGCAGCGCAAACAATCCATCTATCCAATACGCAGCATTGAGGAATATGCTCTACGACGCCGGGTACAAGACAGAAATCCTGGTGAATTACAATCCCCGTCTCCTCTATGTTTCCGAATGGTGGAAACAGCTCTACGGCGAGAGCGAGGGCAAGGACGGCAAGGGTATTTTCCCAGCAAGCGTCACCAACACTACCGATCTTCACTCGATGGGCCAGTACATACAGGAGGGCGAGCGCACCCTGTTCGAAACCGTGCTGCACGTTGCCTGTTGCAAGAGAGAGATGCACATCCCTTTTGACAAAGATAATCTCGACAACCTCAACTATCTGGCAGGCAGGCGTGTAGAGGAGTGCAACGAGGCCGCAATGAACGCTACGATTATGGCTCATATAGACGGCGGCGTTCCGCAGATCAAGGTCGAAATTCCCTGCATTGACGAGTTTAATCTCGGCTGGCTGTTCTACTTCTTTGAAAAGGCCTGCGGCATCAGCGGCTACATTCTGGGCGTGAATCCCTTCAACCAGCCCGGCGTGGAGGCCTACAAGAAGAACATGTTTGCCCTACTGGGCAAGCCCGGCTACGAAGACCTCGCAGCTGAGTTGAAAGCCCGTATGTAGGGCCTGAGCGTGGCACCTTGAGCCCTTACTATCAACCAATTACACAAAGTCCCTTGCGTTAATATACGCAAGGGACTTTTAGTAAACCACTGAATATCAGCGGTTATCCTGCCACGACTACAGATCGAAAGTATAAGTCAGGGAGCAACCCAGCATAAAGAAGTGATCTTTGAAGAGCGGGTTGTAGGTGTACTGGGCGTAGAGCGGCATTTCAAAGTTGTCGCCAACCGTGAATTTATAGCCGGTCCTGAGGCTCAGATTGATGAGATTGAAACCACCCTCGTTCTCATAAAGGATTTCTGACTTGTATGGCACTGCACCGGCAGTTGCGCATACGGAAAAGTCCTTGTATTCGTACGGCACGTTCAATTCTATGTAAGAAGAGAAAGCACGGCTGCCATCCAGATTGAAATCATCGCCTGCCACGAATGTATTCCAGGATATGGAAGCAGGCAAAAACTCGAAAGGCAGCTCGTAAGCGAGTGTCAACTCAAAATTGTCGTCGTATCCGCCAAGGCCGAGATTATTGCCGCAACCCTGCTCCAAAGCCATGAAGGTAATGCCCTTGAATGTAGCCGCAGCCCATACATCCATCTCGAGATAATGAGCTCTCTGAAGCTCGGTTATGCTGCAGTAGCCAGCCTCGAAACTGAAATCATCCTTCTCGTAGTTGAGAGTGACGGTGGGAACGATTGTAGGAGACTGGGCAATAGCATAGCCACGCCACACATACTGCGTAGCAGCTTCTGTCCCGGCAGATACACTCCAATCCTGGGCTGCAGCGCCGAATGCACACGCAAGAAGAAGCGCCGCACAAACAAAAAACTTTCTCATTTCTTTGTAATACAGATATTAAAGGTTGGTTAGAATGGTAAATCGTCCACTTCTGTGGATTCAACGCTCTCTGCCGGAGCCGCAGTAGTGGGAGCCGGAGCTGCTGCGGGTGCAGCAGGAGCTGCCGGGCGGCTGTACCTGGGCTCGGGCTGGGGACCCGGATCGCCACCCTGACCGTCGGCGCGACGTCCGAGCAGCTGAATGGTATTGGCCACGATTTCCGTGGTATAGTGCTTGACGCCGTCATTGCCGTCCCAGCTGCGGGTGGTAATGCGTCCCTCTACATAAATCTGGGAGCCTTTGCGGATATATTTCTCCGACAGTTCTGCAAGCTGGCGCCAGGCGATTATGTTGTGCCACTCGGTCTGCTCGCGGTCGCGGAACTGCTCTGTAGTTGCAAGGGTAAAGCTGGCCCTGCGTGCGCCACCCTCAAAATCTCTTACCTCGGGGTCTCTCCCCACGTTTCCGATCAACATTACTTTGTTCAATGATGCCATATCTCTACTTGTTTTTAATTGTTCGCAATACTACAAAGGTAACAACATAATTTGAAATCCGGTCACCGCCTGGGCCTTCAGCCAAACAATTCCCTCGATATATTTACCGCCGTCGGACGCGACTCTTTCGCGAAGGCACGGAGAGGCGTAATTAGCCTCCAAAACTGTCTTGCCGGCAAAGTTCCAGTCCTCCAATTCGGCAATCGGCGCCGGGATGGCGTAAATCACAAAATTAAACTTGTCTACATCGACATCTTTCAATTCAATGACATCGATGTCCAGGCTGCTGTGACGGACAAAGGAATAGCACTTTTCGAAGCTGCGGTTGGTCATAGCAACCTTGCAGCCGGCATCCACGGCCGCCACCGCGGCGGCTTTTGCGGCGCCTCCGCAGCCGACCACCAGAAGACGGCAACCGGCCGTTCCGGCATCGTCAAGGATATTCTTAACGCCCAGGTAATCAGAATTATACCCCACTACCCTGTCGCCCTCTTTTTTGAGGATATTCACAGCCTTAATAGTCCGGACGGCGTCGCTGCCGGGGCGGCATTTGTAATATGCCAGCTCCTTGAAGGGCATCGTGACATTGACAGCATCGTAATCGCGCAGAAACCTTTCGTATGCCTTCTCGAAGTCGGGCTCCTCTATAAGGTCGTATGTACCCTTGCCGGGGCAAAGCTCGGCAAACAGCCGCGGGCTCTGGCTGTGCGAAACGGGATTGCCTATGATGCCGAGTTTCATTTGCGGGACTGTTTCTGGCGGAGCGCCTCGTAACTGAGAATCGCCACCGATGTGGCCACGTTCAGGGAATCCATCTTCCCCATCATCGGTATCATGATCTTGGCGTCGGACTTTTCCCGCCAGAAATCTGACAGTCCTGTGCTTTCGGTACCGAAAACCAGCGCCGTCGCCACGGTAAAATCGACGTCATAGTAGACTTTACTGTCCTGAAGCTGCGCGGTGACAATCTTGAATTGATGCTTTGACAGCCACTCAGCAGCTTCTGCCGACGGGCAGGCCACCACCGGTGTCGTGAAGACAGCTCCGGTGCTGGCGCGCACCACGTTGGGATTGTAGATGTCGGTGAGCGGGTCGCATACTATCAAGGCGTCTGCACCGCTGGCATCGGCACTGCGGAGTATTGCGCCCAGATTGCCCGGCTTTTCTACCGATTCCAACACGATGACCAGCGAATCGCGACGGACAGCCAGGTCGTCAAGAGTCAGTGAACGGGTCTTAAAGATGGCAACGACGCCCTCTGTGCCTTCGCGGTAGGCGATTTTGGAATAGGCCGCCTTGGAAAGCGAAAAGGTCTGCGGAGCGGCCCCTATCAGTGCCTGAATCTCAGAGACAGGAATGATATCTTCACAGAAAAACAACTGCTCGATGGCGAATCCGGCAGCGACTGCGCGTTCCGCCTCGCGACGTCCTTCCACCACAAAAAGACCACTTTCGCGGCGCAGAGCCGACTTGCCCTGCAGCGCGACGACGTCCTTTAGACGCTGGTTCTGGAGCGATTCTATCCGTTCCAACTGTGCGGGGAATTACGCCTCCTGGGCGGGTTTGTCGGCCTTCTTCTCCGGCTTCATCTGCGGGAAGAAAAGTACGTCCTGGATGGTTGTGGAGTTGGTCATGAACATCGTCAGACGGTCGATGCCCATTCCCAGACCGGAAGTCGGCGGCATACCGTATTCCAGTGCGCGGACAAAGTCCATATCGATATACATCGCCTCGTCGTCGCCCTTGGCCTTGAGGCGAGCCTGGTCTTCGAAGCGCTCGAACTGGTCTATCGGGTCGTTTAGCTCGCTGTAGGCGTTGGCCAGTTCCTTGCCGTTGACAAAAAGCTCGAAGCGCTCTGTCAGACGTGGATTGCTGCGGTGACGCTTGGTCAGCGGCGACATCTCAACGGGATAATCGGTTATGAATGTGGGTTGTATGAGGTTCTTCTCACAATACTCACCAAAGATTGCATCCACCAGCTTGCCGTAGCCGAAAGAAGGATCGATGGGCACGTTGAGTTTCTTGCAGGTGTCGCGGAGTTCATCTTCACTCATTCCGGAGATGTCCACTCCGGCATACTCCTTTATAGCCTCCAGCATCGGCAGGCGGCGGTAAGGGGCCTTGAACTCGATCTCATTGCCCCAGACGTCGAATTTTGTGCAACCGTTGGTGGCAATTGCCACCTTCTCCAGCATCGTCTCCACGAACTTCATCATCCAGTTGTAGTCCTTGTAGGCGACGTAAATCTCCATGCAGGTAAACTCGGGGTTGTGGGTGCGGTCCATACCCTCGTTGCGGAAATCCTTTGCAAACTCATACACGCCCTTGAAGCCGCCAACAATCAGGCGCTTGAGGTACAACTCGTTTGCAATACGCAGATACAGAGGGATATCCAGAGTATTGTGGTGGGTAATGAACGGACGTGCAGCGGCACCGCCGGGGATGCTCTGCAGGATGGGGGTCTCCACCTCCAGGCAGCCCGCCTCGTTGAAGTATTCGCGCATCGTGGAAATGATCTTCGCCCTCTTTACAAACACGTCGCGAACCTGAGGATTCACAATCAGGTCGACATAGCGCTGGCGGTAACGCAGCTCGGGATCGGTAAAACCGTCGTGCACGGTGCCGTCGGCATCGACCTTGACGATAGGGAGCACGCGGAGCGACTTGGACAGAACGGTCAGCTCCTTGGCATGGACGCTCAGCTGCCCTGTCTGGGTGATGAACGCATAGCCTTTGATGCCGATTATGTCGCCGATGTCCAGCAGCTTCTTGAAGACGGTGTTATAGAGGGTCTTGTCCTCGTCCGGGCAAATCTCGTCGCGCTTGACGTAGACTTGGATGCGGCCCGTCTCGTCCTGCAATTCCATGAACGATGCGGCGCCCATTATTCGGCGGCTCATGATGCGGCCGGCGATGCAGACGTCGCTGAAGTTGTGCTTTTCATCGTCGTAGCCCGCCTTTATCTCTTCTGTGGTGGCGTTGACCGGATATTCTGCTGCGGGATAAGGCTCTATACCCAGCTCCCTGAGCTTGCCGAGAGATTCTCTGCGAAGTACTTCCTGTTCGTTGAGTGATGTTTGTTCCATAGTAACCGCAAAAGTAACTTATTTTTGTAAAAAATAAAATAAAGGGGTATCTTTGCTCAATTATGACACCGATAGTAGACAGAAAATGGATCGTGAAAGAGGCGGGCAACCCCGTCCTGGTGCGCCAGCTTGCACAGGAGCTGGGCATCGACCCTGTTCTGTCCAACCTTCTGGTGCAGCGCGGCATCAAGAGCTACGACGAGGCGCGCGAGTTCTTCCGCCCCGACCTGAGTATGCTTCACGACCCCTTCCTGATGGTCGACATGCAAAAGGCGGTGGACCGCATAGAACTGGCCGCCAAGCGCAAGGAGAAAATCCTGATTTATGGTGACTACGATGTCGACGGCACCACCGCCGTGGCGCTGATGTACATCTTCCTGAAGACCGTCACAGACGAATACCTTCTTAACTACTACATCCCCGACCGCTACGACGAGGGCTATGGCCTCTCGTACAAAGGCATAGACTACGCCCACAAGAAGGGCTGCAGCCTCATTATCACGCTGGACTGCGGCATCAAGGCGGTGGAGAAGGTCAAATACGCCGCCGGATTGAATATCGATGTCATTATCTGCGACCACCACCTCCCCGACGCCGAACTTCCGGGGGCAGTGGCCGTCCTGGACCCCAAGCGCGAGGACAACACCTACCCGTTCGACGATTTATCGGGCTGCGGTGTAGGCTTCAAACTTGCCCAGGCATATGCTATGACGCACGGCATCCATCGCGAGCAGGTACTGGAGCTGCTGGATCTGCTGGTGGTGAGCATCGCCTCCGATTTGGTTTCAGTCACCGGAGAGAACCGCGTGCTGGCATATTTCGGTCTCAAACAACTCAACAGCCATCCCCGCAAGGGCTTGCAGAGCATCATAAAGCTCGCCGGCCTGGATAAGCACCTGATCACAATAGACGAAATCGTGTTCAAGATAGGGCCGCGCATCAACGCCGCCGGCCGTATGGAATCGGGCCGCACCGCGGTGGACCTGCTGATAGCCGGCGATGACGAAAGCGCCCGCAAGATCGGCGACGAAATCAACAACCACAACAACGAGCGCAAGAGCATAGACCGCGAAATCACTTTCGAGGCCATCAATATGGTGCGCAACAACAGCGACTTCGACAATAAAAAGTCGACTATCGTCTATAACCCTTCGTGGCACAAGGGAGTCGTGGGTATCGTGGCTTCGCGTCTGGTAGAGGCCTTCTACCGCCCTACGATCGTCCTCACCAAATCGGCAGAAGGATTCATCGCCGGCAGCGCCCGTTCGGTGGCCGGCTTCGACCTCTACGAGGCCATCGAGTCCTGTTCGGACCTTCTGGAGAACTTTGGCGGTCACACCTACGCCGCCGGCCTCACAATGAAGCAGGAGAATTTCGAGGAGTTCTCCCGCCGATTTGAAGAGCACGTTGCAGGCAAGATAAACGACGACATCCTGACCCCTATCATAAACGTGGATTCTTATCTGGAATTCAACCAGATAACCCCCAAGTTCTTCCGCCTGCTCAAGCAGTTCCAGCCTTTCGGCCCCGGCAACCCTTCGCCGGTATTCTGGTCGGAGCGGGTTTATGACAACGGCAACGGCCGTTGCGTGGGCACCGACAACGGCCACCTCAAGCTGGAATTGATTCAGGAAGAAAATTCATATCCGGCAATGTCGGCCATCGCCTTCAATCAGTCGGACCACTTTGCCCACATCCAGGACGGCAACCCCATCGACATCTGCTATTCCATCGCAGAAAACTACTATCGCGGCCTGGCCAACATCCAGCTCCGCATCAAGGACATAAAAGACCGCGACGATATATTCTAACGATTTCGTCCAGGACTTCTGACGGGGATTTGCCGTCAGTCTCGACAATATAATCTGACACTTCTTCGTAGACAGGGATTCGAGAGGCCCACAGTGCCTCTATGCGCGCCCTGTCGCCGCCGTCCAGCAGCGGGCGCTGGGCCGTGAGGGAGGCCCATTCTGGATTGAATACCGATTCTTCGAGGGAGGCTTTGAGCCAGATTACGCGACACTTTTCTCGTAGCAGCGCACGGTTCTCTTCGCGCAGCGGAGTGCCGCCGCCAAGTGCCAGTATGCAACTGCCGGTGCGGTTCAGCACCCGCCGCAGCGCCGCTGTTTCCTCTTCGCGGAATACCGCCTCGCCTTTGGTTCGGATGATGTCGCCCGGAGCCACCCCCTCCTCTATTTCAAAGTCGAGGTCGATGAAGTCGCAGCCGAGCAGTTCGGCCGCGGCGCGGCCGTAGGAACTCTTGCCGCACATCATAAAACCGGTGAGGGCGACAATCATTTTAGAAAAGGGTGAGTTCTATGGGGCCGTCGGCATCGTCGTCGCCGGAATCATCCGCAGCGGCGGAATTCTCTTCCAGGATGCGTTTTGCCTCCTCTTCGTTTACGGGAGAGGCTACCTCAACGGCGGCGTCATCATCTTCAATCAGCTCAATCGCATCGTCTTCCGCCTCATTCTCCACTGCCAGTTCGGGTTCGGGGAAAGGCTCTATGAACATCGCCTTCTTGACGTCGCGGGTGCTGGCCTTGCGGCCTTTTGCCTTGAAGCCCTTCTTGCCGATAAAGTCGGCCACGTCTATTATTTCGGGCTCGCGGGCGGCGTCCTTGCCCTTGAAGGTGAGTTCCAGACGAGGATAGGTATCCTGGCAAATGTCTATGAACTTGGAGCCGGGCGCCTCGGAAATGAAGCACTGCTCCTTGTTGTCGCTGACCTCGAAACTGAAGCGCTTGATGTAGTACTGCTTGGTTTCCTTGTCCCAGTAAACCACGGAATATACCGCCTCGGGGTCGAGTTTCTCTATGCGGATGATATCGCCCTGGTAGCGGTTGCTAAGATCGAACGAGGTGGTGTAGTACCAGCCGTTCTTGAGCACCACCAGAATCTTGTCGTCCTGCTGGAATTCGCCCAGCGAGATGCCGCGGCCGGCATCGTTCAGGCGCTGGATGTCCTCGTCAAACCAGATCTCCTTGCCGCCGATGGTGGATACGCCGGCGCTCTTGAGCTGGATGCGCATTATCGGGTTGCGGGTCAGCAGGTTGCCGCGGCTGGAGCGGCCCTTGATGGCCAGGGTGGCAAAGTCGTAGGCATCGGAGAGTTTGCGGATGCCGGGACGGTTGCGGAAGTATACCCTTACGCTCTCGGCCTCGCCGTTGCTGTTGGCGGTAAACCATTCGATGCGTGTGCCGGGTTTGCCCTGGGTCAGATTGTAGACCTTGTTGCGGGTCACGCCCGTCACGGCGAAACGCTTCACGAAATAAGGACCGCCCTTGCCATCGCGGTAAATGACATTGTATATGGTGCGGTCGTCTCCCTTCTTGAATACGCCGGCGTGGATGATGTCGTTACCGATGAATTCCTTGTCCTTGACGGTGGTGACCACGTAATCGCCGTTCTTGAGGAAGACGATGATGTCGTCGATATCGGAGCAGTCGCACATGAACTCGGGGTTGCCCATCTTCTTGGGATCGGTGCCCACGAAGCCCTCTTCGCGGCTGCAGTAGAGCTTGGAATTGGCCACTACCACCGTCTGTGCCTGGATGGTTTCGAACTCTTCCAGACGGGTGCGGCGGGGATATGCTGCGCCGTATTTCTTCTTGAGTTCCTTGAAGTACTCTATGGTGTATTCAATCAAGTGCTCCAGGTCATAGCGGATCTGTTCCATACGGCTCTCTATCGAGAGCAGCTTTTCGTCGGCAGCCTTGATGTCGAACTTGGAAATCTTGCGCACCGGCTTCTCAACGAGCTTGAGGATGTCGTCTGAAGTGATCTCGCGCTTTACCAGATGCTCGTATTTCTTCATCGCGTCGGTGACGTCCTGCACCTGGTCCTCCCAGGTTTTGGCATCGTTTTCCAGCACGCGGTAAATCTTCTGCTCGAAGAATATCTTCTCCAGCGAGATTCTGTGCCAGTCTTCTTCCAGGTCGCGCAACTGATTGTTCAAATCACGTTCGAAAAGGTCGCGGGTGTGGAAGGCGCTGTATTTGAGGATCTCGTTCACCGACATAAACTCGGGACGTCCGTCCTTGATGACCACGGCGTTTGGCGAGAGCGACACGGCGCATTTGGTGCAGACGTACAGGGCGTCGATGGTCTTGTCGGGAGAGATGTCGGGCGCCAGCTGAATCACGATCTCCGCCTTCTCTGCGGTGTAATCGTCTACCTTTTTTATCTTGATCTTGCCGCGGTCGTTGGCCGCCACGATGGAATCGATAACGGTGCGGGTGGTTTCGCCGTAAGGGATATCCTCGATTACCAGGGTGCGCTTGTCTCGCTTGGTGATGGTGGCACGCACACGGACGCGGCCGCCGCGCTGGCCGCCGTTATATTTGGAACAGTCGGCGATGCCGCCCGTAGGGAAATCGGGATATATGTCGACCTCCTTGCCGCGAAGGGCGGCGATGGAGGCGTCGATGAGTTCGTTGAAGTTATGAGGAAGAATTTCTACACGGAGGCCGACGCCGATACCCATTGTACCCTGCGCCAGCAGCAGCGGGAAGCGGACGGGCAGGCAGACGGGCTCCAGATTGTTACGGTCGTAGGAATAGACCCATTCTGTGATATCCTTGTTGTAGACGACTTCCTGGGCGAATTTGGTGAGGCGGGCCTCTATGTAACGGGGCGCGGCTGCCTTGTCGCCGGTGAGGATGTTGCCCCAGTTGCCCTGGCCGTCAATCAGCAGGTCTTTCTGCTGGATGGCCACAAGAGCATCGTATATGGAGGCGTCGCCGTGGGGGTGGAATTTCATCGCGTCGCCCACGATACCGGCCACCTTGTGGTACTTGCCGTCCTCGTTCAGTTTGAGGGTATGGAGAATACGGCGCTGAACCGGCTTGAGACCGTCCTCGATGTAGGGCACGGCACGCTCCAGCATAACGTAGGACGCATAGTCCAGGAACCAGTCCTTGAACATGCCGGGCAGCTTGTAGCGGTTCTCGCCGGCGTTTATCACGCGGCTGAACTTCTGCTCCTTGCGGGAGGCCTTGGCATCCTTGGCCGCCTCCGTCTCCGCTGCGGCGCTTTCTTCCTCGTTTACCTCCTCCGGGGTCTCCACAGGCTCAGCCTGCTCTTCCAATGCGATATCTTCTAACTCTTCGCTCATATCTTAATCCTGTATATAGCCGAACCGGCGCAGCATGCTGCGGTCGTCACGCCAGTTCTCTTCTACCTTTACAAATGTGCTCAGGAACACCTTCTTCTGGAAGAAGTGCTCCATATCGACGCGGGCGGCAGATGCCGTCTTCTTGAGGGCCGCACCTCCCTTGCCGATAATGATGCCCTTTTGCGAGGGCCGCATCACGTTTATCACGGCGCGAATGTCGTACCGTTCTTCACTCTCCTTGAATTCCTCTATCACCACTTCTGTGCAATAGGGAATCTCCTTGTCATAATTCTCCAGAATCTTTTCGCGGATGATTTCCGAGGCGAAGAAGCGGAGGCTGCGGTCGGTAAAGACATCCTTGTCGTACCACGGCGGGCTAACCGGCAGCAATTCCTTTATCCTGGAGAAGATATTGTCCACATTAAAGCCCTCAAGGGCCGATGCTGCAAATATCTCCGCCTTTGGCAGCCGTTCTTTCCACCACGCCGCCAGTTGAGTCACCTGCTGCTGGTCGCTCTTGTCTATTTTGTTGATTACCAGCACCACCGGGCAGCTGGCGGCAGCAAGGCGGGTGATGTACTCTTCGTTTTTGTCGGGTTTCTCCACCGTGTCGGTCACGTACAGTATGACGTCGGCGTCGCCGATGGCGCCGTCCACAAAATCCATCATACTCTCCTGCAGGCCGTACTTGGGCTTCAGGATGCCGGGGGTGTCGCAATAGACTATCTGATAGTCGTCGCCGTTCACGATGCCCATTATGCGGTGGCGGGTGGTCTGCGCCTTGGAGGTAACAATGGAGAGCCGCTCGCCCACCAGGGCGTTCATTAGGGTGGACTTGCCCACATTGGGGTTGCCCACGATATTCACGAATCCCGATCTGTGCGTGCTTTCTGACATCTACCTTTCCCCTCCCATCAACAGGAAATTGATCTCTTCCTTTGTCAGGAATCGCCACTGGCCGCGCTTGAGGTTATTCTTGGTAAGACCTGCGAAATATACGCGGTCCAGCTTGCGGACCTTGTAGCCGAGATGCTCGAAGATACGGCGGACGATGCGGTTGCGGCCGCTGTGGATTTCTATACCGACTTTGCTCTTGTCATCTTCGATGTAAGAGAGCTTGTCGGCGTGAATCTCGCCGTCCTCCAGTTTGATGCCGTCCAGAATCGCCTTGAAGTCGCTCCCCTTGAGATTTTTGTCCAGGTCTACCTGATAAATCTTGCGGGTCTCGTAGCTTGGATGCATCAGCTTCTCTGCCAGCGGGCCGTCGTTGGTAAAGAGCAGCACGCCCGTCGTAGCTTTGTCCAGACGGCCTACCGGGAATACGCGCTGCGGACATTTCTCCCTGGAGATCAGGTCCATAACGGTATTCTCCGCGTGCGGGTCGCTCATTGTGGTGACGTAGTTCTTGGGTTTGTTCATCACCAGATAGACCTTCTGCTCTCCCTTGAGGCGCTCTCCGTTGAACCGGACGTCATCGCCTGGCTTGACCTTTGTGCCAAGCTCCGTAACGATATTGCCGTTGATGGTGACCAGGCCTGCCTGAATGTAGGTGTCGGCCTCGCGGCGGGAACAGATGCCGGAGTTGGCGATGAACTTGTTCAGGCGCACCTCGTCGGAATCGGTCTTGGGCAGAGCCTTGGCCTTGAGGACGCTCTTGGGGGTATAGTACTTGCCGCGGCCGGGTTTATCGGAACGAAACCTTTCGGAAGGTTTTTTTGAGGGTTTTGACGCATCACTGCGGTTTTGTTTTCCCTTGTACATCTTGATATAACGGTGTTTTTGTATTAAAATGCAAATTTAGGGAATAAAAATTTATTAGCAAACCGATACGCTCTGAATCTAATTGTTTGTATTTTTGTGAACATAAAAGGTTATCCAACAGTTATGCGCACACTCATCAGAGATTGCAACATCGCCTCTCCGGGCTTCGAAGTCAAACACGGAAGCATCCTTTTCAAGGACAACATCATCTACAGCATCCTGACTCCTGGCGAAAGCCTTCCCGATGCCGACCTTACCGTCAATGCAAACGGACTGACCGCCATTCCCGGCATGATTGACATCCACTGCCACGGTCGCAACAACTGCGACTTTACCGACGGCACCGTAGAAGGGGTAAACACCATCGGCATCAACAAACTCAAAGAAGGTGTGACTATGATGCTCCCCACCACGCTTACTCAGAGCGAGGATGCGCTGGCGGCCGCCTTTGATTCGGTAGCGCATTACAACGGCAAGGGCGTCAAGATGCCCGGTATCCATCTGGAAGGTCCGTTCATCAATCCTAGTGAAGTCGGCGCGCAAAATCCCACATTCGTGCGTATGCCCGACATCAAACTGGTAGAAAAACTCAACAAGATATACCCCATCCATAAGGTTTCTTTTGCCCCGGAGCTCCCCGGCGGCGACACTTTTGTAACCGACCTGCTGGCGATGGGCATAGTACCCAGCGCCGCCCACAGTGCCGCCAAGTACTCCGAATTCCACCGCTGCTACGCCAAGGGACTCCGCAACCTGACGCATTTCTGCAACCAGATGACCCCGCTGCATCACCGCGAAATCGGTCTGGTTGGCGCCGGCCTGCTCCATACCAACGTTTTCGCAGAGATGATCTGCGACATGCTGCACTCCAGCCCCAACATGATCAAACTGGCGTTTGCTGTGAAGGGTGTGGACCATATGATTCTGATTACCGACGCTATGCGCGCGGCCGGTATGCCCGACGGCGAGTATGACCTCGGCGGTCTGCCCGTCATAGTCTCCGGCGGCGCCGCACGCCTCAAGGAGAATGCCGCACTGGCCGGCAGCGTGCTCCGCATGAACGTCGCCCTCAAGAACATAGTCGAGATTACCGGCCTGCCGCTCAGCGAGGCCGTACGCGCAGGCGCCCTGAATGCCGCCCACAGCCTCGGCTACCACAACATCGGCCGCATCGAGACCGGCTTCACCGCCGACGTGGCCCTCATCGACGAAAACTTCATCGTTCACAACACCTTCGTAGACGGCGAGTTGCGCTACTCGCTCGACTAATTTTTACCGCCATCTATT
>JAFZBQ010000114.1 GCA_017561665.1 Bacteroidales bacterium | reverse complement strand
GGGGAGGGGAGAGCGAAGGGGCAGATATCAGTCCGGAGATTACAAGTGTCGGCGGGCAGATTTTTGCCCGAGACACTTGGTAATCGGAGGCATCTGCACCGAGCGGACGTCGTAATCGGTCAGTTTAATTTGGAGGTGTCGGAATTGTGTGTAACTTTGTGGTGGAATCGTCGCAGGGAATTCGGTACGAAGGGATGACAACCCTCTCAAGGAAACTTGATCCGAGCCCTATTGAAAGTCGCTACCTGGCGGCTTTTTTTATTGTTTCTGAAATCATCGATCCGTTCCCGAAAAAACTTTTTCTGTTTTTGGCTCTCAATTCCAAAAGATTTGAGAAAATGTCTCGTTTTGCGGCGAGGGATGGGTATATATTTGCCGTCGACATACTTGTCGACTCTTAGCGTACACCTGAAATAAAGAATAGTAGTGCAAAACAAAAGGAGCCGGACAAGCCGACCCCTAATGGGAAGGTACCCGAAAACCTCCTTTTATGAACATTATGTTCAGACTATTTATCTTTAGAATAGTGATTATCATCATAAAGAGATAGTCACCATTCGCGGGGCTGTTAAACTTTTGCCAAGACAGCCCCCTTTCGGGTGTTTATGCAAAGGTAGTAATCAAATCGATACAAACAAAAAACTTAAATCACGTCGCTGTCGTCGCCGGGTTCGGGGAGTTCTTTTTTTGAGGGGACGCCGAGGCTCCTGATCTGGTGGGCGGAGACCAGGATGCCCTGGCCGGTGTCGGCGAGCTTGGCCTTGCCGTCGTTATAGGCTTTCTGGGCCTCTTCCAGTTTCTTGCCCACCGCGGCGTAGTACTTGGTGAAATCGGCCACGCGGTCTATCATGCGGCTGGCGGCGTCTATGATCTTCTGCTGGTTGTTGACCTGCTCTACATTGCGCCAGCCGAGCTCTATCATGCGCAGGAAGGGGAGGATGGTCTCTTCGCTGGTGACAAGCACCTTCTTTGAATAGGCGTCGCGCCAGATTTTGGGGTCGTCTTCGTAGGCCATCTGCAGGGCGGAGAAACTTGGCACGAACATAATCACGAAATCGACCATCCGGCGGCCTGGCTGGATGTAGCTGTTGTAATCCTTGGCGCTGAGGTTCTTGTACTGATTGCGGATGGCCTCCACGTTGCGGCGGCGGGCATCCTGGCGCTCGTCGTCGGTCTTGGCCTCGAGATAGTCGGCGTAGGCCGCAAGGGAGACCTTAGAATCGACGGCGATATCCTGATTGTCTGCAAAGTGAAGGATGAAATCGGGACGCATCCGCTTGGAAGTATCCTCGTTTTCTATGACGAGGCCCAGCCGGTCGCGCAAGGTGACCTCCTTGTCAAAATCGCGCCCCTCCACCATGCCCTCGCCGGTGAGGATGTTGAGCAGCAGAGTTTCCCCCCAGATGCCCTGGAACTTCTTCTGGCCGCGCATCGCCTCGGCCAGATGGTCGGCCTTCTCTCCCACGGAACGGGTCTGCTGCTCCAGCTGCTTGACGGCGTTTTCGAACTGGCTCCTGAGGCTGGTGCTGGTCTCGGTCTGCGTCTTCTTGTTCTCTTCGAAGGCGGTTTTCATATCGGTGATGTCCTTGCCAAGGCTCTTGGTAATGGACTCGAAATTCTCCTTTGCCCGCTTTTCCAGCTCCGCCTCGCGCTGCTTGAGCAGCTGCTCAGTCTGGGCTGTGAGTTCCGCCTTCAGGCTCTCTGCCTGCGCCTTCAAAGCCTCTTTGTGCGAGGCGCGTATGTCGTCCAGGTTCTTCTCGTAATTTTTGGCCATCTGGGCAAACAGTTCGTCTTTGGTCTTGAGCTGCTGCTCGGTGGATGTGCGCTGGTTCTCCAGGGCCGCCTGGCTCAGCTGCAGCTTGGTGCCAAGGTCGTTTATGGAGGCGTCTGCCTCTTTCTGGATCTTATGGCGCTTGCTGCGCTCAATGAGAATGGTGACCAGCACGGCAATGGCAACGGCGATAAGTATGGCCGCCACAATGAATTTGAGAATTGGCTGCAACACGGATTCTACTCCTTTTTGGAGCAAGTTACCGCCCGCTATGAGTAATAATGATACGCACATACTGTTATTTTTTCAATTTCTTGGCCGCCTTGCGACGGAAGTCGCGGGCAATTACCACGCTGGCATCCTTCCAGCTGAACCGGATGGCCAGAATGATGAGAATTATGCACACCAGCGGAAACAGGGCGGAGATGGTGAAGGTGTAGACGCTTTTAAGCTGGAAAAACGCCACGACGAGCCATATCTGATAGCCCAGCAGAATGATGATGTTGATTATGCAGACCCTTATCTGCAGGATATACTGCTTGCAATAGCAGATGGCGGCGATGCACAGTGCAAAAGTAATCAGCGTGAAGATGAGGAACTGCACGTGTTCGGTGAACTTGATGGAATATTCCACGCCGTCCATATCCACGGTGTAGCACAGCCGCGACCAGAGCAGCGACAGCATCAGGAAGGCGCTGATGGCCAGCAGTACGTTTTGCATTCGGGGCCAGGTGAGAATCATAGGCAGTCAGGGTTTTGACAAATGTACTAAAAAAATTAATTTTGAATCGTGGACGAACTGCAATACATAGTTGATCTTTTTGGCGATGCCGACCCGGCGGTGACGGCGGCGGTGGACAGCTATTTCACCGGCGGCGGGCAGCGCGCCCTGTCGCAGCTGCGCGCCGGATACGCCGCTGAAATGGTCCCGGCCCGCAAGCAACTGCTGGAGAAGATGCTTGTCCGCTACAACAAGATGCTGATTATATCGGCTCTGAAAGATATGGCGGAAGGCTCGGCGGCTGGGCGGGAGTGTCCGCTGCTGGAGGCGGGATATCTTTTGAGCTCCCTTACCGACGCGACCCTTTCCCGCGAGGAATATCTTGAAAATGTGTTGCCAATCGCGATGTCGGCCCTGGAGGAGATTAACGAAAACAGGACCGGCATAGAGAATGTCAACCTGCTGAATCACGTCTTTTACAAACGTTACGGCTTCAGCTCCACCGGACCGTTCGAGATGACGCTGGAGACATCGCTGCTGATGAATGTAGTCAAAAAGAAGAAGGGGAGTCCCTTCGCCCTTTCGCTGCTCTATTTCATCGTGGCGCAGGTGGCCGGGTTGCCGGTTTATCCGCTCTGCTTCACCGGCGGGTTCGTGCCTGTGTATGTTGAGAACGACAAGATCCTGTTCAACATTAACGTCTTCCATCAGGGAGAAATCTTCGTTGAGAACAACATCAGCAATATGGTCAAGAACCAGGCGGCCTCGCTTGGGGTGAATGTGGACATAGGGGAGGCAGTCGTAAAGAAGGACCATTCGATACTGGTGATGTATCTGGAGTTCCTGCAGATGCTCTATTCGAATGCCGGGGATTCAGTGACCCAGATGGATATTGAAGACGCAATAGAGGCGCTGGGCGGCAAGCGCTTCCTTACTATAGAATCGGACGAAGACGAATGGTAGTTAGTTCTGAGGCTCTTCTGAGCAGTATTTCTTGATGACGCCGTAAGCATCCAGGATGCCCAGCTCGCCGGCCTTGCTGATGTCGATGCAGCCCTTTTCCTTATCCTTCAGATAAATCAAAACCAACCCGCGGTTGTAATAAGCCTCGCCGATGTATGGGAATCTTTCCAGCGCCTTGGTGTAATTGACCACCGCCTCCGGCAGCTCGTCACTGAGGCAGTAGAGGTTGCCCAGATTGTAATATACATAGGGGAAATCGGGTGCCAGGCGGGCGCTGGCAAGCATGTCGTCTATGGCGGCGCTGTAGTCGTATTTGGTATTGGAGCGCTCCTTTATCACCGTCTTGGTGGTGTTGCCGGAATTGTCTATGGTGAGGGTGCGCACGCTGTTCTCCATGCTGGCAATAAAGTCGGTCATCTCGGCCTGCAGCACGCCGCGGTTCAGATACAGGAAGGGGTTTGTATCATCCATATCTATAGCCACGCTGTAGCTCTCCATCGCGTTGTTGAACTGGCTGGAGGCGGTTTCCAGCATCGCCTTTGCAAACTGGATATTCTGTGAGTTATGCCCCTTGCGGATCTCTTCCGAGAGCGGCTCTATGCGGGCACGTGCGTCATCCCGAGGCACGGCCTTCTCCGCCACGAACTGAGCCTTGATCGGCAGGGCTGCCATGAAGTTGTCCAGCTTGTCGTAAAGCAGTTTGCCTCCGATGGTGGAAATGCTCTCCGCGTTGTCGCCAGCTCCCGGAACAAACTGGAACAGCGGCTTGAGCTTGACATCGACCTCGCGGTATTGCAGCAGTTCGTTGTTGAAGTTTTTCTTTGCAAAGTCGGCGTCCAGCGCCAGCAGGGAATTGAACTTCTTGGTGGTATCGGCAAACGCCTCGTAGCCTTCGTCGGTAGAGGTCTTGTACTGATATTCCCGCACCTTGCGCTGGGCAGTGTCCCAGTCGTGCTTGCTGTCGCCCATCTTGCCCAGCATCGCCTTGGCGTAGGAGCGGTTTATGTAGGCCTTGGCAAAGTCGGGATAGAGCTCGATGGCGCGGTCGTAGTCGTTTATCGCCTGATTGTATTTGCCCTGCTGCATAAATACGGCGGCGCGGTTGAAATAGGCCAGTACGTTGTCGGGATTGATGTTGATGACGCGGTCAAGGTCATCCACTGCCTCGTTCAATTCCCCGACCTGCGCATAAATCAGGGCGCGGTTGTAGAGCGTCAGGGCGTTGCCCGGCTCCTCTTCCAGCACCTTGTTCAAGTCATCTATAGCGCTTATCCAATCCTTCTTTTCATATTTGAGGATGGCGCGGTTGAAATAGGCGAAGGTGTTTTCCGGGTCAAGCTTTATGGCCTGGTTCAGGTCGTCGATGGCCTCCTGATACCGGTTTTGCATCGAATACAGGCGCGACCGGCGCACATAGCCCTCCGGGTCCTGACTGTTGAGTTCGATGGCCTTGTTATAGTCGGCAAAAGCCTGGATTGTATCGCCCAGGAACAGGTAGGAGGCGCCGCGGTTCAGGTAGGCGCTGCTCTCGTCGGGCTCCTTGCGGATGAATGCGTTGAAATCCTGCACCGCCTTGTCGAACTGCTGCGAAAGGAAATAAGTCACGCCGCGGCTGAAATAAATGCCCGTGTTGCCGGGACGCAGGTCCATGGCTTCCTGCAGGTCTTCCAATGCCTCTTCGTATCGGCCCAGGCGGCTGCGGGTGATGGCGCGATAATGATAGGCATAGGTATAAAGCGGATTGCGCTTCAGGCTCATGTCAAAGTCGCGCTCAGCGCCGTTCAGATCGCCCAGATTGTACTTGGCGATGCCGCGGAAAAAGAAGGCCTCCGGACCTACTGTGTCGATGCGGGAGAGAATGTTGAAATTCTCTATGGCAAGGGAGAATTTGCCGTCGGAAAGTGCCTGACGGCCGGCATAATAGAAGTGCGACGGGTCGTACTGGGCCTTTGCCGGCATTGCGAGTGCCGTCAAAAGTATCAATATGACGGCATAACGTTTCATTACCTTACGCGGAGACTCTGTCCCGGACGGATGACTTTTTTGGCACTGATGCCGTTGAGTTTGCAGAGTTTTGCCACGGTAGTGCCGTGTTTGGATGCAATCTTGCCCAAAGTGTCGCCGTTGCGAACCTTGTAATACTGTGCCTGCTT
>JAFZBQ010000113.1 GCA_017561665.1 Bacteroidales bacterium | reverse complement strand
GGCTCGGTGCCGTAGATGCCGATGTAGTCGTAATCGTCCACCTGCACGATGCCGTCCTGCACATAGCCGTAGATGGCGCCAAGGCCGTAGCCTATAAAACGGGACGATGCAACGTCATCGTCTTCCTTTCCGTCGCCGTCAAGGTCTTCGCCATAGAGGTGTACCAACTTGTTGCGGCTCCACCAGAAATTCGTTCCGGTGTTCCAGGAGAAGTCGCCGACGCTGATCACTGTGCCACTCAGGGTCGCCTCCACTCCCCAGTTATCTATCTGTCCCATAGAAGAGGACATCTTCTCGAAACCGGTGGGGATGGGGATTTCGCGGGAGAAAATCTGGTCGTGGGTCTGCGAATAGTAGCTGTCCACATCCAGGTGGAGACGGCCGCCGAACCACGCCGACTCGAAGCCGACATTAAGGGCATCTGTCGATTCCCAGCCCAACTCCGGGTTACCCAGGCCGCTCTGGATGATGCCATAGAGGATATCATCGTCGTCGAACTCGTAATGCTGGCCGCCCGAATTGCCGTTCTGAATGGCCGACAAGGTACCGAATGCCGACAATCCCTGGTTACCGTTGCGGCCCCAGGAGGCCTTGATCTTGAGGTCGGTAAGCACGGCGCGCAAA
The DNA here is from genome assembly GCA_017561665.1 of Bacteroidales bacterium. Taxonomy (GTDB): domain Bacteria; phylum Bacteroidota; class Bacteroidia; order Bacteroidales; family UBA932; genus Equibacterium. The sequence goes on along the minus strand of JAFZBQ010000113.1, from coordinate 1,988 downwards.
TCATCGCTCCAAAACGCCTCGCGGCTCGGGGTCCAGGCGGCGCCGAAAGAGAAAAAGTTGCCCCACTTGCGGTTGACTCCGAAGAAGGATGCGCCGTCGCGGCGGTAAGAAGCGGTAAGAGAATAGCGCTTGTCGTAGGAATACATCAGGCGGGCCAGGTAGCCGACGTTGGCGGCAGCGCTGCCATCCTGCTTAAACTCTATCCTGTCGGCTTTCTGCAGGCCGGCGATGCCCAGCAGCGTGTTTCCGTTGGAGGCAAAGTTGCTGCCGGAAGTCTGGTCCCAGTCGTACGTGGTCCAGTCGCGGGTCGATACCAGAGTGGCATCCACGCTGTGCCGGCCAAAGTCGCGGGCAAAATTAAGTATGAAGTCCAGCACGTAACCGTTGGTCTTCTCGTGCTTTATGGAGCCGTTGGCATTCACCAGCAACCCTTGCAGAGTCGATGGCGCATAGCGGTTGTCATCTTTATATGAACCGTCCTTGACATAGTAACTCTCGTATACAAAGTTCTCTGTACAAGCTTCTATGTCGTGCTTGAGGAAGTTCATCTTGAAGCTTAGCCCCTCAACCCACGGACACTTGACGGTGACGGCGGTGTTCAGGCGGTAAGAGTCGCGGATCTCCTTGTTATAGCGGTTGTCCGGGTCGGCCTGCCAGAGCGGGTTCTGATAGCCGTCGCTCTGGGTCACTGGGTATTTCTCCAGAAGATCGGTGCCGTAGCGGTACGGCTGTCCGTAAGGGCTGATGAAATAGGCGGTGCCGATGTTGGCCGCCACGCCCGAATAATCCTGCTGGGTGTAGGCGCCGTCGATGGCCAGGTTCAGCCAGGATGTTATGTCGGTGGATAATTTGCACAGCAGCGAAGTGCGGTAGAAATCGTCGCCCTTCACTATGCCGTTGTTGCCGGTCCAGGAGGCCGACAGATAATAGTTGACCCGCTTGCCCACGCCCGACACGCTGGCCTGATAGTCCTGCTTGACGCCGGTGCGGGTGGCGAAACCGAGCCAGTCGGTGATGATGCCTGCCTCGTAGTTCTCTTTCTCCTGAGGCGTCATCCAGCTCACGTCGGTGCTCTGCAGGCGGTCCTGAACCGCCTGGATGTAATGGTCGGGGCTGAGCAGTCTGGGTTTGTTGCTCCAGGTCTGCAGCCCCGCCGAGGCGTTGAAATTGATTACCGGCTTCTCCGTGGTGCCCTTCTTGGTGGTGATGAGTATCACGCCGTTGGAACTGCGGGAACCGAAGGCGGCGGCGCTGCTGGCATCCTTCAGGACATCTATGGTGGCGATGTCGGCCGGATTGATTTCGTTAAGACCGCCGATATAGATGGCGCCGTCCACCACAATCAGCGGGGCGTTGCTGCCTGAGATGGAGCGCTGGCCGCGCATCTGCATGGATGGCTGGCCGCCGGCGTTGCTCACGGCGCCGATGTCCAGGCCCGCCACTGTGCCTTTGAGCGTTTCCAGGGCATTGGAATTGTTCATCAGGGCCACGGGGCTGTTCTCCAGCCTGACAGAGGATACGCTGCCCACGAAGTCCTTGCGCTTTGCTGTACCGTAACCGATGACCACCACCTCGTCCAAAGATTGGATGTCGGTCTGCATCACAATGGTTATGGCGGTGCGCTCGCCGACCGGTTCCCTAGTATCGGCAAAACCGATCAGCACGGCTTTGATGTAGGAGTCTTCAGATACGTTTTCCAGCACCGCCCGGCCGTCAAGGTCGGTAGCGGCGCCGGTATTGGTGCCGTCAACTTGCACGAACGCCCCCGGAAGCGGCTCCCCCGCCTGGTCGGTCACGGTGACCGTCACCTTTCGAGTCTGAGCTGCCGCGGCCGTCGCCACAAACATCAACAGCAGGCATGTGGCCCTGAAGATTCTATTCATATACGGTGTATGTACCTTTATCGTTTGGATCTTCACCGGTGCGATGGAATTCGAACAGGTTGCCGTACTTGTTGGAGCAGTTAATAAAGCTGACCTGCGCTTTGC
>JAFZBQ010000112.1 GCA_017561665.1 Bacteroidales bacterium | reverse complement strand
GAGACCGTTCCGGTTTACTGCGGCATCTACAGCCTTTCCGACATGGCAGAACTCTCTCCCATCATGCACTTCTTCTATATGACCAAGCGCTGCGGTGATGAGAACCTCTGCCTGACCACCCACATCCCCTTCAAGGTCAACAGCGCGGTTATCGAGCCCGAGTTCTATGAGAACGATTTCGTTCAGAACTACAAGAACATCGTGTTCAACAGCAATGTTCCTTCATACACCATGGACGTTGTCATCAGCGACTCTCCCGAGGCTCCCTATGACTACAACGTCAAGCTGGGTGAGAAACGTAAAGCTGCCGTTCAGGCTTACTTCGACAGCATCGGAATTCCCTACGACAATTGCAACTTCGTAAACAACGTAGAGAACTGGGATGTAGTTTGCGAGTGCCTCGCAGCATCTTCTCTGCCTCACGCCGCAGAGATCCTCAACATGATTGAGAACGGACGCGATGATTCCGACGCCCTTGAGCGCCAGATCCGCTCCAAGTATCCTTCTGAATACAAGACCATTTTCAACCAGTACTTCCCCAAGTGCCGCAGCGCCCATATCGACCTCTGCCCCGTACTTACCGACGGCCGTGGCCTGGTATACAACTACGTATGCGACCTTGACGACTGCACTACCGTTCACACTCTGGTAGAGAAACCCAACGAAGAGGTATTCGATCTCAACGCCGAGATGCTCGCAGCAGCAGACGCAGAGGACTGGGCAAAGGCAGCTGGAGTTGCAGACAAGATTGCTTTCAAGGATGCAAACCAGTATGTCAACGCCAACCGCGCGCTCGTTTACTTCATGAACGGCAACTACGAAATGGCCAAGGCTATTTACGAGAACATCGAAGGCAAGATCCCCGAGGCTGACTACAACCTTGGTCTGCTCTGCCTGATGAATGAAGAATATGACAAGGCAGACCGCCTGCTCAACGGCTATGCAGACTACAACACCGCCCTTTCCAAGATCGGTGCAGGTAAATATGCAGAGGCCGAGTCCATCCTCATTCTCCTCCCGGAGAGCGAGTATCGCAACAGGGCACTTGCCATTGCCAGAAAAAGCCAAAACAACAACTAATCAATAAAATCTATGAAAAAACTTTTGAGAAACCTTTCGGTTCTTTGCTTTGTACTCGCGGCATTCCTCACCACAGGTTGCTACGAGGAGGAAGTTCCGTTCCTGAACGTCGACCGCGAAGTCGTGCTGGTCGGCCCTCAGGCGGATAAAGGCACCGTTGTGGTAGAATCCAACCTCCAGTGGGTGGCTGCCAGCGAGGTAGCGTGGATTACCCTCGACAACGGTTTCGGCAATCACAAGGGTACTTTCGAGTTCTTTGTAGCAGCCAACACTACTCCGAACGAGCGTTCGGGCAAGATTGTTCTTACAGCTAAAGACTATCCTGATGTCAAGGTTACCATCCTTGTTCGTCAGCAGTCCGAGGGCACAATCCTTACTCTCGCTACAGACGATGTATCCTTCACCAAGTATGCAGGTGACTATCTGATGAGCATCGCATGCAACGGCGCTTGGAAAGTCGCTTCTTCTGCAGACTGGTGCACAGTTGATCCCACCAGCGGCGAGGGCAACGGCTCATTCAAGATTTCTGTAGACGAGAACAACACCGGCGCAGACCGCGTTGCCATCATCAGCATCCTCACCGAGGCTGACGGCAAGACCGAGGTTCACCAGATCAAGGTGACCCAGTCCGCAAGCAATGCTGCACTTGTTGTATCTCCCGAGAGCAAGACTCTTACTGCAGCAGCAGATGAGTTCGAGCTTGATGTTATCACAGTGGGCAGCTGGGAAGCTTCTCTTGACAGCGACTGGCTCACCCTGAGCGAGACAGAGGGCACCGGTGACGCACAGATCACCGTAACCGCTACTGCAAATGACACTGGCAAGGAGCGCATCGCAGTCATCACCTTCGCTACCGGCGCAGAGAATGAAAACCGCGTTATCCGCCAGATCGTAGTTCGTCAGGCAGCTGTTGACTTCTATCTGGAAGTTCCCGTTACCGATTATCCTCTGAGCCTTGACGAGCAGACCATCGAGATTCCTTACGTTCTCGAGGGCAGCAACGTAACCGTTACCGCTTCTTCAAGCTCCAAGTGGATGACCGTAGGGACCGTGGCAGACGGTGTGGCTACCGTTAATGTTGCCGAGAACAAGACCGCCATCGCACGCGAGGGCGTCATCTCCTTCATCACCCACGGCCAGGCAGGCGATCCTATCATCCGTCAGGTACGTGTAGCACAGGCTCCCACCATCAACGTTCTTGAAGTACTCGCAGACGAGTATGCAGTTGAATGGGTAGGCGCAACTGTTCGCATCCCCATCCAGAGCAACACTCCCGTATCCGTACGCAGCAGCGAGTCCTGGTGCACCGCAACCGACGAGGGCCAGGAAATTGTCATCACTGCAGCCGAGAATACAACAGCAGTTCCCCGTGTAGCAGTCGTTACTGTTACCACCAACTCCGAGTCCGGTGAAATCCTCTCCAGGACCATCATCGTCCGTCAGGGTGCCGCTTACTCAGAACTGGTTGTCACTCCCGCCGAGAAGAATATCTATGCTACGGCACAGAGCTTCGTGGCAAGCATCATCACCAACAACAGCTGGACCGCCAGCAGCGACAGCGACTGGCTCACCATCGACAAGGCAGAGGGTACCGGTGACTTTATGCTCACTGTAACCGCAGCCAAGAACGAGACCGGCCAGGTACGCGTAGCTACCGTAACCGTTCAGACAGGTGCTGAAAACAGCCAGCGCGAGAGCGCTACCATAGTTGTTACCCAGCGTCCCGAGCAGTTCTACTTCGAAGTTCCTGTTCGCTCTTTCCTGGTTGACAAACTCGGTGATACATTCAAGGTTGCTTACGTTACTTCCGGCAGTGAACAGGATGTAACAGCTTCTTCCAGCGCTCACTGGCTCTATGTTACTGAAATAAAGGATGGCGAGGTAGAAGTAAGGGTAGATGAAAACAAGACCGCAGAGGTTCGTTCAGGTGTTGTTACCATCACTTGCACCCCTGTATTCGGTGATCCTGTTTCAATTCCCGTTACCTTCACCCAGTCTCCTACCGTCAACATCCTTGACGTATTCGTAGACGTTATCGACGTAAGTGCAAAGGGCGACGAAGTTGCACTGCCTTACTACGCAAATACTCCTGTTTCCATCTCTTCAAGCGAAGAGTGGTGCCACGTAGAAGTAGCCCGTGATCCCGACAGCTTCAGCGCAGGTTGCTGCAGCTACAGCGATCCTCAGAAGATCATCAAGATCGAGGTTGATCCCAACCGCACCGGCGAAGCACGCGTTGCTTATGTAACCATCTCTACCGTAAACGAAGCAGGCGAGAAGATCACCAAGGTGATCACCGTTCGCCAGGCAGCTCTCTATGCAGCCCTCAGCGTTTCTCCCAAGGAAGTTGTCATTCCTGCAGTTATGGGTCACTTCAATATGGTAGTCAACACCACCGGCACCTGGATGGCTTCTACAACCTGCACTTGGCTGCAGACAGAACATATCGATGACGATGGGTATGTAGCCGGCTTTGGCGACGACGAAGTCCTCTGGACAGCTGGTGACAACATCACCGGCGCAGTACGCGAAGCAGAAATCGTAGTAGCTACCGGCGGCGAGAACAACGAGCGCGAAGAGCAGATCGTAAAGGTTACCCAGCTCGAGCGCAGCACCTATATTTATGTACCTGAAGATGCTTACGCCCTTACTAAAGAAGAGCAGACTCTCAGAGTCGGCTACTATGCAGCAGGCGACTTCAAGGATATGCAGGTTAATACCAGCGCAGACTGGATCACTTACCACCGCAGATACAGTGATGACGAGCATCTGGGATTCTCAGTGGAAGAAAACACCACTGCAGAGCCTCGTACCGCAACCGTTACCGTTACTCTCGAACTGGTTACCGGCGAGCCTATCAGCGACACCTTCATCGTAACCCAGTCTCCTACCATCAACATCCTGGATGTTTACGTAGACGAATATGAGGCATCCCCCAACGGAGAAATCATAGTATTCCCGTTCTACGGCAACAGCAGAGTCAGCACTTCTGTAACTTCAAGGTGGGAAGGCTGGTGCCATGTTTCCAATGGTCTCAACCAGAATGCACATCCTCAGGAGCTGACAGTCAGGGTTGACCGCAACGAGAGCGCTGAGCCTCGCGTAGCATACGTAACCCTCACCGTCGTTACCGACAAGGGTGAGAAACTCGCTCACGTGATTACCATCCATCAGAACCCTCTGAATGCAGACCTGATAGTTTCTCCCGAGACAATCATTCTCCCTGCAGAAAATGCTGAGTTCGACCTGACAATCATCACCACCGGAACCTGGGAAATCTCTTACGATTGCACCTGGCTCGAAGGCGGCGAGGGTGGCGGCCTGATGCCTCCGCCTTACATACTCGATGATGTTATCAAGTCCAGAGACCTTGTAGTCCTCGAGGGCGAGGATGGTCTCAGCGGCACAGGCGACGCAGTAGTAAGCTGGAGGGCAGGTGACAATAACACAGGCGCACAGCGTGAGGCTACCATCATCGTCTACACCGGCACCGAGAACGAGCACCGCATCGCCAAGGAGGTCAAGGTTATCCAGCTCACATTCGATACATATGTGGACGTTCCTCAGGACGCATACCTCGTTCCCAAGGAAGGATTTGAGGGAGACAGCAATGCTGATGTATTCGACGTGCCTTGCCTGTTCGCAGGCAACTTCAAGGATCTCGTTGTCTCTTGCAGCGAACCTTGGATCCAATTCTACAAGTCCGGTTTCAATCACCTCTACTTCACAATCGACGAGAACGTTACAGGTGAGCCTCGTACCGCTACCGTTACCGTTAGTCTCGACCAGGTTCAGGGCGAACCTATCACCGACAGCTTCACTGTAACCCAGGCCGGCACATACAATATGCTGGAGGTATTTGCAGATTTCATCACCGTATCACCTGCAGGTGATTCCGTAGTACTTCCTGCAATCACCAATGTGGCACAGCTCGGTGTCAATATCTCCGAGGCTTGGCTCAAAGAAGAGTCTACCGTTGCAGAAGTCCTCATTCCTGCTGAGGCAAGTGATGTCAACCCCAACAGCAATATGGCCACTGTCACCATCGTTGCCAACCCCAACGACACCGGCCGCGACCGTCTTGCAAGCGTAACAGTCTACACAGTTACCAATACGGGTGAGACCATCGCCAAGATGATCAGAGTCTTCCAGGCAGCAGAAACTACCCACTTTGCAATTCTCTCCGGTGAGAACGTCTTCATTCCTAAGAATATGGATGAACCTCTCGAGATCGTTGCTTATGCTTCTGTCAATCCGGACAAGGTACAGATGATTTCCAACAGCAGCTGGCTCACCGTAGAAAGTGTCGGCGCTTCTTCAGGTGAAATCATTGATCCCGCCCCCGAAAACTTGAAGCCTCTGTCTGTAAGAGATGTTGCTGATGCTGATCCTGCTGTTGATGCTGATGATAACGGCAATATCGTTACCGGCGTTCTCAAAGCAGAAGTCAACAACACCGGCGAAGTCCGTACAGCCATTGTTACCGTAAACTTCTTCGACTACGACGGCAAGGTTGTACAAAAGACCGTGACCGTTACCCAGGCAGCCAACGACGGCGGTCCGCTCGAGGCTCTGTTGGACTACATCGTAGTTCAGCCGGAGGGTGAAGAGCTTGATCTGACTTTCGAGACAGACGAACCTCTCACATCTTCCTATACTGCAGCTTGGCTCGAGGGTACCGACTTCACCGCAGAGCAGACCGATCCCCAGACTCTGCACATCAAGGCTGCTGCCAATACGACCGGTCGTGACCGCACAGCGTACATTACCGTTTCCAACGGCAGCCAGAGCAAGATGATCACCGTCTTCCAGCCGGCAGCAAAAACTGTATTCTCTGTTCTCAGCCCCGATGTAATCAACTTTGACCATCATCATCATGAGTACGCACTGTCTGCATACCTGAGCACAGGTGTAGGCACAGAGGATGAACCTAAGATCACCTTCGAGCCTGCAGCAGATTGGATTGATATGGCAGAGCATCGCGATCCTGAAATCACTGGAGAAGGAACCATTTTCAGCCAGATCATGAAGCTCGAAAAGAATGATACAGGCGAAACCCGCAGTGCAGTTGTCAAGGTTACCGCAGTTGGAGAAGATGGTACTATCTATACAGATAGCATCCTGATTGTCCAGGCGTCCACAGAGTACGTGCTTGAAGGTATGCCCGAATACATCGCTCTTGATCCCGCCGGCGAGAGTTACACAGTGAGCGTCGTATCCGAAGACCGACTCAAATCTGCGATTTCTTCTGCAAATTGGATCGAGATCTCCTCTAACTTCAGTAACGACGCGTTCACCATGACGGCACAAAAGAATACCACCGGCAAGGACCGCACAGCCTATGTGACTGTGAAGAACAGCAAGTTGACCAAGGTCATCACAGTGTTCCAGCCTGCCGCTTCCACCGTATTCTCCATCCTGAGCGCCAAGAATATGGCTGTCAGCAGCGGTGATGTCGACGAAGATGATATCTACGAACTCGCTGCATACCTGAGCACTGGCGTAGTTCTGAATGAGGAAAAGAGGATTGTATTCCAGCCTGCAGTAGATTGGATATCACTCGATGGTAATTCAGTTACCGAGACTGAACAAATTCTCACTCAGAATATCGTAGTCGATGACAACACTACCGGTAAAGTCCGCAGTGGTGCCGTCAAGGTCATTGCAATCAAAGAGGACGGCACAGTTCTCACAGACGAGATTGTAATTACCCAGTCTCCTTCTGACAATATCCTTGATGTATACGTAAGCACCATGGTGGTTCCTCACATGGCATCATCTGAATTGATTCCGATTTACGATAATGCCGAGTCTACATATCCGAGGTCATCCAACAGCAGCAGGGTAGCTGTTTCCCTGGTTGAACAGGATGGTACCAAGGATATCAAGATGGCAATCAACGAGAATACTTCCGGCGAAGTTCTTGTGACTTACGTCACAGTAAGTGCCGAATTTGAGGATGGTACTGTTCAAGAGAAGGTTATCACGGTTGTCCAGCTGCCCAATACCAGCGGCGTCGTTGAGAACTATTTCGTACTGGCTTCCAACGAAGTAACCCTCCCTGCTGGCGGCGGAAGTGAAGAGATCGAAGTATTCACCAATGCAGTTGACTACACTTTTGAGAAAGACGCAGACTGGCTGACTGTTTCAAAGGGCAGCGTCATTGTTTCGGCTGACTTGAACACAGGCGACGACGATCGCACTGCTACCGTTACTATAACGGCAACATTTGCTGACCAGAGCCAGAAGACCGCGACTTTGAAGGTCACTCAAGGTCATGCCATAGCAGTTGTTCGTTAACGAATAGGTTCAAATCATTAAGGGGTTGCCCAATCGGGCAACCCCTTTTTGTTTCTATAATCATAATAAAAAATCGATTGACTGTACAAAGTTTTCGAAATTGTTTTCTAACTTTGCCACTTCAATGCGTTTTATGATGAAGAAACTGATAATCACCATTTTGGCTCTTCTTGTTGCTGTGTCGATGCTTTCTGCACAAAGCGTCGAGCAGGCTACGGAGCTGGCAAGACAGGCAAAAGCTGCCCTCGACAGTCGCGATTATCCCGCTGCACTGTCCGGTTTTGAGAGCGCTCTTGCCCAGGCTGAGGCTTGTGGCGAAGAGGGTCAGGAGATTGCCGACATCTGCAAGAGAGTCATCCCTCAGATCCATATGCAGCAGGGTATCGCCCTGGCAGAAGAAGAGGCATGGGCACTTGCTGCAGAGGAGTTCAAGGCTGTCCTTGATGCCGATCCAGAAAATGGCGAGGCCGCTTTGCGTTACGGTATCGCCCTGGATATGGACGGAAGGGAAGCAGAAGCTGTCGAGGCCTACAAGCTCGCCGCAGAAAACGGACAGGAGCAAGCCGATGCGTTGCTTAAAGAGCACGCCAGAATTGCCGAGGCCCAGCAGGTAAAGATAGAGAGCGGCACTCACGAATACGACTTCAAGGTGTACTTCCCCTTTGATGTGTCAAAATTCAGCCCAGACTATCTTGACAACCCCGTAACCCTGGCCCGCCTGGACAGCGTGATTTCGGTACACGGCCTGGATGCCATCGATGCATTTGTGGTTATTGCCAAATCATCTCCTGAAGGCCCCTATCAATACAATATGAATCTGGCCGAGCGTCGTGCAATCTCCATGCGCAACTATCTGCTGGAGCGTTACCCCGATCTTAAGGACAAGGTCACCATGGAACACGGCGTGTCTCCCTGGCCCGAGTCAAAAGATAAGAAAGCCCTGGTACGCCTGCGTTACGCAGCGTTCCGTATGGTGTTCCCCTTCGACATCACAATCCCCGCACCCGCGCCAATAGATTCCTCCCTGTTTGCAGTGAATCTGCCCGGGCCGGTATTTGACTTGAACATCCCCGAGCCTGTCGTGGTCAGCGACAAGTACAAACAGATGATATTCGCCATCAAGACGAACCTTCTCTACGACGCAGTCACAGCCCTCAACTTTGAGGTGGAGGTTCCCATCGCCGACCGCTACTCCATTATGTGGGAGGATGTCTTCCCCTGGTGGGAAACCGGCAACAAGTATTGCTTCCAGCACTGGGAGATGGGTCCGGAATTCCGCTACTGGTTCAAACCCTGGGATCCCAAGGGCATTGCCAAGCTCCGCGGCTTCTTTGCCGGCGTCTACGGTATGAGCGCCAAGTACGACTTCCAGTACGACCGTTCCCTGGACTATCAGGGCGAATACTGGTCGGCCGGCATCACCGGCGGCTGGACAAAGGCCCTCGGCCGCACTGAATGGTGTAACCTGGAGCTTAGCCTCTCGCTGGGCTATCTCAGCAGCCGTTATCGCGGTTATATTCCCGCAGACGACTATTCGTTGCTGATCCGCAACCCCCGCGACGTGGGCAGCATAGATTATTTTGGTCCTACCAAAGCCAAGATCAGCTTTGTGATACCCATTTGTATAAACCGCTCTTATAAAGGAGGTACCAAATGAAAAAGGCAGGATATATAGTGCTTCTGGCGTGCCTGCTGGCAACGGCCGCAGCTTGCCACCGCCGTCCCCTCCACGATATGGAAGAGCGCATCACCATAAAGGTGACTGTGGATGTTGATACCGTCTGCAACATCGGCCGCTACATCTACAACGACAAGATAGAAAAGCCCAGCACCAATACCGATATGCTCCGTCTGTTTATCTGCGACCCCAATACCGGGCGTAAGATAGGCGAGAAGTTCCTCGAGAACAAGAGCTACGACCAGGCCGGACATCAGGTATTCACCGACTTTTTGAATATCAGCTACGGTACCTTCGATTTCCTGGTATACAACTTTGATACGGCCAATACCCTTATCAAGGACGATAACGAGGAGAAGACCGTAGAAGCATACACGCAAGTGCTCACAAATGCAGAGCGGGCAACTATCGCCGGCGGTACACAAGGTACCGTCCTGGGCGATTCTCCCATCAGCTGGCAACCCGACCACCTGATGGTTGGCCGCGAGCAGAAGGTCTACATCGCTCCGCACACCGATATGGAGAATGTAGAGATGGTGGCTCACACCTGCATCAACACCTATTATATACAGATACGCGTGAAAGGCCTGCGGTTTGTCAATAGCTGCAACGCCGTCGTCACCGGCCTCTACAGTGCCAACTACTTTGGCCGCGATGCTGTAAGTCCTTGGACTGTAGGCGAAAGGGTGGGTGATCCTTCCACCGCCGTATATTTTGAGATGGTGAAGAGCACCGACGGCAACATAGAGGACGAGAACCAGGATGTCCTCTGCGCCCTGTTCAACACATTCGGCAAGATAGAAGAGAGCAACTCCGACCTGCTGGTAACCTTCAACCTGATGGACACCGGTGGCAACCGCCTGCAGAAGACGGTCAACCTCAACGAAGTGTTCCGTACGGAAGATGCCCTGCAGCGCCACTGGCTGCTCTTGAGCGAAATCTGGGAGATTGACGATCCCGTTCCGCACCCCGTCAACGGCGGCGGATTCGTGCCCTATGTGGACGATTGGGACGAAGAATATGGAGAAATAGAATTGTAATAATTATAAATATTTAATGAAGAATAGGTTCAACATAGCCATACTCCTCTTTGCCGTAGCCCTTGCGGGTTGCGCCAAGGTCGAGGTGGTTCCCACGGCAGAGAGGGCGGTGACCTTCCAGGTGGGCAGCTATGCGCCGCAGACCAAGGCAGAAGGAGATACCGTGTCGCTCAACGGCATTGGAATCAACGATTTCAGCAGTTTCGCATATCTCCACGCAGCAGGTTTTATGGACACTCCACGGGCTTTCTTCGGAGAAGATGGTGAGACCATCTCTTTCAACGGTACCGACGAGTGGGCACCCAGCCACGATTACTTCTGGCCCAAAACGTCAGAAAGCTACATCAACTTCATTTCCTGGCGCGGTGGCGACCCCTCAATCGATTATGCCCAAAATAACGAAGATAAGTGGGTTGCGAATTTCGCGTGGGAGAATTTCACCGTTGCTACTGCCGATACACTGCTGTTGGTGGCAGATATGGCCTGGCGCTACAGCGCAAATGTAAACCCCGCCACATATCAGGCGTATAACGGAGTCACAGAAGGTGTTCCCACCCTTATGCATCACGCCCTGGCGCAGATATGCTTCTTGGGCCGCACCGCAATAGATCCCGTTACCGGTGTCAGCTGGGAGGTAAGTGTCAATAAAATAGAGTTGGCCGGTGTATATAATACTGGTTCCATCTATATGACCAACACCGATCCCGGTTCTACCAAGCCTCAGGCGTGGACTATAGAAGATGACGGATGGGTTGTCGATTCGGACGGTGGTGAAGCAACAATCGGTAAGGATTTCGGCGACAATCCAAAACTTCTCAGCAGCACTGCCGATACGCTTCTGAAGTGGCAGAGCGTCATTCCCCAGATAATAAAAAGGGGTAATGATGATGAGATGCTGCTCGATTTGACATATACCGTAGCTACAACCTACGGCACTGCACCCAATACAACTGTTGTAGAAGAGACTGTCACAGCTCAGGTGCCGCTCGCTGCTTTCAACTTCGGCAGCAACAGCACCCTTGACGCGTGGGGTATGGGGCAGCGCATAACTTATACAATTGCCATCAACCCCGACACAGGCGTAATCACCATTATCCCTGTGGAGACCAACTGGGTTGTAAACGCAGAATATCCCATCAACATAGAATAATCATACAACTAAACCAAATATTAACTTATCAATTAACAAAACGATGAAAAAATTATTCATTATCGCTCTTGCAGCTGTCGTAGCAATGACAGCCTGCACAAAGGTTAATCCCGAAGAGAAGAAGTCTGACAAGATCTCCTTCACAGTAGCTAACTACATGCCTCAGACCAAGGCTAACTCCAGACTTGATGAAGAGTTGGTGGCCCCTGAATTCAAATGCTATGCTTGGCAGTTTACCGCAGCTGATGCTGCTGCAAACGGCAACACTCCTTTTATGGACAGCGAGGTAGTAAAGAAGAAAGCAATAACCAACGGATATGAGTGGGCTCCCGAAGCAGATTACTTCTGGCCCAAGGCAGGTTATATCAACTTCTATTCTTATGCAGGCGAGAGAGTTACCACCACCAACGACGGTACTTCTGCAACTGCTATTGCTCCCACTATCACTGCTTCTACCGATAAGAAGACCATCACCTTTGCTTATACAGATAAGGTCATTGCGGCTACTGACAACATCCTGGTAGCAGATCCCGCTCTCCACTTTGGTATCTATGGTGAGAACGATTACGATATGGTTACCATCAATGACCAGATGGGCGATTTCGACTACTCCAAAAACAATTACGCTTATACTGCAATTACCGAAAGTTACACTGGCGTTCCGACCCTTTTCCGTCATAGACTTGCAAAGGTTGCTTTTATCGTTAAGTTGAAAACTGCTGATGCAAACAAGTCCGCTTCTACCACTTGGGAGGTTAATGTACTCAACGACACTCAGAACAGTAATCTTTCTACCCTGAAGCCCGTCAACAAGGGTTCCCTCACTCTGAAGAATACCACCGCAGCTACCAAAGCTGTTATCGGCACTTGGGATGTTTACAATGGAGACACCAAACTTGTGGACCCTGTTGTAGAACAAGGAGGACAATACGCTGCTCCTGATAGTTCTATCGGTTGGGTGGCAAGTACTACAGCTACAGACAAAGAGACCATCTCCTTTGCAACCAAGACCCTCACCATCGAGCCCAATGCAACCAAGAGTGCACAGACCGATACTATTCTCCTTCCCGTCCGCACCGTTATGCCTCAGGTTACCAGCGGCGTAGATTTTGACTTCGCTTATCAGGTAAACGCTAAGCACGGCAATGCAACTGATGGTTACACTACCTTCATGACAGAGATTGTCAAAGTTTCCGGCAAGAAGCTTTCTGAGGTTTGTCCGCTGGTTACAGAGTGGAAGATGAACCAGGTTACCGTTTACACCATCACCATCGACCCCGTAAGCAAGAGGATTACCTTTGATCCTGCAGTCGTTGAATGGGAGTCTGCAACTGGTGCAATCGCGCTTCCTCTGAACGAAAATAACTAAACCTAACGCAATAAAATGAAAAAAATTATCGTTATAGCACTTGCTGCACTGGTTGCACTGGCAGCCTGCACCAAGGTTAATCCTGAAGAGAAGAAGGCCGACGCAATCTCCTTCGAGGTTGCTACCTATATGACCAAGGCAGCCGGCAACAACTTTCTGAAAGAATGCTCCAGCTTCTATACCAACGCGTGGTACTATCCTGCAAGCGGAGATGCTCAGAACTATATGCCCAATGTCCAGATTCTGCCCAACAGTACGACTGCTCCCACCCAGTGGGCTCCCGCAGTGGCTTACTACTGGCCCAAGAGCGGTTATATCAATTTCTTCTCTTACGCTTCTAAGAATGCACTGAGCACAAACGAGCTGGATCTTGGCAACAACTACACTAATAACAAGGGTGGTCAGATCAAAATCACCAACCACAAAGTAGTTGCTGACGACAACATCATGATTGCCGACGCTGTTTACAACGCTACCAACGCCAGCCACAATGCAGACGGTACTGCTGTCACCGACAACCTTGCAACCGGTACTACCGATTCCAACTTCAAGGGCGTTCCCACAATGTTCCGTCACCTCCTGGCTCAAGTCAAGTTCAACATCGGCCTGGCTACCACATCTACCCACGCTGGTACCAATTATATCGCTACTGTTACCAGTGCCAAGATAGAGAAGGTTGTGAATAAAGGTTCCATCACCCTCACCGCAGGTACTACCACTGCTGCAGCCCTTACCACTATGCCTTGGAGCCCCGCTTCTGACGGTACAGTGCCTGGTTGGACCAAATCCACTGTGACTACCGATGTTGAGGATCTTACCCTGTCATATACTGGCAATGGCGATGGCAAACTGACACTTGCTGCCGATTCTAATACGGGCAACTCCGAGTTGTTCCTGGACTTCCGCAGCGTACTGCCTCAGGCACTTGCCGATGATGTCGTAATCACCATCAAGTACGATCTGCAGGCACTGCACGGACAGACCGTTTACATCACCGAGAAAGATCTTGTGGTTTCTGCAAAGCTCAACACAGCCAGGCTCAACGCCACAACTGCCATCACCTCCTGGTGCATGAACAAGCGTTACACCTACAACATCACAATTGATCCTGTAACCGAGGTCATCACCTTCGACCCTGCAGTTGCTGACTGGACTTATGCAACCGGCAGCCTTGCCCTCTAATCGATAATGAAGAAATTAATTATCATAGCAGCCGCTCTTCTCTGCCTGGCATCCTGTGCCAAGGTAGAGAAGCAGCAGACTGTAGAGAGCAGCGCCATCAGCTTTAAGGTGGTCAACTACCTGCAGCAGACCAAGGCACCCACCGCCTACACAGGCGATGCCTTCGGTGTGTTTGCATATTGGACCGCCACCGACTGGGCAACCGACGGTGACGCCAACAGGTATATGACCAACGACAAGGTGGTCCAGAGTCCCGATTATGCACCGGAAGGTGAATGGGGACCCGTCTCTGCCCGTTACTGGACCAAGACCGGCAAGCTGACCTTTGCAGCGTATTCCCCCTACACCGACGGTGCAGGCCAGGGTTTCTCCGCTGTTCCTTCGTTCAGCAAAGCCAAGGGCTTCGAGTTCAAGGACTTCACCATCAGTGCCAACTCCAATGTGGACCTGATGGTGGCTGACCTGGCAAAGGACAAGACCAAGAATGATCCTGAGTATATGGTCAGCGGCAACAAAGACGGCGTGCCCATTCTGTTCCGCCACGTTCTGAGCAGGATTGCTTTCCGGTTTGCAACCGTAGAGAATCCCAATCCCAACGTAGAGGACACCCAGATAATCATCCACTCCGTGACCATCAAGGGTATCAAGGATAACGGCGACTATACACAGAACAACGACCCCGTATGGGCAGGCCAGACCGGCAATGCCTCCTACGACTTCAACCCCGCAACCGGCGGTGACATCACCGTCAACCCGGGCGACGAAGGCCAGGGTACTGATGTGGACAGCCGGATCCTTCTGCCCCAGACCCTTACCGAGGGTGGCCAGCAGATAGAAATCAGCTACACTATCCGTACCAAGTACGAAAGCAATCCCGAATGGGCAGAGGAAGATGTGACTGCAACCGCAGACCTCGTTACCGATGAGGTTCCCTCCTGGGACCCCAATATGAGTCTCGTGTACACAATCACAATCGACCCTGTCAGCAAGGACCCCATCCTCTTCGACCCCGCAGTCGCAGAGTGGGAGAGTGTAGCTACAGGTGCGCTCACCCTTTAGACACATAGTCCGGCGGCGGCTGACCCCGCCTCCGGGCACTAATTATTAAAGCAAAGAATGAAGAGAATTGTTATCATAGCATCGGTACTTGTGACGGCACTGGTCTCCTGCGCCCGCATCAACAGCGAGCGGCCCGCATCGGAGATCATGTTCCAGGTGGCCCGTCACAGTGTTGCCACAAAGGCCGATCCTGCAGACTACAAGGATGCCTATCAGGAGGTTCCGTTCGGCACCTACGCCTGGTACAAGGCCCTCAACGAACAGGACAACGCCCCCTATATCATCAACAAGAAGGTTGCCTATATAGAAAGCACCAACACCTGGATGACCGTCGGCACTACCTATTACTGGCCATACACCGGTGCCCTTGATTTCATAAGCTATTCTCCTTACTCGGAAGACGGTGTTGCGGCTCCCGCCCCCGTCATCACGGAGAATTCCATCAGCTGGTCCACACCCTGGAACGTGGATGCACACCAAAACGCAGATGTCATGTATGCCGACAAGGTGGTTGGCATCAACGGCAACGTGAATACCTTCAACCACGGCTACGAAGGCGTCCCGACGCTCTTCCGCCACGCGTTGGCGCGCCTGGCCTTCAGGCTGCGCACCGGCTTTACCTCCCGCACCGCGGGCGGCGAAACCACCCGCTGGGAGATTGACATCAACAGCATGACCCTGAACGACATCTTCACCACCGGCACCCTGACTCTGAATCTGGCGGAAGACGGATCCTGGGCAAAGCCCGAAAGCAATGCCTGGACCCCTGAGACGGAGGCTACAAGCCGTCCGCTTGACGTATCTGCCGTGACCACCCTCACGGAGGAGATGCAGAACGCCGGAGGGTCGTTCTTCGTGCTGCCCCAGACCCTGGAAAATCAGCGCCTGACGCTCACTGCCACCATCCGTACCTATCGCGATACGGGCGAGGGCGAGCAGCTCGTCATCACAGAGGAGAACGTGGAGTGCTACGCGCCCCTGAAGACCGACAAGATTGATACCTGGGGTATCAACCAGTTCATAACCTACATCATCACCGTCAACCCCGTCAGCGACGACGAAACGGAATTTATCCTGTTCGATCCCGCAGTCGAGGGCTGGGACGAGAAGGTGGTAGAGACCATGATTCTGTTATGAAAAAAGTAATCGTCATATCTCTTGCGGCGCTCCTGTTTATGGCAGCCTGCACCAAGACCGACAAGGGAAGCAGCAGCTCCGCTATCAGCTTCCAGACGGCGGCCTATGCCACCCGCGCCGGCATCGACGGCAGCGTGTTCCCCACCACCGAGGTGTTCGGCGTATATGCCTGGGCTTCCGGCAGTCCCGACAGTTATTTCATGAATAACGAGAAGGTGGCTTACGACGGCGAGGGCAAATGGGTGTCCGAGCACGAGTTCTACTGGATTTACAAGCAGACCATCGATTTCATCGGCTACTATCCCTACAATATGCCTGAGGTCAACATAGGCAAAGAAGAGATCAAGTACACCGCTATGGATGTGGAGTCCAGACAGATAGATGCGATGTACTCTTCCAGGGCTACCGGCTATGCCTACAATCCCGACGGCACCTACGCCGGAGTTGACGGCTCTGCAGGCGTTCCCATCCTGTTCCATCACGCTCTGGGCAAGGTGGTGATTGACGCCCGTACCGCTTACGACCACGTCGTGGAGGCCGACGGCACGGTATATGACTGGGAGGTCACCGTCAACAGCATCACCGTTTCTGACTTCTACAAGAAGGGTGATGCCACCTTCACCATAGAAAACGAGCCCACCGAGGGCATTGTGGGCTGGACCAAACCCGCCGACGAGAAGGGATTCAACGTCTGGACCAACGACGGTGCCAAGACCTCCATCAGCAATCAGCCCAAGGTGCTGCTTAACAGCGAGACCCCTGTCAACGTGATGCCCGAATTCTTCGTGCTGCCGCAGGTGGTGGTTAAGCCCGAGGTTGACCAGGAAGGTCGGATAATCCCCGGCCAGCCGATTCATAAAGTTACAGTCAATCTCACCGTAAAGACCATTCTCAACGGTGAAAAACTCATAAGTGAAACCTACAACAGAAGCGCGTATATGTATCTGGAGGAAATTCCCGCCTGGCAGATCAACTATCGCAACCGCTATCTGTTGATTATCTACCCGCTCGGCCCCGGCACAGGCCCCGGCCCCGACTCGCATATGCCCGTCATCACATTTGACCCGGCCGTTGCCGACTGGGATTATATCACAGTATACACCACACTCTACCTGTAGAATGAAAAGAATATACATATATACCGTTTTGACGCTGGCCTTCGCGGTTCTGGCAGGCTGCCAGCGCGACAATCCAGTGGCATATTTTGCCGAGGATATGATATTGCTGCAACCGACCGGCAGCGATGTGGCCACCAAGGGCTTCCTGAACGCGGCAGACCTTCCTGTTGACGGCGCCACCGTCAAGATTTTTGACGATGTAACCGGGTTCGATGGTACAATCACGGTTGGCGAACAAACTCTTGTGCCG
Source organism: Bacteroidales bacterium (assembly GCA_017561665.1). GTDB lineage: Bacteria > Bacteroidota > Bacteroidia > Bacteroidales > UBA932 > Equibacterium. Next base: position 12,210 of record JAFZBQ010000112.1, on the reverse strand, counting down.
CAAAACGGTGTGGTTACCTACATAGATGACAATGTTGTTTTTGATGGCACTGCCTGGAATTTCCAAAAAAGCCCCTGGCGCTGGACCCGCACCGGTGTGCATCACTTCTACGGCTGGCTCACAGAAGATCATTCTGTAAATCCGGCACTGACTCCCACGAGTCTGGTGAGTGGTGTTGGTTTCAACACAACCAGTAAGGTTCTCACAGTTCCTGCTATCGCCTTTGACAAGAACACTACTCAGTTCGACTTTTCTTATTCCGACAAGGTGGCTGTGGATGTAACGGCTTCTTCTTTCAATCCCAACAGTAGCGTGAGCCTGCCGCTCAAACACTTGTTCAGTGCTTTAGCGGTGACCATCCAGAATAATGGCGACAGCGACGCCACGATTGTTTCGGTATCGATGGAGAATCTGAAGAACAAAAAGAGCGCGACAATTAATTATTCCGGCACTCAGGCCGCTGTGGCAATGACCGCCTCACCTGCTGCAGAGCAAACCGAATTTCTGGCAAGTGGTTTCACCAACAAGGATTTTGACCACGGCGGAACAAAATATGACTTGGTCACCGGGCAGCAGATTGCTTCCAGCGCCATGGGTTCTTACTATATGATGTGGCCCCAGACAGCAGCGGAGGTGGGAGTCAAGGATGGAGAGGGCGCCATTAAGTTTGTTGTAAAATATACATATGACGGCATTTATGACGATCCGGTAGGCGATAATCCCGCCCAGCTCCACGAATATACCGCCACCTGCTACTTGGCAGAGGCTGTCAGCGCCTTGGAGGCTGGTCATAAGTATGCAATCAACTTGCAGTTCAAGGGCAAGAGCCTCGAACTCAAGGTTGAGATTCTGCCCTGGACAGCGAAATACTACGATCTTGACTATTCCACCAGTTCTATTCAGGCCGACCCGGCTGCAAGTACGGGCAATGAGGGTGTCCTCTGGCTCTATACATGGGAATATGACGAAGAAAATGCTGCATGGCTATGGGTCTACGGTCCACGTGACCGTAAGATTACCATGGACAGTGGAAAGAATATTAAGGGTGACTTTACCATTCTCTCGCCCAGAAGCGGACAGTGGCAGATAACCACTTACCCAGCAGAGGCTGCCCAGTATTTCACCATTTCACCGTCCAGCGGCGTTATTGATGACCTTGTCGATCCTCAGGGTAACTTCAATGGCTACGTAGAGTTTCTCATTTCGCCCAACGGCAATGTGCCCTCTATCCAGAAACTGTACTTTAATGTCGATATCGAAATCAACGGAGTATGGAGAAATGCAAACTCCGAGTTCAATCGTAAAAACTGGGAACTTACCCGTCTGCCTTAATGCAATTCAGAAAGCTATGATTAAAAAATACGCTATAGTTTTGGTGGTGGTGGCGCTAGCGGCGCTCACTGCTGCTTCTTGCGTCCGGAACGAGCTCAACGAAGAATTTGTGCCTCAGGGCAGCGGTATAGAGCTTACTCTGGATACTGGAGAGATGCAAATCTATACCAAGGCACAGCCTGATGAGCGTCCCGGCGACGAAGACGGAGAATTCAACGAGAACCGCCTTGCGGGTAGCGCACAGGTCTTTTTCTTTGATCCCGATGCAGACGAGAATACTCCAGCAAGATGGAACCGGTCCTGTGCTGTCAGCAGTAAGATGCTTATAAATGTCACCATGGCCGACCTGGCAGCTATTTTCGGTCATCGAACTCCTCAAACCGGTGACCAGGCCACTGTAATAGTGGTTGCAAATTATGATGGAGAGACCCAGTTCAACCTCGCAGAACACAAGTATACAAAGAAAGAGATCAAGGATATGGCAATGGCTCGTGCCGACTGGAGCCAGCATCCCCAGGACCATTTTGTGATGCTCAGCGACGAGGCTGTCATCACTCTGGAGGATCCCTCTTCCATTACTCCCGCCAAGGGCACAGTCAAGATGCGCCGCCGTGCGGCAAAGGTCACTTTCCGTCTCACAGTGGCAGAGGAGATTGCAGTAGAGAATTATGCATATTCCACTGATACCTGGGGCAATATAGAAGTTACCAAGAGCATAGAGATTTGGAAACCCCAGACCGAAAAGATTACTGTATATCCCCAGTATTTTATCAAAGACGGAACATTGGGAGGTACTCCGACCTTTACCCCTACCAACAAAAATGACGCTGTCCTCTTTACAGGAGTGGATAACCCGTATAAACTTGTGGAAACAACCACAATGATTCCCCGCACGCGCAAGGTTTTCCGTAAAGATGGCGATGAATACATACAGGATGAAGACGGTAATTATCTGTACGATGAAATGGATGTCGATGTGCCGCTCTTTGTGACCAAATATAACGATGGCGACAATAATCCGGCAAATGATATCGACGGCCCGTTCTATACCTATCCTGTGACATGGAGTCCCGGTGTAGAGACAGAACCGTTCCTGAAACTCATCATTCCTTGGGAAAGCGGCAAAGACGGTCGTGTCAAGTATTATTATTACAAGATACCTTTCCAGGTGAATTCGCTGGATGCCAACCATTGGTATGAGGTTACTCTGGACGTGCAGATTCTCGGTGGAGAAGAGGAACTCCCCGTGCCGCTGGACGCCAAATACCATATCGTAGATTGGGAAGTGGGAAAAGAAGAACCGACAAGCACTGTATCGGCCCGTTACTTGAGCGTACCCGTCAAAGAATTCACTATGTACAATATCGAGGATCTGGAGATTCCGATGATTTCTTCCCATCCTTGTGAGATAGTGAATATCACGGCCAAGAAGCCCAATTACAGCACCAATACGGAAACTTGGACTACAATTCTGAACGGTGTTGACTCGGATACTGCAGCCGACAGAGGCTTCTCTTTCGAAATCGATGGTCTGGATGCCATAGATTTCCATCACGACATTAACAACGAGATGGGCGCCGATCTTGACTGTACACCATATACTATTACTTTGCGAGTAAGGCAAATAGACAAGCCGGACGAGTACTATGCGGATATCACCATTATCCAGTATCCGGCAATCTATATAAGCGCAAGGCCAGGCGGAAACGCCTTTGTTGACGGTTATTTTGGACTTCTCTCTTCCTGGCCTACCGGTTGGTCAGTCACCGGAACTCCGGTCAGATCAGTGGGATGGAGCGCATACAATGCAAATACCGGCGTTGTGACATATACGAATGGTGGAAGTCCCCAGTATACACCGTATGGCCGACTTACCAGCAGTTCGAGCAATGCTATTACTAATTTAACAAGAGTAACTGTTACGTCATTTACTCCTGAAAGTAGGGAGTACTCATCTTATCGGCAGGTTGGCAACACAAATACTATCAATGAAGAAAGGAATCAATATATCATCGGTGATCCCAGGGTGCCTTCCGGTTGGACATCCACTGATTTGGTTCCTTATTTAAGCAATATGACCAGCAATAATACAGGTGGGGCTTCTTCTACGAATTGGGGTGAGATGGCATCCCAAATTAAAGTTGGCACCCCTGAGCCGAATTATATAGCGCCTTCTTTCTATATTGTGTCGTATTGTACAAGGCCGGAGAATTCCAGGGACCCTTATATCACTTTTGAGATGGCACAGAAGCGCTGTGCGACACTGCAGGAGGCTGGTTTGCCAGCAGGTCGCTGGCGTCTTCCTACAGAAGCGGAGGTACTCTTCTGCCGACAGTTGCAGGATAAAGGGTTTATTCCGGAATTGTTCACCACAACAAATAATCAAGGTTATTATTCTTCAAGTGGTTATGCATATTATTCCGTTACCGGTCAGCAATTCCGTTTCCGGTGGTGGGAATACAATTATACGGGGACTGGTGGTATCTCCGTTCGTTGCGTCTATGATGTCTGGTATTGGGGTGAGACTGCACTAGAGGACACCACGGTTTATACACCACAGCCTTAAGCTGAATCAGATTGAATGTTATGAGAAGAATTCACACTATACTAGTTATACTTGCAGCTGGTTTGATGCTGTTGGCCGGGTGTACCTTAAATCTGGTTGATGGACCTGTGCCCGAGACTTCTAAGAGCGATATCAAGGTTCCCATTACTCTGGACGTCCGCATTCCCACCGACGGCATATCTACCAAGGCGATGGCCGATGATCCACAAGTCCGGAATATGGTGGTTGTGGTGTTTGGCGGCAGTGGTTATTTCAATGAGTGGGTTCCCGTAAGGGCTGCCACAGAGTTGGCAACTGAAAATTATAACTCGGAGAGCAATTTTAAGATTTACCGGCTCAAGTTCGAACTTTCTTTGAGCGAAAGCCGCCTAAGGCTTCACTTTATTGCCAATTGTCCTTCGCAGCTCTATAGCAACCCGCCTATCACTGGTATCAGCAGCCAGGATCTGGAAGATGTGGTGATGTCCAAGGTCCGCTCCCAGATTACGGATTCCGACAACGACGGATACTGGGCCAAGATATTGCTCCCTTATGGCGTTCAGGTTCAGATGGATACGGTACCTAACACGCACGAAATCCGTCCGAAATTGATAAATGGAGAGTATGTTCCCACAAATGCTACAAAGGCCCAGATAGAGCGCTACAACAGAGTGGGCGGAATACCCATGGTCCGCAACTTTGCCCGCATCTATCTTGATAACAAAACACCTATTGACCAAAGATGGACTATTCAGAAATTCTGCCTGGCTTATGCACCGGCAGAGGGTCCGATAGCGCCGATACTTCCTGCGCCTATTACCACAAATGAGTGGGGAGACAGGGTCGTTGTCCAATATGCAAATCCGGAGGATGAAACAGGTACGGTATATCCCATCAGAAGGGATACTCTGACATCTGCGCCATTCACTGTGCGGGAGTTGACCAATGAGACAGGCGGAGATCTGTTATTGCCCGCACTAGAATCTTCTTCCATATATTCCGAGAGTTTCTTCATTAATTACCAGAACTATCCGATGACAACGGAAGAAGGCCAGTATTATAGGAAGCTCTCCGACGCACCTTTCAACTATGGCGGATATTCTCCTGCCAATTTGGCCATTGGTACATATCCATCCGATGATTCGGGTATGAAAGACTGGTCGGCAACCACGCCGCTCTACATTTACGAGCGCGCCAAACCTGCCTCCGGTCAGAAACCAACCCGTATCATTGTCAAAGCCTATAAAAATTCAGCTGGAGAAGGTTCTGCCCTCTATTATCCGCTCGATTTGGTAGATGAAAACGGAGATCATATGGCGTTCCTGCGCAATTTTACATATATAATCGATTTGACTGGCATTGCCGAAGGCTCCGGTTATGAGACCATAGCGGAGGCGGCAGATGCGACAGGTGCAAATGTCTCTATGGACCCGAGGACCGAAGATCTTAACGAAGTGTCCAACGGTGCGTCTTTGATAGCTGTTTCATATATCGATGCAACTTACATCAAGCAGGGTACCTATGACGTAATGTTCCATTACGAGCAGCCTCTGGATGTGGATGACAACGACGAAGTTACGTTTAAGGTCGGTTATGGTACCGGATTCGATTTCGTGCCCGATACCTATGCCGGAAACGGCTCCGCATTCAGCAGTACCCCAACGATAGAGAAAAGCGACGGTCATGTTGTGCTATATGTGAGGACAGGCGATAGTTATACCGCTGCCACTGCTGCACAGATAGCGGACCCCGATATAAGGAAGTGGGGCAAGATAACCTACACCACCGCAACCGTAGACCGCAATGGGGACCCGGCCGTCAATTCCGAAGGCTATTACACCAAAGGTTTTAGCCAGACCATCCGTGTTTATGGCGCCGGCAATACTATCTTCCGTGATGTGCTCATCAACCTCACTCCTCTCAAAACAATGGAGGTTGTGTGTCTGGACAAGTATATAGATGAGGGTAAAAACATTAACGAGACAGTCCGGGTTTATATCCCCGGAGACCTCACCCGGTCTATGTTCCCGTTGGTGTTCAAAGTTGAGTGTGAAGATTACACGCTCAACCCTGCGCCTGGAACAAACCTTGAAAATAATATGCCTGTGAATTCGGGAGCGACCATTATCCCGGATGAAACGGGTACCAAGTTCTATTTCATCAGGACTGTGACAAGAGATGAGTACAATTCTCTCCCCACAGCAGCCGACGGCACCAAATATTTTAATTGTCCATTCATAACCACCGAAGTAGTTAGTGCGACTACTGTATACGTGGCAAATGAATATTTCACCACGGATTGGGATGAATTCTACAACTTCAGCCAGCGCAAGTTCACCAGCAACCCTCAGAATGGTCCCGGTGAATTGCAAGTTGGACAAGTTGTCCCGTTCACATTCTATATGGATGCCGCTCATAATGGCGGTACCCTCAAGTGGAATGATGCGGATGAACTTGACTATACATCCGACAGGATTATTCCTCATACCGTATTGATCACCCTCAACGGCATATCTCCTCAGATAGAGAGTGCAAGTGGCGGAAGCGTGGTTTATGTAGATCCTTATCTTGAAAAAGTTAGCGGTAATGTATACAAGGTTACTATACAGCCTGTACTGAATAATAACGATCTCCCTGCTTGGACAGAGTACACTCTGCACCTTGTTGCAGGTTCTGCTGCATCGTACTCAATAACTCTCTCCACCAGCGGTAATACGCCTAACCCCGGTATCTATGCCGACTATACCGTCAGCGGAAATATCGACTTGAACGTGATTAATAATATCCACTTCGAGAATGCCGCGGGTAACACTATCAACAGAGCTCTGGCGCTTGCGGGTCAGGAAGTATACTTCTGCTATACTTACGACGGTCCTGTTGCACCCGTTACGTTCACTTTGAACGGATTGGAGCCTGCGTCAGGACAGGGCGGCTGGACTAAGACAGGCGATACATACACGTTCACTCCTGCCTCCGGTACAACCCAGCGGTTCAAGTTGGTTACCACCGGTACCGGCACTGCCGAGGTCAACGACATCGACGTCGATTCCAGTGAATATGCTGAGCCTAATCCCAATAATCTGCAACTGGAGAGGTACTTGTATTCATTCGGCACAACCGGCTTCTATACTGCACTTAACGGGAATACAGTTCAGCAAAGGGTAACCAATAATGCTGGGGCCAATGTTTACTACAGGTTTACCTATGACAGTGAAGATACAGCACGTCAGGATGTGACTATCACGGCTACTGGTCTTACAAGTCCTTCCTCGACGACAGGAACTCTCACTGCCAATGGTGATCATACTTGGACTTACCATCCGACCAGCACAGCTCAGAACCACTGGATTACCTGGACCACCGAAGCTGTAACTTCCGGCTCAAATTCCAGCGTTACAGTATCGTCATCGATGTATGATAATAGTCCGACTGCTACGATAACACGTAGGGCCAGGGTCTGGAGGACTCAATCTTATGAGATGACATACACAAGCAACAGTGATGGTAATGCCACTACTTTTACAGACGTTAATAGTGGAATTCGGGTTGAGTTTAGCTACTTTGAACGCGGAGGAAGCAATAATAACCGGTATAAGATGATGGGAAGCAGATCCGGTCGAGGAACCCTGCTTAATCCGTATGTGTATAATAACGGTCAATATGTCGTTTCAATACCAAATTCTACCCTGGAGGGCATCAAGATCACCGGAATCACGATGACCTATTCAAGTGGTGACTATGATAATCGTACTGTAACCGTAGTTGGTGATGTCAGCACTACCGCCCAGTCTTCTGCCGGAATGACCAGTTGGAGTTCGGCATCAACTGGTGAAGGGAATGGCGATAATCAGGTAACTGTTACAATGTCGTGCTCAAATAGTACCGAATATAGTGGTCGCAACCGTTTAACCGGAGTAACTGTATATTATGGCTACTGGGAAGACTAACATTTTTTAACCAGTCCTATACACGCAAACCGCCCGGCCCCCCCGCCGGGCGGTTTTTGTATACGCTTTTCGACAAAAAGGTGTCAAAGTATTGCTGATAACAAATTATGATGTATCTTTGCATTGTTCGTAGTAGGAGGGTTAGGGAAACATGATAGCAGACATTCATCCTCTAAATGAATGTCTGTTTTTTTATCACGATTTGAATATGGTAATCGGATGGAGGAGAACCCTGGCTATGTTATTCAAAATTGGATGCGTAACCGGAATACGGTACGTTTCTTGGGCTTATGGGAACACTTTCATAATCCAGATTTCAAATACCTCGAATTCGAGGCAATTGAGCGGGAGGCTGGCATCAATAGAGAGCTTATCGTGCTGATAAATCTGGAAAGTATGAACGCAGAACTGATTAAGCTTGGACTTTCTCGTGCAGAAAGAGCAATTCGCCTAAACAAAATGGCCATCGAGCAGTTGCTCGTACTCAACGAATCTGACGAAAGAAAATTGCAGCACGGTTAACTACGGGCGGTTTTTGTATGCGGCCGGATTCCGGGTAGTTACAAGCAGGGGACCATATACAGAGGAATGTATAGGTAGTCGCCATCTTCTGTTACATCGCCGGTGTGGACAATGTAGGCTTGTGCCAGGTGGGTGTTGTATTTTTTGATGCACTTTTCTAGAGAGACGGTACTGAAGCCATTGGAGGATTTAACTTCAATGGGGGATATGTTGTGACGGCTAGTTATGCTGCTCTTGGCGATGAGAAAGTCTATCTCCATCCGGTCATCCTTATTTTCTTTTGTCGGGTTGGAATAGAAGAATAGTTTGCAGCCGTTTGCAGTGAGCATCTGTGCTACGATGTTTTCCATAAGCATTCCGGCATTGACCTCTAGTTTGTCTTTGAGTATCTTCTGATAGAGCTGTTCTGAGACTATCCCGCGTTCATCAAAGGCATGGCTGATCATCAGGCCGGTGTCGTTCATATAGCACTTGAGGGAGTTGTCTTTTTGTTTTAGTCCAAGTCCGATGCTGGGTTCTGTGGTGTTGAATGCAAGATTGACCATTCTGGCATCCCGGAGCCAGAAAAAGGAGCTGTCATAATCCCGGAAGCGGGCGTCTTTGTTGAGATCTGATAGTTGGAATTTATGTTCGTGCAGTTGAAGCTGACTGGGGATGGCTTCGTAAATGGCCTTGACTTTGGCGGCGTGGATGCCGGCGTACTGATTGATGCAGTTGTTGTACAGGTTGAGAATCTGGCGTTTTACGCGATCCACATCTTCGAATGACTTGGTATCCAGATACTCCAGTACGGCCTGCGGCATTCCGCCGATAATCATATAAAGCCGGAAGAAGTCCATTATTTTCCTGTGCATGGATTGGCCTACCGGTGCTTTGGCCTTGAACTGAGCCCGGATGAAATCCATCAGGTTGTCCTGCCCGTTTGCCCATAGGAACTCTTCGAAATCCATGGGATGCATCACCAGCTTCTCTTCTTCAGAGGGGACCAGATAGTCTTCTTTTGTCTCGTTTTTCTTGAGCTTGCGTTTGGTGCTCATCTGCATTCCAAGCAAAGATCCGGTTTCCAGATAGTCGTACCTGCCATCCTCTACAAGATATTTGATGGCTGCGCGGGCTGCGGGACAGAATTCAATCTCGTCGAAAACGATTATGGACTCACGCTCATACAACTTAGTGGAATAGAATGTGCTGATGTATGTAAAGAGCATATCCAGATTGTCCTTGTAGTTTTTGAACAGATCCTTGATGTCGTCGCCTACTTTGAAGAAATCTATCAAGATATAGCTCTTGTACTCATTGCGGGCAAATTCCTCCACAATGAAGCTTTTACCCACACGGCGAGCGCCTTCTATCATCATTGCAGATTTGCCTTTACGCTTATTCTTCCAGAGAAGCAATTGGTCATAAATCTTTCTTTTCATCACGGAATCGGGCTTTTGAATATGAATTATTTACACGAAATCGCGGTTGTCCGGTATATGTTTTTTACACGAAATCCAAGACAAAGGTCAATAATCGCCAAGAATAATCCAAATATTTTTGTACTGGGCCTCCCGCCGGGCGGTTTTTGTATGCGGCCGAGGTCAAATAATGTGCAAATAGAAGTTGCAGATATAAATAGTTTGTATACCTTTGTACCATCATCTTGGTCAAGTTAATTGCTTGAACTAATAACAGACATTCAGCCCCTAAATGAATGTCTGTTTTTATTCAAGACTTACCGAGGGGACGGTTACTGTTGAGATGGGGGAGTCTTTGTTCTACAAGCAATTATAGACTAAGATGAAACAAAAGAACAAACTTATCTCATTTAGGATCACCATCGGGGTGGTTGAATCAAGTCTTATTAAGGTCAAAGCGTATAGACGCAGGCATGGTAATAAGATTATCAAAGTAAGAAGTCACTACCGCAGGCAATTAGGGTGTCGCAAGTAGTTGATTTCTGACTGATGCCGCAAGGCGTGCTACTCTATCCCCTCGGTTTTTTTTCAAACTTTTCGTATCTTCACGCAGATAAACGTGAAGATTGCTTATGGACAGAATTTCCTGTTTTATTGCGACGGACGATGCGGCAACGGCGCTTCATTTGCGCGATAATCCCCTTGTAGATGCAGTGTATTACCGCGCCGACGTGCGCAGCAGCGAGGCGGTTCGCTATATGGCCGCCACCGCCACCGGCGCCTATACGATGGTCTATACCAAGCCGACCCGGCTGCGCTGGGTGCATTACGCCCTGCACCGGCTGCTTCAGATTGCCGGCGATACCGGCGCGGCTCTCATCTATAGCGACCATTTCAAACTGGTGGACGGGGTCGAGACTCAGTCGCCGGTAATCGACTATCAGGCCGGATCGCTGCGCGACGACTTCGACTTCGGCAGCGTGATGGTGTTCCGGACCGACGCTCTTCGGGAGGCAGTTGCCGGGATGGATGCCGACTATCGCTTCGCGGGTTTGTATGACCTGCGGCTGCGGGTGTCGCGGCTGGGGCCGGTGGTGCACGTAAACGAGTTTTTGTATTACGATATCGAGCTGGACAGCCGCCGCTTCGGCGAAAAACTCTTCGACTATGTCAACCCGCGCAACCGCGAGGTCCAGATAGAGATGGAGGCCGCCTGCACCGCCCACCTCAAGGCCATCGGTGGCTATCTGGAGCCTAATTTCAAAGAGGTCGACCTCAGCAGCGAAACCTTTGAATACGAGGCTTCGGTGGTGATTCCGTGCCGCAACCGCGCCCGCACCATCGCGGACGCCGTGCGCAGCGCGCTGGATCAGAAGACCACCTTCAAATACAACGTGATTGTGGTGGACGACAATTCTACCGACGGCGCCGCGGAGATTATTCAGCAGCTGGCGGCGGAGAATCCCGAGCGGCTGGTCTACATCGCCCAAGACAAGACCTATCACGCAATCGGCGGCAACTGGAACGCCGCGCTGCATCACCCCAAATGCGGCAAGTTTGCGCTGCAGTTGGACTCCGACGACGTATACAGCGGCCCCGATACCGTCCAGAAGTTCGTAGATGCCTTTTACGCGCAGAATTGCGCTATGGTGATAGGATCATACCAAATCACCGACATCGCCCTTAAACCGGCCGATATGGCCCCGATAGAGCATCGCGAATGGACTCCCGACAACGGCCGCAACAATGCGCTGCGCATCAACGGACTCGGGGCGCCGCGCGGATTCTGGACTCCGCTGGTGCGCGAGATGACTTTCCCGACCACCAAATACGGCGAAGACTACGCCGTGGCGCTGCGCATCAGCCGCGAATATCGGATAGGCCGCATATACGACGTGATGTACTTCTGCCGTCGCTGGGAGGGCAATTCCGACGCGACGCTGGACGTAGAGACTGCCAATCGATACAACACTTATAAAGACCGCATACGCACGTGGGAACTCGAAGCACGCATAGCCGCAAACAGTCGGTAGGTGAGGTCGGACGAGGTGTCGCCGCCGAGGGGCGCGCGGTTTCTGCGGCTGAGAGGGGGCGCCAGCGTACCATCAGCGTGGGCATTGCCGAGGGCGAGCGCATAGAGTTTGCGCTCGGCGACGGGGTAGTCCGCACTGCGACTGTTGCAGGTGGCGGCGTGGCCATTGGCAGTGAGGTGCGCGAGGAGTGGGTGTTTACACCCGGCGAGATTGCCGGTCAAGCCGGCAATGACGAAGCCGCCCCCGTCATGCCCGGTACGACCGCATCCGTCATGCCCGGCTCGACCGCACCCGTCATGCCCGGCTCGACCGGGCATCCCGCATCCGTCATGCCCGGCTTGACCGGGAATCTCCCCGATGTTCCCAATGGCGAAATATCGACCCCATTGGGTACAAAAACGGCCGAGATCGTACCCAATGGAAGCTTTTCG
>JAFZBQ010000014.1 GCA_017561665.1 Bacteroidales bacterium | reverse complement strand
TAGAAGAAAAACGAGATTCTTTTGACAAGACACCCAAGGGAAGCATCAAGCGCTTCTTATACTGCTAACTCGTTTTAGTTATTTGCGTTATTCTGCCACCCCCGGAATTGTCTTGCGCCGGGGGTGGTTTTCTTTTCTTTTACTATATTTGTTATTGAAAAAATCTTCTGACAATGCAGAAAATCAATAATCCGTGGGCAGGGATTGAGGGTTACAACTGTTTTGGCTGCAGCCCGGACAATCCGCTGGGTCTGAGGATGTCTTTTGCTGAGGACGGCGATTACATAGTGAGCGTGTGGGAGCCGTCCGGCACCTTCCAGGGATGGATTAACACGCTGCACGGCGGCATTCAGGCGACCCTGATAGACGAAGCCGCCGGCTGGGTTGTCTTCAAGAAACTGCGCACCAGCGGCTATACCAGCAAGATGGACATCCGCTATATCAAACCCGTCAGCACCGTAGAAGGGCCCGTTACGCTCAAGGCCCGCCTGATAAACCAGAAACTGATGATGGCCTTCATAGAGGTCAAGCTATACGACAGCCACGAAGAGCTTTGCGCCGATGCCACCTGCGTCTACCGCGTATATCCGCACGATGTCGCCGTGCGCGATTTCCACTTCATCGACCCTGATTAGCAGGCCCACAGTCCATTATTTTTGTTATATTTGTAAAAACCGATACGAGTTATGATACCTACACCACACATCGAAGCCACTAAAGACCAGATTGCCAAAATCGTAATCATGCCCGGCGACCCCCGCCGCAGCAAGATGATTGCGGAGACATTTCTCGAGAATCCCGTACTTGTAAACGATGTCCGCGGCGTGCAGGGCTATACCGGCACCTACAAGGGACAGCGCTTCACCGTAATGGCCAGCGGAATGGGTCATCCCTCCATCGGTCTTTATTCTTACGAACTCTACAACTTCTACGATGTAGATACCATTATCCGCGTGGGCAGCATCGGCGGTGTCAGCGACCGCACTCCCCTGCGCAGCCTGATTATCGGCCAGCGGGCTTACTCCGAGACCAACTACCTGATGTTCTACCGCGACAACGGCAACAAATGCGGCTATGTAGAGGCCGACGAGACCCTGTGCGCAAAGGCAGCCGCCACTGCAGAACGGCTCGGCTTTGAATACAATGTAGGCGACATAATGAGCAGCGACACCTACTACACAGATAACGACGACGTCGCCGTCTGCCTGGAAAACAATCTGCTGGGAGTTGAGATGGAGGGGGTCGCCCTCTATCTGAATGCAAAGCGCGCCGGCAAGAAAGCCTTGGTTATCTGCACCGTATCAAACAACATCCCCGCCGGGATAGAACTTCCCAGCGAGGATCGTCAAAACGGTTTCAAGGATATGGCCCGTCTCGCGTTTGAGATGTGCCTGTAGTCCAACCCCCGTTATTTAGTTCCGAAAATACGGTCTCCCGCGTCGCCCAGACCCGGGACTATATAGCCGTTTTCGTTAAGGTGAGAGTCCATTCCAGCGCAGAAGATATCCACGTCGGGATGCGCCTGCTTGAGCGCCTTGAGACCTTCCGGTGCGCATATTATGCACAGGAATTTGATTGAGCGGGGGTGGCGCTTCTTAATCATATCGATGGCGGCGATGGCGCTTCCGCCCGTTGCAAGCATCGGGTCAAGCACGAATACGTCGCGGCTGGCGATATCCTGGGGGAGTTTGCAGTAATACTCCACAGGCTCCAGAGTCTTCTCGTTACGATAGAGGCCGATATGGCCGACTTTGGCTGCCGGGACCAGCGCCAGTGCGCCGTCTACCATTCCAAGTCCGGCGCGCAGCACCGGAACGAATGCCAGTGTTTTGCCGGAGATGCACTTGCAGTGCGCAGTTGCAATCGGGGTTTCGACATCGATATCTTCCAGCGGCAGGTAGCGGGTAGCCTCATACATCATAAGCATCGCGATTTCGCTCACGAGTTCCCTGAAGCCCTTGGTACCGGTGTCCTTGTCACGGAGAATAGACAGTTTGTGCTGAATCAGCGGATGGTCGAATATAATAACTCTGCGGTCCATTTTATTAGTTGATTGATTAAACGAAATTAATCAATATTTATGATTTTGTCAAGGTCGGCCGCAAATGTTTTGGCATCGGTAAAATGATAAGTGTGGATGCCCAGGCGCGCTGCGCCCTCCAGATTGGGGATGCTGTCGTCTATGAAGACGCTTTCTGACGGATTCAGATTGAATCTGTCGAGAAGCAGGTGATAGATCTTTGCATCGGGCTTGATGCAGAATTCATGACCGGATACAACCATCCCTTCCAACAGCCGGAACACCGGGAAATTTGGCCCGACATACTTGTCGAAGGTAGCCGCAGCCCAGTTCGAGAGGCCGTAGAGGTGATAGCCACGCTGTTTGAGGTCAGCCACAATCTCGTACATGCCGTCTATGGCTCCGTGGAACATCCGTATCCATTCGCCGAAGAACATACGGATGGGTTTCTCCCACTCCGGGTGGATTGCCACAAGTTCGTTCGTACCCTGCTCCAGCGGCTTGCCGCCGTCCATCTGGGCATTCCAGGGGATGGTGACGATATTATCCAGGAACCACTGGGACATTTCCAGCGGCGGGACACCTTTACGGCCGGTATTGCGCTCGAACAGTTCCCGAGCCTCATCGGTCTTGAAATACTCATCATAGAGATAATGCCGGTCCCAATCCACCAGCACGGCTCCAAAATCAAATATTATATTCTTAATCATCGCGCGCAAAGATAGTAAAAAAGAACCCGACAGATTACTCCATCGGGTTCCTGTGAAATCGGCAGTTTCCTACTCTCCCACATGGTGTCGCAGTACCATCGGCGCAAGCGAGCTTAACTTCTCTGTTCGGGATGGGAAGAGGTGGATCCTCGCCGCTATAACCGCCTAATTTTTTCTTTTGTACGACGGTTCGGTTTCACCCTTGCCGTCGTTATATCTTTGAAAGAGAACTCGAGGCTCACTCTCGTCACTTCGTTTTCTTTCTTGTTTCGAAGCTCTCGGGCTATTAGTACAGATCGGCTTTGACATTACTGCCTTTACACCTTCTGCCTATCAACGTGGTAGTCTCCCACGACCCTCTATGGAAATCTCATCTTGAAGCCGGCTTCGCGCTTAGATGCTTTCAGCGCTTATCCTAACCGAACGTGGATACCCGGCGGTGCGGCTGGCGCCACAACCGGTAAACCAGAGGCTGGTCCATCCCGGTCCTCTCGTACTAAGGACAGACCTCCGCAGTTTTCCTACGCCCACAACAGATAGGGACCGAACTGTCTCTTCCTCTATGAAAACGGCGAATCGCTGTTCCGGAACGCAAGACCTTTGCCGAACGGAGACAAACAGATCTCCGCCGTGATCGTCGGGCTCGGCCGCTACGGCACCGAAATGCTGAAAGCGCTCAGCTGGTACTGTCAGATGGACGGTTACCATGTGGAGATCGACGTGTACGACGCCGATGAAAAAGCCGAGGACCGTTTCCGTGCGCTTGCGCCGGAGCTGATGGCAGAAGCGTACAACGGCGTCGTGATCCCCGGCGAAGCGGAATACACGATCCGTATCCATTCCGGAATCGACGCGGGGACAAAGACCTTTGCAGACGAGATCGGAAAGCGAAAGGGGACCACATTCGCGTTCGTCGCCCTCGG
>JAFZBQ010000111.1 GCA_017561665.1 Bacteroidales bacterium | reverse complement strand
GGTCGGGAGAATCTTGTGCTTCTCTGTGGTGGCCAGTATAAAAATCGCATACTCTGGCGGCTCCTCCAGCGTCTTGAGAAACGCGTTGAAGGCGGCCTGCGAGAGCATATGAACCTCGTCTATGATATAGACGCTGTAGCGGCCTATCTGGGGCGGGATGCGCACCTGATCGGTGAGGGTACGGATGTCCTCCACCGAGTTGTTGCTGGCGGCATCCAACTCGTGGATGCAGTAAGAATTGCCCTTGGCAAACGAACGGCACGACTCGCACTCGCCGCATGGCTCCATGTCGGGGCCGGGATTGCTGCAGTTGATGGTCTTTGCAAAAATGCGGGCGCAGCTGGTCTTGCCCACGCCGCGGGGGCCGCAGAAAAGGTATGCGTGCGCCAACTGCCCGCTCAGAATGGAATTCTTGAGCGTGCGGGCGATATTTTCCTGCCCGATAAGCTTGTCAAAGGTGGCAGGCCTGTATTTTCTTGCCGATACTATGAACTGTCCCATATCTGACAAAAATACGAAATATTATTAATTTTGCACCGTGGAAAAAGAGATTATGGAGAATAAAATTTTTACCCTCTCTAGCGGGCTCAAAGTCGCCTTCAAGAAGACCAATTCTTCGGTTGCCTACAGCGCTTTGTGCATCAAATCGGGCACGGCCAACGAGCCCGAAAACAAGCACGGCCTGGCGCACCTGACAGAGCATATGATATTCCGCGGCTGCGAAAAACGGTCGGCCCGGAGCATCAACGACCGGCTGGAAAAGCTGGGCGGCGATTTGAACGCCTACACCGCAAAAGAGGAGACCGTGGTATATTGCACCGTTCTCAAGGAGGATATCGCCAAGGCGATAGATCTCTCCTTTGAAATAGTCTTCACATCTCTTTTTGAAGAGGACGAGCTGGAGAAGGAGAAGAACGTGGTTGCCGACGAAATCAACATGTGCCTGGACAACCCGTCCGACTTCATTTTCGAGGATTACGAGAAGCTCCTTTTCAAGGGGCATCCGCTTTCCCGCACCATCCTGGGCACCGCCGCCTCGCTCAAGCAGATTACCGCCAGCGACATCCGCGCCTACGTGCGCGAGCGCTACATTCCCCACAATATGAGTTTCGTGGTGGTGGGCGATTTTGAGCAGGAGAAGGTACTGGCCATGGTAGAGAAGCTGCAGGACAAATACTCAGCCTATTTCGGCGGTCACAAGGCTCCCGTCCATAAGGAGGTCGAGCCCGCCGACAACCTGTTCAACATAGACAAGACGCGCAAGTTCCACCAGGCCAACTGCATAATCGGCACCCGTGCCTATCCGTTCGGCCATCCCGACCGCATGGCGCTCTCGCTGCTGACCAACATCCTGGGCGGCCCAGCCAGCAACTCCCGCCTGAACAGCGCATTGCGCGAAAAGAAGGCGCTGGTCTATCACGTGGACGCCTCGTACGTGCGCTACTCCACCGCCGGCGTCTCGCTGGTATACTACGGTTGCGACAAGAGCAATGTTGACAAGTGCGCCGACCTGGTGGCAAAGGAGCTCAAGAAGGTGCGCGAGATACCGCTCAGTCCCTCCGCACTCAAGGCCGCAAAGAAACAGATGATAGCCCAGAACGCCATCGCCAGCGAATACGGCGGTGCTCAGGCGCTATCGATAGGCCGCAGCATCCTCCGCGGCGGCGAATATCCTACCTCGGAGAAGCTTCGCCAACGCATTGAGGCTATCACATCCGAACAACTGCAGCGCGTGGCAAACGAAATTTTTGCCGAAGACCGGATCTGCAGGCTCATATATCGATAATATGACGATAGAGGAATATTGCATAGACCATTCGTCGCTGCCGGCAAATAACGACGCCCTGGTGTGGATAGAACACCAGACCCACATCCGCACCAGCCGCGCCCGGATGCTTTCCGGCCGTGCGGAGGGCGGATTCCTCAGTGCGATATCCCGAATGACAGCGCCCAGGCGCATACTGGAGCTGGGCGTCTTTACCGGCTATTCCACCGTCTGCCTGGCAGAAGGCCTGGCCGCCGGCGGCGTTGTCGATGCCATTGAGATCAATGACGAGCTGGAGGACATCATCCGCGGCGGATACGAAAAGGCCGGCATCGCCGATAAAGTCAATCTCTTGCTGGGCGATGCGGTGGATATCATCCCCACCCTGCCCGGCCATTACGATCTGGTCTATATTGATGCCAACAAACGGCAGTATCCCGAATATTGGAATCTCGTGGCCGACAAGGTGAGGCCGGGCGGCATCGTCATTGCCGACAATACTACCTGGGACGGGAAGGTCATAGAAGAACCGACGCCCCGGGATGCCCAGAGCGTCGGAATTCTCGAGTTCAATAAGATAGTGGCCGCCGACAGCCGCTACCGCTGCATCCAACTCCCCCTCCGCGACGGAATCACCATTGCTGTCAGATCATAGCTCCGGGCAGATGCCTCATTGCCGGATTGCTTCCCCTTCGTCATTGCCGGCTTGCTTTCCTTCCGTCATTGCCGGCTTGCTTTCCTTCCGTCATTGCCGGCTTGCTTTCCTTCCGTCATTGCCGGCTTGCTTTCCTCCGTCATTGCCGGCTTGACCGGCAATCTAGATGCCCGATCAGGTCGGGCATGACGGAAAACGGTCGGGCATGACGGGCTTTGGTGGAAGACACCCGGTGAGAAGGCGGTATTACTCAGCGCTGAATCTCCACTCAATAATGTTGCAATACTTCTCTCCAGGGAGTAATGGGCGGAAAGGGAATTGCAGTTTGTTGGGGGAGTCGGGGAAAGCCTGGCATTCCATAGCTACGCAATCGTAATCCTTGTAGGCATAGCCCGTGGGGGCATTTGGACAGCCGGTGAGCCAGTTGCCGGTGTAAACCTGCACGCCCGGCTGGTTGGTGAACAGTTCCACCTTGCGGCCGGCGCAGGAAAGTTCTGCAGCGGGCCTCAGAGTGCCGTCGTAGCCGTCTATGCACCAGCAGTGGTCGTAACCCTTGCCAAATTTCAAAGGTTCGAAATCAGCCTCCAAATCGCGCCCTATAGGCTTCGCCTTGGTAAAATCCATAGGCGTTCCGGCTACAGGCGCCATTTCTCCATAAGGGATCAGAGTGCTGTCGCCCGGCAGGAAGCGCGATGCGTAGAGTTTCAGAAGGTGACTCCGCACTCCGTCACCGCCGAAGGCCTTCATACCGCGCAGATTGAAATATGCGTGGTTGGTGAGGTTCACCACCGTGGGGGCATCGGTCACCGCCGTAATCTCCAGCCTCAGCCGGTTGTCATCGCCAAAGGTGTAGCAAGCCTCGATGTCCAGCGCGCCGGGATATCCGGCATCGCCGTCAGGGCTGTGAAGACGGAACTTTACGCCACCCTCGAAAGGCTCGGCATCCCAGATGCGGTTGGCATAGCACTGCTCGCCGGGACCGCCGTGAAGATGATTCGGGCCGTTGTTGATGGCCAGCGAATATTCCTTGCCGCCCAAAGAGAACTTGCCAGCCGCGATGCGGTTGGCGTAACGGCCGGGAATCTTGCCGGCGCAGGGGCCGTCTATATACCAGTCTTCCGGCTTGGCGTAGGTCAGCACGATATTGTCCCGGACGCCGGCGGCATCGGGCACCTCTATGGCAACGATGCCGGCGCCAAGGTTGCTCAATACGACCTTGTTACCGGCAGCGTTGGTAAGGGTGAAGTGCTTTATTTGAGCTTTCTTACATTCCATCTCTTTGCACCGTCAGAAATTGCCACGTTGATTACGCGGGGATCCAGATTGAATTTCTTCTTGTAAGCCTTCTGGACAGCGGCGATATAGTCCTTGGCAGCGCCACTGCGGACGATAGCGATTACGCAGCCGCCAAAACCGCCGCCCATCATACGGGCACCTACCACTCCGTCGCACTTGCGGGCTACATCCACGATAAAGTCAAGCTCCTCGCAGCTTACGCCATAGTCTTTGGAGAGACCGTCGTGGGTTTCGAACATCTTCTTGCCGAAAGCGGGGATGTCGTTCTTTGCCAGGTCGCGGCAACCGGAGAGCAGGCGCGGAGATTCCTTGACCACGAAAGAGCAGCGCTTGTAAACCATCGGGTCGAGTTTGTCCTTGTACTCCTCCAGCAGTGCCGGCGGCACGTCGCGGAGCAGTTCGACATTCGGATGATCTTTCTTGATGGCGGCTACGCCGGCTTCACACTGGGCGCGGCGCACGTTGTATTCGCCGCTGGCCAGGTTGTGCTTGACCATTGTGTCGATGAGGACGATCTTGTAGCCCTTGGGATTGAAGGGAACCCTCTTGTATTTGAGGCTGCGGCAGTCCAGACGGATCACCTTGCCCTCCTTGCCCATCAGGGAGGCGAACTGGTCCATGATACCGCAGTTGACGCCCACGTAGTTGTGCTCCGTCATCTGGCCGATCTTTGCCAGTTCCTCGCGCTTGAAGCCGAGTTTGAAGAGAGAATTTATTGCATAGCCGAAGACACTCTCGAGAGCTGCGGAAGAGGACATTCCGGCGCCCAGGGGGACATCGCCGCCGAATGCGCAGTCGAAACCGCCGGGCTGTGCGCCGCGTTTCTTCATCTCCTGAACCACGCCGTAGATGTAGCAGGCCCACTGCTGAGCCGGTTTCTTCTTGTCGTCAACACCGAACGACAGTTTCTCTGCATAATCCATGGAATAGGCGTTCACCTTGTTTGTGCCGTTGGGTGCGATTGCCAGGCTGATGCCCTTGTCCACTGCTGCCGGAAGCACGAAACCGCCGTTGTAGTCGGTGTGCTCGCCGATGAGGTTGATACGGCCGGGAGAGGTGAAATAACTGAACTTTTCGCGCGGAAAATTCTTTTTGAAAGCGTCAATGACTTTTTTAGGTTTTAACATAATCTGGTATTATTTATGATTGTTATTTCGCTAAGCGGATATCTTTGTAAAGTTACCAATTCTTTTGAATTTATCAAAAATGGTACTACTTTTGCGACGAGAGAAAACTGCGGAGATATCGTGCAAGCAGAGTGCAGAGACAGCTTGCTGTTTTTGCCGAGGCGCAGCCGATATCGCCGCAAATTTCGAAGAAATTTGCGGAAGTAGCTCAGTTGGTAGAGCGTCGGCTTCCCAAGCCGAAGGTCGCGGGTTCGAAACCCGTTTTCCGCTCAATGAAAAAAATAATATTCTCTATACTGTTGACGGTTTTGACACTGCCAGCCTTCGCCCAGATTGACCCGGATGACGAAGATGACATGCAGGATGTAGCCGACACCACCCTGGTGGAGACCGGCCCCAGAATCGCCGTCGACACACTCCATACCGGAGATAAATATACCGACGTAATCCTCTACGACAACCAGACCTGGGAGTATCTCACCTACCCGAGACCCGGCATCGACAGCCTTTCTGTCTATGACCGATGGTGGGACACCGAGGCCCTTCATGCATACGCAGGTTATCCCAAAGATTCCATTCCGGCCGAGGTCGATATCCTGCTGGTAGACGAGACCCACGGCTTCAAAGTTCCCTATCAGACCAAGGTTCACTCCGGGTTCAAATGGCGCCACAGGCGTCCCCATACAGGCGTGGATCTGCCGCTTGAGACGGGCGACAGCGTGCGGGTTGCTTTCGACGGCGTGGTGCGCCTCTCTTCCGGCACCAAAACCGGCGGCTACGGCAACCTGATTGTAGTGCGTCACTCCAACGGCCTGGAGACCTACTACGGCCATCTCTCAAAGCGTCTTGTGATTCCGGGCGAGCCGGTCAAGGCGGGCGAGGTAATCGGCCTTGGCGGCAGCACCGGCCGCAGCACCGGCCCCCATCTCCATTTCGAGACCCGCTACAAGGGACAGGCCTTTGACCCGGAACGCATAATTGAATTTGAACACGGCGCCCTGCGGGAGTCTTTGTTCACCCTCAAGAAAGATTATTTCAATATCTACTCCCACTACGGTCAGAGTGAGAAGCAGGAAGCTGAGGCCAAGGCTGCGGTGGCTGCTGCCAAGCAGGCACAGTATTACAAGGTTCGCAACGGCGACACTTTGGGCAAGATTGCATCCAAACACGGCACTACCGTGGCAAAACTCTGCAAACTCAACGGCATCAGTGCCAAAAAAGTCATCCGTCCGGGACAGAGTCTCCGC
>JAFZBQ010000110.1 GCA_017561665.1 Bacteroidales bacterium | reverse complement strand
TTCTGCGATGAGGGCTGTGGAGACGTGTGCACGGTGTGCGGTACCGAAGGCGTCGTTGATGTAGCAGTCGGCATAGGAAGCGAGCTTCTTGACGAACTCCTTCTGGCTGGCCTTAACGGCGGCCTTTGCAGCCTTCTTCTCTTCGTCGGTAGCGTCGTCCTTGAGGCCTCTGGGCTTGCCCTCTTCCTCTGCGTAGAAGCGGAGGTTTTCGAGCAGCAGCACGTCGCCGGGTTTCAGGGCCGCTGCCTGTGCATCGGCCTTCATGCAATCATCTGCAAACTGGATCTTGGCGCCGAGCTTCTCTTCTACAGCAGCGATGATGTGCTTGAGAGAATATTTAGCCTCTACACCCTTGGGACGGCCCAGGTGGGACATGATAATCAGCGAACCGCCTTTCTCAAGAACCTTCTTGAGGGTAGGGATGGCTGCACGGATGCGGGTGTCGTCTGTGATTTCGAATTTTTCGTTCAACGGAACGTTGAAGTCGACTCTCACGATGGCTCTCTTGCCAGTGAAATCGTAGTTTGAAATGTTCTGCATATTGTATTAGGTTAGAATTTTCAAGTCCGTCGCGTCGGGCGCGGACTGCAAAAGTAATAAATAATTCAATTATACTACTTTTTTACGCGGGCAAAGACGCTTAAAGGCAGTGCTTTGCCAAAAGAATCGCGCAGAACCAGCTCTCCGCAGCTCACATCGGCATCCTCTTTCAGATTCAATGCGCTGCGGACGGCGGTGTCGGCCAGCAGAGAGGAGTAGCCGTTGGCGTAGAGGTTCAGTATCAGGAAACTGTCTTTTGGGGCGAGAATCTGGCCTACCAGGCACAGCATCTCGTAGAGACAGTCGTCAAGTTTCCATTTTTCACCGTCGGGGCCGTGGCCGTATGCGGGCGGGTCCAGCATTATGCCCTGATAGGTGTTGCCGCGCCGAGCTTCTCGGCGGACAAACTTGAGGGCGTCTTCCACCACCCAGCGGATGGAATCCAGGCGGCTGAGCTCCATATTCTGACGCGCCCAGGTGACAACCTGCTTCACGGAGTCGAGATGGGTGACGTCGGCCCCAGCCTTGCGGGCTGCCAGCGAAGCCCCGCCGGTGTATGCAAAAAGGTTGAGCACCTTTACGGGCTGAGATGGCCGGTCAGGCCGGCCATGACGACTGCTGCCTTCAGCCCCCGTAGTACTGCGGCAGTCACCCCCGTCACACCCGGCTTGACCGGGTGTCTCCTCACGTCCGGCATTCAACAAACGGCGTGTGTTCTTGTATATGTAGTCCCAGTTGGGCGCCTGCTCGGGGAATACCCCGACGTGCTTGAACGATGTCATTCCCATTCGAAGGGTGATGCCCAGTGGCTGATAGACAATCGGCCACTGCTCGTCCATCTTCTTCAGCGTTTTCCACGAGCCGCTGTCCTGCTGGCCGGCGGTGGAGAAACCGCCGCCCGGGATGAACTGGGTGTGGGCCATCTTCATCCATTCGGCATCGGACATACTCTTCTTCCAGAGCGCCTTGGGCTCGGGTCGGATGGTAATATATTTGCCGAACCGCTCCAGCTTGCAGAAGTCGCCGCAGTCGATAAGTTCGTAGTCCTTCCAGGCAGTTGTGGGGCTCTCTATCAGCATATCGTTACTGTTTCATTCCGGCCGCCATACGTTTGGCGTGCGACATGCGCGGCCCCTTTTCCTTGGGCTCTTCCGGCTTGGAAATCATAAGCATCGGGCGCTTCTTCTTATAACTGATTACCAGTATCACGATGCCGGCGATGATGAACGGCACGCTGAGCAGCTGGCCCATATTAAACATCATACCGCTCTCGAAGCCGACCTGGTCGTTCTTGATGAACTCGATGAGGAAACGGACGCCGAACAGGACGATGAGGAATACGCCGAATATCCAGCCTTTGTAAACCTTATCGGCCTTTTTCCAATATACCCACAGCAGGAAGAATCCCAGCAGCAGGTAGCTCAACGCCTCATATATCTGGGTGGGGTGGCAAGCGACGCCGTCTGGCGGGTTCACGGCCGGGCCGTATTCGGCAATCCATTGCTGGCTGCGCAGGAACTTGAAGCCCCAGGGCAGATTGGTGCTGCCGCCGAATATCTCGGAGTTGAACAGATTGCCAAGGCGGATCAGGCAGCCGGCAAAGCAGATGGCTATCACCAGGCGGTCCAGCAGCCACATAAAGTCGAAGTTGTTTTTCTTGCCGTAGCGGTTTGCATACCACCAGATGGCCAGCAGCACACCTATAGCGCCGCCGTGGCTGGCAAGGCCGCCGTGCCATACCTTGAGTATTTCGACAGGGTTCTTCAGATAGTACTCGGGCTCGTAGAACAGGCAGTGGCCCAAACGGGCACCCACGATGGTACCCAGCAGCAGGGCGTAGAGCAGCGGTTCCAAAAGGTTGGTGTTCTTGCCCTCACGCTTGTACATCTTTGCCACCATCCAGTAGCCCAGGGGGAATCCCGCCACGAACAGCAGCGAGTAGTACCGGATGGCCAGGGGGCCTATCTGCAGCAGTATGGGATTGACGTCCCAATTAACGTATAACAGATTCATCATAAGTCTAAAGATTTGCAATCAGGTTGCGGTCTCCCAAGCCGTTGTCCACGCGGGCGCAGGCGGGCCAGAATTTATTCTCCCTGATCCAGTCCAGGGGATATGCAGCAACTTCCCTGCCATAAGGATGGCTCCAGGAGTCGGAGCAGCACTCTTCTGCGGTGTGGGGCGCCATCTTCAAGGGATTGTCGGCGGCATCCAGTTTGCCGGCCTTGATAGCTTCGCACTCGGCCTTGATGGTCTTCATAGCCTCTGCAAAGCGGTCCAGCTCCTCTTTGGGCTCGCTCTCGGTGGGTTCCACCATCAGCGTTTCGTGCACGGGGAAACTCAGGGTAGGGGCGTGGAAGCCGAAGTCCATCAGGCGCTTTGCCACGTCGGTGGCGTCAACGCCGTATTCAGCCTTGAAATGACGCAGGTCGATGATGCACTCGTGAGCCACGCGGCCGCCGAAACCATGATAGAGGGTGCTGAACTCGGGCTCCAGCACCGCCGACATATAATTGGCGTTGAGGATGGCCATCTGGCTGGCCTTCTTGAGGCCGTCTGGGCCCAGCATCTTGATGTAGGCGTGGGTGATGACCAGCAGCAGCGGGCTGCCGTAGGGGGCGCTGCCCACCGCACTCATGCCGTGGCCGCCGCACTCCGCCACCACCGGATGGCCGGGAAGGTAAGGTGCCAAGGCCTTGGTGCAGCAGATGGGACCTACGCCGGGACCGCCGCCTCCGTGAGGCATCGCGAAAGTCTTGTGCAGGTTCAGATGGCACACATCGGCTCCGATATGGCCGGGGCTGGTGATGCCCACCTGGGCGTTCATATTTGCGCCGTCCATATATACCAGACCGCCGTAGCGGTGGATTATTTCGACAATCTGCCTGATTTTCTCTTCGAAGATGCCGTTGGTGGAGGGATATGTAATCATCAGGCCTGCCAGGCTCTCGCCGGCGGCTGCGGCCATCTGTTCCAGGGAATCGACCTTGGTGTCGCCGTTTTCGTCAAAATCGACCGTCTGTATGTCGAATCCCGCCATCGTGGCCGATGCCGGATTTGTGCCATGCGCCGATGCCGGTATCAGCATCACTTTTCGCCGGGTCTGGCCTTTTGCCTTGAAGTAGTTGCGGATGGTGATAAGTCCGGCGTATTCTCCCGCGGCGCCGCTGTTGGGCTGCAGGGAGCAGGCGTCAAAGCCGGTGATCACCGCCAGGTCGTGCTCCAGTTCGGAGATAATCTGAAGGGTTCCTGCCACTTGATTTGCCGGGGCGTATGGATGCACGTCGGCAAATTCGCGCCAGGAAAGGGGCATCATCTCGGTGGCGGCGTTCAGTTTCATGGTGCAGCTGCCCAGTGGAATCATGGAGTGGGTGAGGGATATGTCGCGTCGCTCCAGGCTCTTGATGTAGCGCATCATCGCGGTCTCGCTGTGATACAGGCCGAATATCGGCTGCGTCAGGAAGCCGCTCTCGCGGGCCATGAAACCGCTGGCGGCAGGTGAATCCACTACCTTTACCTGGAAGATTTCGCACAACTTGGCGATCTCACTGTCGCAGGAGAGTTCGTCAAAACTGATGCGGACGCTCTCGCCGTCGGGATAGAACAGGTTGATGCCGCGTTCCAGCGCCCTGGCGCGGATGGCGTCCACATTGGGTGCGTGAATCTCTATCGTGTCGAAAAACTCTTTTGTGGCCAGGATGTAGCCGTTCTTCTGCAGCGCGCGTGCAAACAGCCTGGCGTAACCTGCGGCGTTTGAGGCGATGGCGCGGATTCCTTCGCTGCCGTGCCAGGCGGCATACATACCCGACATAATCGCCATCAGGGCCGATGCAGTGCAGATGTTGGATGTGGCACGTTCGCGCTTGATATGCTGCTCGCGGGTCTGCAGCGCCAGACGGTATGCTGTGCGGCCCAGTCGGTCCTTGGAGGCGCCTATGATACGGCCGGGCAAAAAGCGTTTGTATTCGTCGCGGGTTGCCATAAAGCCAACACCCGGGCCGCCGAAGCCCATCGGCAGGCCAAAGCGCTGGGCGCTGCCCACCGCGATGTCGGCACCCCATGCAGCCGGCTCCTTGAGAAGCGCCAGCGAAAGCAAATCGCAATAGGCGGTGACAAGCATGCCGCGGCCGTGCGCCTTCTCGCAGAAAGCGGAATAGTCGCGGACCTCGCCGTTGGCGGCGGGGTATTGCAGGATGGCGCCAAAGCAGCGGTCCTTGAGGATATGGTTCTCGTAATCGCCGATCTCCAGATCGATACCCAGCGCCTCGGCGCGTGTCTGAAGCACCGAGAGCACGTTGGGAAAGATGTTGGAATCGATGAACAGCAGGTTGCGGCCGGCGGCCACTGCTTCGCGCGGGCGAAGGTTGTACATCATCCGCATGGCCTCCGCCGTGGCGGTGGCGTCGTCCAGCATGGAGCAGTTGGCCAGGTTGAAACCTGTCATCGAGGTTATCATCGTCTGGAAAATCATCAAAGCTTCCAGGCGGCCCTGGGAAATTTCGGCCTGATAAGGAGTGTAGGAGGTGTACCAGGAGGGATTTTCAAAGATGTTGCGCGCAATCACACTGGGAGTGGCGGTGCGGTACCAGCCCATTCCGATAAGCGAGGTGAAGCGTTTGTTGGCGGCGGCGATGTCGCCAAGACGGCTTAGATATTCGCCTTCCGATACTGCCTTTTCCAGCGGTAAATTCTCTTTGAGCATTATGTCCTCCGGCACCGTCCGGGCGCAAAGTTCTTCAAGCGAAGCAACCCCCAATCTGGCCAGCATCTCTGCCAGCTGTCCCTCGCGCGGGCCGATATGTCTCTGAGCAAAATCCATATTTATATATTTCTATATTTTTCTGTCGTCGAATTCCAGTTTGATGAATATCGCCAGCATCACCGTAAAGGCCAGCAGCGCACTGCCGCCGTAGCTCAAGAACGGCAGCGGGATGCCGATGACCGGCATCAAGCCTATGGTCATGCCGATATTTATGACTACGTGCACGGCGATGCACATCGCCACGCAATAACCGAATATCCGGGTAAAAGAATCCTTGGCCTTGTCGGCCATTATTATGATGCGGAAGATTATGGCCATATAGAGCGCCAGGATGAACAATGCTCCCAGATAGCCCCATTCCTCGCCGATTGTGCAGAAGATGAAGTCGGTTTCCTGCTCCGGAACGTAACCCAGGCTGGTCTGGGTGCCCTTCATAAAACCCTTGCCGGCAAAACCGCCAGAACCGATGGCCACCATTGACTGGTGCAGGTTGTAGCCGACGCCCTTGGGGTCATCTACCAGTCCCAGGAACACGTCGATTCGGTTGCGCTGGTGGTCCTGCAGCACCTTGTTGTAGAAGAACTGCACCGAGAGCACGAACAATATGCCGCACAGCAGCACAATGAAGGCGTTTCGCTCGAACGTCTTTCGGGGATAGCGGATGATGAGCCGCAGTATGAAGAATACCGACACGGCACTGGCAACGATGGCCAGCCAGGCATGTGCCGGCAGCGGATTGACGGCCGCAACAGATTCTATTTCAAGCACCTTGGGCAAAAAGGCCAGTGCCACGCAAGTGAGCACAGTGACCAGGCCGCCCAGGATGTATTCTTCTTTCTTGAAGAAAAAGACCAGCAGGAAAATGGCCAGGCCCACCACCATCGCTATGTATGGCGATGTGATGATGGTCAGTATAAATTCCAGCACAATCAGAAAGCCGATTGCCAGGATCCAGCCCGACATACCTTCGCGGAACAGCACTACCAGGAAGCCGACGTAGACCAGTACGCTGCCGGTCTCCTTTTCCAGCAGGATGAGGGCCATCGGCAGCAACAGCAAGCCGGCCACCTTGAGGATATTGGGCATACTCTTGAGTGTGAAACCGTACTTGCTCATCAACGCCGCCAGCGCCAGCGACGTGGTGATTTTAGAGAATTCTGCCGGCTGCAACCGGAAACTGCCTATCGATATCCAGGCCTGGGAACCGTGGCTGCTCACTCCCAGCGCCAGGGTTGCCAGCAGCAATAGTATCACGCCTGCGTATGCAATCCACGATATTCCCTGCCAGAAGGCGGCCGGTATCACCCGGATTATCAATACTGCGGTAACCAGGGAGATGCATATCCATACGAAATGCATTCCGTATTTCTGGCTGAAATCGAAAATGTTATGGTTTTCTCCGTGCAACACGGAGAATATGTTGATCCACCCGAAAAGCACCAGCGCAAGCCAGCACCCTATCAGAGTCCAGTCAAGATTGCGATATGGATTTCTGCGGCGGTTCATTATCTCTTCCTTTTCCTTACGGGCACTTTATTAAGCAGGTAGCCGTTCTTGACGCGGGTTTCAAGTTCCTTGCGGCTGTCGGCAATCTCGCCGTTGAGGTATTTTTCAACAATCAGCGAGGCGATGGGAGCCGCCCAGGTGGCGCCGAAACCGCCGTTTTCTATATATGCCGCCACGGCAATCTTGGGATTGTCCTTGGGGGCAAAGCAGATGAACACCGAGTGGTCGTCGCCGTGCGGGTTCTGGGCCGTACCGGTCTTGCCGCACATGTTCACGCCGGGAACCTGTGCCACGTGGCTGGTGCCGCCGTCACCGTAGACCGACATATTCATACCCTCTACAATAAGCGGGAAATATTTCTCTTCCACCATTGGATAATTCTTGACCGTGTAGGCCGAATCCAGCGGATGCTCCTCGTCGCCCTTGATCATATGGGGAGTGTAGAACCAGCCGCGGTTGGCTATCGTGGCGCAGAAGTTGGCCAGATGCAGCGGAGTGCAGCCCAGCTCGCCCTGTCCTATTGAAAGGGAGATGATGGAGAGGGATTTCCAGCGACCCTTGCCGTGAAGCTTGTTATAGGTGTTCACCGTTGGAACGTTGCCGCCCAGCTCGTAAGGGACGTCGCTGCCGAGTTTCTGGCCGAAACCGAAACTGGTGACATATTCGCGCCACTTGTTGAAAGATTCCTCTATGTTGGCGTATTTCTTATTATCCAGGATGGTGCGAAGCACGTAGCAGTAATATGCATTGCACGACATCGCGATGGACTGCGGCAGATTGATGGGAGAGGCGTGGCCGTGGCAACCCACGTGAACCTTGCCGTTGGTGTAGCCGCGGGCACACGGGTAGCGGGTTTCACGATGCAGCACCCCTTCCTGAAGGCCGATCAGGCCGTTGACCAGTTTGAACACCGATCCCGGAGGCTGCGCGCTCTGCACGGTGCGGTTGAACATCGGGTTGTAGGGGTTCTCGCTGATCTCTTTGTAGTATTTGTTGATTTCAGCAAGTTGGCTCACATCGATACCGGGGCTGGAGATAAGTGTCAGTATCTCGCCTGTAGAGGGCTCTATGGCCACCACGCTGCCCACCTTGTTACGCATCAGCGTCTCGCCGTATGCCTGGAGCTGGGCATCTATTGTGGTGGTGATGTCGCTGCCGGCCACCGCATCCTTGTCGGCGGCGCCGTCTTCATAATGTCCCTTGATGCGGCCGTTGGCGTCCCGGTAATAAACCGTGTAGCCTTTCTCGCCGCTCAGCCGGCTTTCGTAGGCCCTTTCGAGGCCCGTTTTGCCGGCATAGTCGCCGCTGCGGTAGTCGGGATGCTTCTCTATGTAGTCGCGGTCAACTTCCGATACGTATCCGATAAGATTACCGCCGGCATTCACCGGATAGACCCTGGCGGTACGGGCAATCGCATCGAAACCGGGAAAGAGGAAAGCCCTCTCTGCATAAGCGTTGAACTGTTCGCTGCTGACCTGCTTGAGGAATGGCATGCTGCCGAAGCCGATCTTGCGCGAATTGGCCTTGTAATAGTCGAATTTCTCCCTTACGAAATCCTGGTCCAGGCCGAATATACGGCAGATGGCCAGGGTGTCGAACTCCTCTACCTGACGCGGCGTGACCATTATGTCGTAGGTGATCTTGTTCTCTACGATGGTGTTGCCGTAGCGGTCCAGGATGCGGCCGCGGGCGGGGTATATGGTGACGTATTTGAGGGCGTTGTTGTCGGCGCTTTCGCGGTATTTCTTCTGGATAATCTGTATGGAAAACAGCCTTACGGCCATTACCGCAAAGATTACGAAAAGCACCAGCAATATCTTGTTGCGACGGCTCATCGGTTGAATAGGGTCAGGTCAATGATGGTCGCAAGGGCAAGGTTTACCGCAATGTTCACCAGATATCTCAGGCCCGATACCAGCAGGGTGGTCTTGGTAAGGCCGTCGAAGGTGATGTAGAACAGGAAGTATATTGCCAGGATAATGAGCATATACAGGATATGGTGCCAGATATCGCTCTCGCGTACGGGCGGTATATACTTCTTGCTGTAGTTGTTCTTCTGGAATACCGGATAGAACAACGGCCTGTACACCAGCGCGACAAGGGTTGCGGCACCGGCGTTGAGGCCCAGCACGCCGTCGGAGAGGATGTCGATAATAAGGCCCAGTCCGAATGCGATGATGAGCGACAGGTAGGGTTTCTGGTCCAGCGGCAGGTAAATTATCAGCAGCGGGATGAAGCAGACATAGATCAGCGGTCCCAGATTGACATAGTTGTTTATGATGATCTGCATCAGGATCACCACGGCGTAAATGATTATCTGGCGGAGATATGTCGGCATTCCTACTTGATATTTTTGGCGTTCTGGCTCAACTCGTCAATTTCGTCCTGATGATGCCGTTGTACTATGTAGACATATTTGAGGCTGCGGATATCCTGGAACAGATCCACGTCCATATCCTTATACATACCGCTGACGGCATAGACATCAGTGATGGTGCCGACAGGAATGTCGGGAGGGTATATGGTGGAGTAGCCACTGGTGCACACAGTGTCACCCACCGCGGCGGTACTGGAGAGCGGAACGTGCGACAGGGTAGCCCCGCTGCCGTCCACGCCGTTCCAGGTCAGCAGTCCGAAGTCGGTGGTACCGGCAATCATGGCGCTGGCCTTCTGGCTCTTGTTCAGGAAGGAGATTACGTAGCAGTAATTCTCGCTCACCGCCCCAACGACTCCGATGATGGAGTTGTGGGTCACCACGCCCATCTCGGTCTCGACGCCGTCCTTGGCGCCGCGGTTCAGGATGAGATAGTTGTGCTGCTTGTTGGGGTTGTTCTTGATGATGCTGGCGGGAATCCACGTGTAAAGTCCCTGAGTGGAATCGGTAACAGCCTTTGTCTCCTGCAGATACTGTATCTGCGAGAGTTTGCCGCGCAGCTGCGCATTCTCCTCCTGCAGCGCCTGGTTGTAGGCGCGCAGGCTGAAGAAGTCGCGCACGCTTTCGCTTCTTTTCCAGAAGAATACCTGGGTGGACCTTATCCCGTCCAGAATAAGATACCTCTGCAGGATGCTGTTCTCGGCTATCATTATGATGGAGATGACCTCCAGTATAATGAAGGTGCCGATGGTCAGCAACTGCTTGTATGAACGGGAATTATAGTCCATCCGGTGCCGTTATCTCATCAGGAACGGATACTTGTCGATGTTCTTGAGGGCGGCGCAGGTACCGCGTGCCACGCTGCGGAGAGGATCCTCGGAAACGTGGAACGGGATGTTGATCTTCTTGGAGAAGCGCTGGTCGATACCCTTGAGCAGGGCGCCGCCGCCGGTGAGGAAGATACCCTTGTCCACGATGTCGGAATAGAGCTCCGGAGGAGTCTGCTCCAGCACGGAGAGGATGCCGGCCTCGATGCGTGC
>JAFZBQ010000109.1 GCA_017561665.1 Bacteroidales bacterium | reverse complement strand
TTTGTGACAAACACTGTGACAGAATAGGCTCAAACAAGCGAAAAACAAGTATGGAATCAGAAGAATGGAAGTAATCAATCCAACTGTTGGCATTGTTCACTTTAAGCTAATTATGATGCAATTAACTTAAAGTAAAGCTTTGCTTGAAAATATATAACTAATTGATTTACTTGCCGATGCAGAAGTTCTTGAAGATGTTGTCGAGGACTTCGTCGGTGGAGATTTCGCCCACGATGGTGCCGATGGAGTATAGGGCTTCCCTGATATCCTGGGAGACCAGATCGCTGGGCTGACGTTCGTCGAGAGCTACTTTTGCCTTAAGCAGCGCCTCATATGCCTCCTTCAAGGCGGTGTAGTGGCGGATGTTGGAGACCAGCACGCCCTCGCTGCCGCAGTGGACGGCATTCTGGCTGTTGGCCAGCATTGTGCGAAGCTCGTCGAGGCCGATGTTGTTCTTGGCCGAAATCGGCAGAATAGCCATGGGGGAGAGACCGCTGGCGGCGGCAAGCTCGGATACCGTATCGCAGACCTTGCTGATATCGTCCTCCGGAGTCACGGTACCAGCCGCCTCTGCTTCGAAGATATTAGTCACCACAACCGGCTTTTCATCAATCTTATTTACAAGTATAATAAGTGTTTTATCCTTGCTGCTTAAATTAGTACTTAAGTTATTGATAGATTCCTCAAAATCATCCTGGCGGGTATAGTCAAGTACCAAAAGCACCACAGAAGCCTGCTTGATTTTGTAGTATGTACGCTCGATACCGGCTATCTCGATGGTCTCCAAAGTGCGGCGGATACCTGCAGTATCAATGAACCGGAAGAGGATACCGTCGAGATTGACGGTGTCTTCTATGGTGTCGCGGGTGGTGCCGGCAATGGACGACACAATGGCGCGGTCTTCGCCAAGCAGAGCGTTCAGAAGGGTACTTTTACCGGTATTCGTAGCACCGACAATCGCCACTGGCACACCATTTTTAATAGCATTGCCTAATTTAAAACTTGATATAAGTTCAGATATATGGGCGGTGGCTTTGTCAAGCAGTTCGCGCAGCTCACCGCGGTCGGCAAACTCGACATCTTCTTCGCTGAAATCCAACTCCAGCTCCATTAGAGAGACAATCTTGAGCAACTGGGTACGCATCCGGGCAAGTTCGTTGGAAAAACCGCCTTTGAGCTGCTGCATGGCTATCTTATGAGAAGCTTCAGTTTCACTTGCGATAACATCGGCAACAGCCTCTGCCTGAGCAAGGTCCATTTTACCATTTAAGAAGGCACGGCGGGTAAACTCACCCGGCTCGGCATAGCGACAGCCAAGATCGACAAGTACCCTGATGATCTCAGACACTATGTAAGGGGAGGCATGACAGGATATTTCCACCATATCTTCGCCCGTATAGGACTCCGGAGCACGGTAAACAGCTGCCACAACATCGTCAAGCACGGTTCCCGACTCATTGGTAAAAGAGCCCAGGCACATAGTGTACCCGTGCATCTCTTCCAATTTGCGTCCCTTGCGGGAAACAAATGCCTTGGAAACCAATTGCAGGGCATCGGGACCACTGACCCTGATTAGCGAAATGGCGCCCTGGCCAACTGAAGTGGCCTGCGCACATATTGTATTATTATTCAACTCTTGTAACATACATGTTTGAATTTAGACACCGCGTCGCAAAGCCATATATACGACGTTTTCTACGTGATGAGTCTGGGGGAACATATCCACCGGCTGGACTGCCAATATATCGTATTTGTCGGCCATAATCGCCAGATCGCGTGCCTGCGAGGCGGGATTGCAGCTGACATAAATGATCCGGGCGGGGGAGGCGGCCATCAAAACCTCGGCCACATCGGGATGTATACCGGCGCGAGGAGGGTCAAGTACAACTATAGATGGTTTACCATTATCATCTATGAAAGAACTATTTAGAACATCTTTCATATCGCCTGCATAGAAGACTGCATTGGTGATTCCATTAAGACTTGCATTACTCTTGGCATCCTCGATAGCCTCGGGCACATACTCGATTCCGACTACTTTGGAGGCCATTGCAGAGAGGAACAGCGCAATGGTGCCTGTACCTGTATACAAATCGTAAATCACAGGCTTTTCATCTACACCAACATACTTACTATCAGTAGCAAGTCCCTCTTTATCTAAAGCAAACCTACGGACAGTGGAGTAGAGGCGGTAAGCCTGGGCACTGTTGGTCTGATAGAACGATTTGGGGCCTATCTTGAACCGCAGATTCTCCATCTGCTCGTAGATACAGTCGCGGCCAGCCCAAACGTGGGTCACCAAGTCATTGAACGTATCATTTCGCTTACTGTTAATCACATAGTTAAGCGAAGTGATTTGAGGAAATTCTTTAATAATAGTATCCAGCATCTCCGCGGCCGGCGAGCCGGGCAGGAGGGTGCGTTCAGATACCGCTACGGGGTCGGCGTCATCGCCACCGGCGGTGGCATATTCAGCAGCCTCGGGGCCAAAGGCCACCGTCAGCATTATCTCTCCGGTGGAGGCGGTGCGGAGCACCATATTGCGCAACAGGCCCGTCTGTTCGCGAAGGTCGAAGAACGACAGGCCGTGCGAAATCGCATACCGCTTGATAAAATTGCGCAAGGCATTGGACGGCTCGTCCTGAAGATGGCAGTATTCGAGGTCCAGCACCTTGTCGAACATTCCGCCGACGTGGAAGCCCAGGCCGCAGCGGTCGGCAGGCGCCACCGATTCGGGATCTTCGCCGCGAAGTATCCACCGCCGCGACGAGAAGGTGAATTCGAGTTTGTTGCGGTATAAATATTCCTTTTCGCTGCCGAGAATGGGCGAGACGGCCGGCAGTTTCAGGTGCCCGATGCGTTCCAGCTGGTCCACGACCTGCTGCTGTTTGGCCTCGAGCTGCATCTGATAGGGGAGAATCTGCCATTTGCAGCCGCCGCATTCGCCGTAGTGCTTGCAAACCGGCTTCAGCCGGTCGGGCGATGGAGTCACCAGTCGCTTCACGTATCCCTCCATAAAACCTTTGCGAGCCTTGCGCACCTGCACGTCCACCACGTCGCCCGGCACGGTAAGCGGTACGAACAGCACCTTGCCGTCGACGTGGGCAAGACAGTTGCCCTCCGCCGCTACGGCCTCTATAAGGACGTTTTCAAGCAATGGTTTCTCTCTGCGGCGTCCCATATCAATATTTGTATTTATCGCCCCAGAGACGCCTTAAATGCTCTCTTAGGGAGTTTTCTTTAGTATTCTCGCCCGGATCGTAGAATTTGGTGCCGGAAATCTCTTCCGGAAGGAACTCCTGATCCACAAAATTGCCCTCGAAACTGTGGGCATACTTATAATCCTTGGCGTAGCCAAGGTCCTTCATCAGTTTGGTCGGGGCGTTGCGCAGATGCAACGGAACGGGCAGGGGAGTGCCATTCTCCACTGCCGCCATAGCGCTGTCGATGGCGGTTATGGCACTGTTGCTCTTGGGCGAAGTTGCCAGATAGATGCAGGTCTCGGCCAGAATGATGCGGGCTTCCGGCATTCCGACCTGGTGCACAGCGTCAAAGCAGCTCTGGGCCAGCAGGGCGGCGTTGGGATTGGCCAGGCCGACATCCTCGCTGGCCAGTATCAGCATTCGGCGGGCGATAAACAACGGGTCTTCGCCGCCGGCCAGCATCCTCGCCATCCAGTAAATGGCGCCGTTGGGGTCGCTGCCGCGCATACTTTTGATAAAGGCCGATATTATGTCGTAGTGCTGCTCGCCGTTCTTGTCATAGAGGGCGATGTTTTCCTGAAGGGTGTCGGTAACTACCTGATTGTCAATCACAATCTCTTTGGCGGAGATTTGGTTCATAACCACCAACTCCAAGATATTCAGCAGTTTGCGGCCGTCGCCGCCACTGAAACGGAAGAGCGCCTCGGTTTCTACAACCTTGATTTTCAGCGTTTTAAGCAGTTCATCCTGAGCCAAGGCGCGCTGTAGAAGCGTATCCAAATCATTGACTTCCAGTGATTTGAATACATACACACGGCAGCGCGACAGCAGCGGGCTGATTACCTCGAAAGAAGGATTCTCCGTAGTGGCGCCGATAAGCACCACGACGCCGCTTTCAACCGCGCCCAGAAGCGCGTCCTGCTGCGATTTGTTGAAACGGTGAATCTCGTCTATAAACAGTATAGGAGCGCCGTGGACGTTGAACATACGGCCACTGGAGGACTTGGCTATGACCTCGCGTACATCCTTGACGCCGCTGGTAACTGCGGAGAGGGTGTAGAATTCGCGGTCCAGCGTCTTGGCAATTATTCTGGCCAGTGTAGTCTTGCCGCAGCCCGGAGGACCCCAAAGAATGAACGAAGACATATTGCCGCTTTCGATCATCTTGCGGATGACCGCGCCGGGACCCAGCAAATGCTGCTGACCGACAAACTCATCGAGTGTTGTCGGTCGCATCCGTTCTGCCAGCGGCATATTGTTTATATTCAATTCTTCGTCCATGAAAGGGGACATTCGATTTACCCTATTTTACATAATATAAATTGTGTAAAAAGTGAGCATAAATCATTTATCTGCGCTTACGGGCATTTTTACCGCTGTATTTGTTGGGTCTCCTCGATGATTTGGATTTGCGCATACGGGAAACCAACAGCAGAATGACTGCAAGTGCGGCAACCGCCAGAATAATAATCGTGGAAATATTCATGGTGTTACCCTTGACGCGGGACCACATGGACACCAGGTCGGCGGTATGCTCGCCCCAGTCGTGCTCCATTGTACTGCGTGCAATGGTTTCCTTGTCGGGATAAAGCACGGGATCCAGGCGGACGGCAGTTGCCGAAGGGCCGAAGAAATAGCTGACGTCTATCGGCTCCAGGCTTTCGTCGGTGAATTCATCCATTACTTCAGGTGCACCGGAAACTGACACATAGCCGGTTGCATCCACGTTGCGGATCACGATGTCGGGACGGCTCATAAAGTTGATCCAGTAGTTGGCAGCCTTCACATTCTGGGCGTATTTGGGGATTACCCAGCCGTCGAACCACACAGTAAAGCCCTCCTTAGGACAAACATATCGAAGGTCTACCCCGACTTCCTTGGCTTCCTGGATTGCCCATACGCCATCGCCGCTCCAGGTCAGGTTGACCCAGCCGAGCTCCTGCGTCATTTGGTCCTTACCAAAATCGGCCTCCCAGCCCGCTACAAGCTCTTTTGCACGCTTCATATAGGTCTCCACGGCAGCGATGTCCTCTTCATTGGTGTACTTCATCAACTGGTCCATAGTGACCCTCCCCTCCTCTATGTCCTTCTGGTGCAAATAGAGGATAATTTGGGAGTAAACATCTCTGGGTGAGTCTTTTATAAAGATTCTGTCGCGGAACTTCTCGTTGCAGATGACATCCCAGGTCGATGCCTCCTCGTCGGTGACATATTTAGCGTTGTAAAGGATGCCGGTGGTGCCCCACATATAGCCCACGGCATAGTCGTTGGCGTTCTTGTCTCCGCCGTCAATCTTGTCGAACTGGGCCCTGATATAGGGCGAAAGGTTCTCGTCGATATAGTTGGGCGTCTCGCCGAAATCGCGGTTCAGGGGCAGCAGCAGGTCGTTCTGCAGCATTCGCTCGATAATGTAGTCGGAGGGGCATACGACGTCGAAATCCTCCTTGCCGCGCTCTATCTTGGAGAGCATCGTCTCGTTGATGTCGAATGTCTGGTATATAACTTTTACCTTCTCCCCCGTCTGCTCTTCATACCACTGTTCAAACTCCTCTATGGCCGATTCGTCGATGTAGTCAGACCAGTTGTAAACTTTGAGTACTGTGCTCCTGTCGGCTTTGCAACCGCCGATAAAGAGCATTGCAGCCAAAGCTGCAAAGAGAAATAATCTTTTCATTACTTTAAAGAAGCTTTTTTCTTTGCCGCACGCTCCTGGCGGATGTTGATTACCACCAGCAGTGCGAAAACAACAATAAATATGATTGTCATCAGAGGCCTGAGCTCGGGCGTAAGGCCGCCTTTGCGAGCGTCTGTGTAGATGAATGTCGAAAGGGTTTCGAGGCCGACGGTGCCGCGGGTAAAGAAGGTCACTGCAAAGTCGTCCAGCGACATGGTGAAGGCCAGTATGAAGCCGGTAATCATACCCGGCATCAGCTGCGGAATGAGCACCTTGCGAAGCGCCTGACCAGGCGTGGCACCCAAATCGAGCGCCGCCTCGTAGGTCTTGGAGTTCATCTGGTGCAGCTTGGGCAGCACGTTGAGCACCACGTACGGCGTGCAGAACGTTATATGTGCCAGAACCACAGATACATAGCCCTGGGAAATACCCAGGAATACGAACAGCAGGAACAGCGACACACCGGTAATCACGTCTGGATTGACCATGGGGATGTTGTTCAGGAACATCACCATATTCTTGCCGCGGCCGCGGGAGTGGAAGATACCGATGGCGGCCAGTGTCCCCAGCAGCGTGGACACGAATGCCGCGATGAGAGCGATGATGAGCGTATTATAAACCGCATTCATCAGGCCGCTCCCCTGCATTCCGCCGGTAAAGAGGTTGCTGTAGAGTTTAGTGGAGAAACCGGTCCAGTTGCCCAGTACCTTGCTCTCCGTAAACGATGATACTGCGATGAAGATGAGCGGCGCGTAGAGCAACAGCAGTATCAGACCCAGGTAAAGACGTGCGAAAAACTTCTTCATAGCCTATATGAGCCCTCCCTGCGCACTGTGTTCCTCTTCGTTACCGCCGGTAAGCAGCGACGTGAGGCCAATAATAATCAGCATTATGAATGACAAAGCCGCACCGTAGTTCCACATTGAGGAGT
Organism: Bacteroidales bacterium; assembly: GCA_017561665.1. Taxonomy (GTDB): domain Bacteria; phylum Bacteroidota; class Bacteroidia; order Bacteroidales; family UBA932; genus Equibacterium. Next base: position 4,119 of record JAFZBQ010000109.1, on the reverse strand, counting down.
TGATGTTCTCCTGGATGATGGTACCGAACAGTTTGATCTTGTTGTTTGTCAGGAACTCCGATATGGCGAATGTGCTCACGGTGGGCATGAACACCATCATTATGCCGCTGGTGATGCCCGGCAGCGAGAGAGGCAGGGTTACATTGGCGAACACGGTGGAAGGCTTTGCGCCAAGGTCCTGCGCCGCCTCGGCATATGAGGGATCCATACGCCGCAGCACGTTATAAATCGGATAAATCATAAACGGCAGGTAGTCGTATACCATACCGAAGAGCAGCGTCCCCTTGCCGAGGGTGATGCCCAGCATATTGAAAAGGTCGGCGGTGGCCAGGGTACGCATCAGCGCGTTTATCCACATCGGAAGGATGAAGATGATGATGGTAACGCTGCTGCTGTTGTACTTGCTGTTGGCCAGAAGCCACGCCACCGGATAGCCCAGCAAAAGGCAGATGGCGGTGGTTTCGAGGGCGATCTCAATAGAGACCGCAAAGGTGCTAAGGGCGTCAGAATCGCTGAAGAAGCGGGAGATGTTGTTCAGGGTGAATCCCCCACCCTCGTCCACGAAGGCATAGCCCATGATCAGCACCAGAGGCAGCGCAACAAAGATTATCAGGAACACCGCGTATGGGATGCTCCAGTTGCTGCGCTTTCCGACGAAATTACTCAGTTTACCCATCTTTAAGCCTGGCTCTTAGCCTCTTTTAGCTTTATGCGCATATCCTCCGGACGGATGTTGATACCCACGATGTCGCGGTCTTCCCAAACGTCCTGAGTGTCAACGTAAATATATTCCCTATTCAAAGCACGGACCGAAAGCTGGTAATGGTCTGCTTTGTACAGGATAAACCTGATGTCACCTTCGCAGGTACCATCACGCTTGTCATCGGTCAGTTCCACCTTGTCGAAATCGACCTCGACCAGAACCTTGTCTCCGGCAGAAATCCCCTCCTGTTTGAGGCATTCAAACTCGCAGTCCAGAATCTCTACGTGCGTGTCGTCTATCATCTCGCCCTCGAAAGTGTTGCAAATACGCTCTTTCTTCATCACCTGGATGTCGGTGGGCTTGATAATCATACTTACCTCCATCCCTACTTCGAACGGATTGTAGTCCTGAATCATCAACTCATATCCGTCGGGAGTATTGACTATGATCTCGTAGTGCACTCCCTTGAAAATACAACTGGATACCACCCCGTCGAACTGACCTTTATCGGTCTTGGGCATAATGTAGATATCCTCCGGACGTACAACTACATCCACCGGGACATTCTCTCCAAACCCTTCGTCAACGCACTCGAACTCGTGGTCCATAAACGATACCTTGCGGTCCTCTACCATAATGGCATTGAAGATATTGCTCTCCCCGATGAAATCGGCCACGAAGCAATTGACGGGCTCGTTATAGATATCGGTCGGAGATCCAATCTGCTGGATCACACCGTGATTCATCACAACCACGGTATCGCTCAGGGTAAGCGCCTCCTCCTGATCGTGCGTCACATACACGAAGGTGATGCCCAGCTGCTTGTGCATCTGCTTGAGCTCTATCTGCATATCCTTGCGCATCTTGTGGTCCAATGCGCTCAAGGGTTCGTCCAGGAGCAGCACGGCCGGTCGGTTGACAATGGCGCGGGCGATGGCCACACGCTGTTGCTGGCCGCCGGAAAGTGAATCGACATCGCGCCATTCGTAATCGGTCATGCCGACCATCTTGAGCACGCGCATCACACGCTTCTCTATCTCGTCCTTGGCAACACCCTGCAGTTTGAGGCCGAAGGCGATGTTGTCGAACACGTTCAGATGAGGGAACAGCGCATAGCGCTGGAACACGGTGTTAACCGGGCGTTTGTGCGGCTGCACCTTGTTCATCAGTTCACCATCAATGTAAATACTGCCCTCGTCGGGAGTTTCAAATCCGGCGATTATGCGCAATGTCGTGGTCTTGCCACACCCCGACGGGCCCAGAATCGTGACGAATTCCCCTTTTTTAATGTTGAGGCTGATGTCGTCCAGGACGCGCTTGTCTCCGAACCACTTGGAAACGTGGTCGATAGAGATGATGATATTATCTTTGTTCATAGCCCGTAAAGATAACTAATTATCGGGATAAAACAAAGGGCGGCCCGATTGGGTCGCCCTCTGAAGAATATGCGATAATGCTATTTGTTAATCTCCCTGATGCAACGGATGGGATAACCACGTTGACGGATGTGATAATAAGGACCCCAATACCTTATTCTTCCCTGCTCGATATCATCTTCATCAGACTGGAAGAACGAAATGAACGTAGCGCCATAGTGGTTGTTCGGGTCATTCTTGGTAACTTGGCCACTGTCTACACCGGGGTGCCAGTCTGTATGGGAAGTATATACACCAGCCACTCTGGACTCACCATGAGTGGTAGTGGATTTATCAAACCCGTTGAACGCATACCATCCGCAATACGCAGCATTTTCGGCCTCGTTCTTGTCGGAAATATATCCGGCAAACGGATAGAAACTATCCTTCCCTGGAGTTCCTGTAGGTACCATCACTCCATTCTCAACAATTCTGACTTCTTCTATATCCACCAATTGCCATGCAGTCTCAGGAGGTACCATATATCCGGGAGGGCACGGGTCATAAATGGTCTTCTTCAATTCGTATCTGGCTGCAGGTGCCGGATGGTTGTATGCAGCATCGGGATGTTTCCACTGGGGGTTACCCCAAAGGTCGGCAGTCAATCTTGACAGACCGTATGTTCCGCTGTTGAACCATTCATTGGTCCTTGTACCGGCAATGCCATAGAACTGGGTCGGGTCTTCTACGGCAGCCCTCATCGATGCTTGTGCCGGTTTAATATCCCTTACCATACCCACATATGCTCTCAGAGGATCCTTTCGGCCAAACTGATAGTAATAACCGTAGGTAGCGGTACCATCGGCGGGATTCGCACTTGTTGCACCGATATTTCTGTCCAGGAAGATATATTCATTTTCATCCAGGTCATACTGTCTAAACTCCTGAGGGGAATCGGTGCACCAGATGTGCCAGCTCCATATTGCAGATGCCTCGCCGTCGTCGACAAATTGCTGTTTGGTATCCTTGTCATAGAGGCCTATCAATACGTTACCCTTGACTCCGCTTGCCGTGAACGAAATAGTTTTATTTGCAGAATTGTACGTAACCTTGGATACCACATCGGCATCTTTCCATATAATGAATGCTTTGGCCGGCCTCAGGGTTCCATTGGCAAAAACCGTGTGTTCCTGTACGACAGGCCACAGATTCCTTGTTTCTCCCTCCGAATCACTACCCCAGAGATAGCCGTCGGGACCGTTACCCATAACACTGGCATCGAAGGAATAATTACCAGCCTTGGTCACAACATAGCAGTTTGCGGTACCGTTCACAGAGAGGTTGGAACCTACGTCGAACGGATCTTCCTCTATCTCCTTGGCGGCCTGAACAATTGTCAGGAACTCCATCAGACCTTCGCTCGAGAACTGAACCATAGTTGTTCTTGGCGATGTATTGGGATTCTCAGTTACAGTAATGATGCAATGATCCCCTTCGGTGGTTACCGTTACCCAGTCCTCGTCGCATTCGGCTGTATATTCGAAGTTGGCAGTAACGGCGACGTTTACTTCTCCACCCACAACTGCTACCTGAACATCAGACGGGTTAATCTCAAGGACAGGATCCTCTGTCGGTGGTACATATGCTTCCTGATTTACAGTCACCGTAACGGTCATAAGCCCTTCGTATGTGAAGTCTATAGTCGCAGTCCTTGCAGCTCCCTCGTTCGCAGCCACGTGGAACGTCAGCTTGTCCTCCCGTACTGTCGTCGCCTTCGTACTGCTGATCCAGTCGCAGTTGATCGTGGACTTGTATTCCACATTGCTCCGGACAATGACCTCGATGTCCCCTCCCGCAGCTGCTACCGTGAAGGTAGACTGTCCGCCGTTCTCTAGAACGTTGTCATCTACGGGGGTGTCAGGCTTCGCCTCCTGATTGATCGTGAGGGTCTTGCTCAGGCTCCCCGCTGCGAAAGTAACGGTGGCCGTACGCGCCTCGGTGGTGGGGTTCGCAGCAACGGTAACGCTGGTGCCGTTCACGGTTACCCAGCTCGCTGATGAC
>JAFZBQ010000108.1 GCA_017561665.1 Bacteroidales bacterium | reverse complement strand
TCGGCTTGATTGCCGACAGCCTGACCATCGCCTCCGAAGCCTATCAGCAGACGCTGAAGGACGTGATGGCGGAGCGCAGCCTCAAGACCACCCTGCCCGTCGTCTGCCAGAGGATCAATGCCGCCGACACCATCCCCGCCAGGGCCTTTGAAGAGGCCTTCGCAAAGATGATAGAAGAGCACTACGCAGCCGGCGGAATGGCGCCCATCTGCGCCCTGATTGCCGACACCGAGATTGACGAGCAGCTGAAAGCTGCCCTGCAGGACATAATAAACAACTACCGCTCAAAGCGACTGAACGGAAACTACCCCTACAGATCGGTAATAAACGACAGGCTGATATACATCGACCCGTCGCAGTGCGCCGCCCAAGAGTGCTACAGAGTGCTCCGCGGCGACAATAACCTCGCCCTGAGGATAGATGGGCAGCAGGTTATCCACTACACCGACCTGCCAATGTAAATATGAGATTTAAAGAGAGCATAACGCCGGAAGAAATAGAGGGCCTGGATCTGATCTCCTTTCCCGGAGAGATTCACATCATCACCCACGAGGGGCCGGAATTCGACGCCGCGGTCCGCGACCTGGCTTCGCAGCGGATGATCGGCTTCGACACCGAGACCAAGCCCATATTCCAGCCTCACGCCCCCAGAAGCGCCACCGCCCTGCTGCAGCTCTCCAGTGAGGATAATTCCTACCTTTTCAGGCTCCATTCCCTGGGCCTTCCACAATCCCTTGCCGACATCCTGGCCAGCAAATCCATCACCAAAGTGGGGGCTGCCGTTGCCGACGACGTCCGGGGCCTTCAGCATTACATTCCGTTTACAGCGGCCAGGTTTATGGATTTGCAGCGGTTTGCGGAACTTTACGGCATCAAGGACAAGAGCGTCAAGAAGCTCTCCGCCATCATCCTGGGCCGCCGCGTCTCCAAGGCACAGCAGTGCTCCAACTGGGAGGCAAGCACCCTCTCCTATCCCCAGCAGCTTTACGCCGCCACCGATGCCTGGATATGCCTGGTGATGTACAAGCGGCTGCTGGAATCGGAACTGGCCCCGCCGCCGGAAGAATCTTTCTGATGTTGCGATTTTTTACCTACATTTGTTTTCAGTCAATATTACTAACTGATAAAACTTAAAGACAATGGGAAAACTTATTAACGAATTCAAGGACTTCGCCATCAAGGGCAATGTGATGGATATGGCCATCGGCGTTGTTCTGGGTGCCGCATTCGGCAAAATCGTAAGTTCTTTCGTATCCGACATCATTATGCCGCTCATCGGCCTGCTGGTCGGCGGCGTGGACTTCACCCAGTGGAAGTGGGTACTTTCGCCCGCAAACGAGGCCCTGGGCAAGGCAGAGGTTGCCCTGACCTACGGCAACTTCATCCAGGTTATCTTCGACTTCCTGATCATCGCATGGTGCATCTTCCTGGTAGTAAAGGCAATCAACAAGGCTAAGAAACCCAAAGAGGAACCCGCACCCGAACCGCCTGCAACTCCCGAGGATATCGTTCTGCTGCGTGAAATCCGCGACAGTCTCAAGAAATAATTGACTCTCTCTAAAGCACAATGAAAAAACTTCTGCTGACCATAGCCTGCCTGATAGGGTTGTCGCTCGGCGCCTTTGCCCAGGGATATGAACTGTCCATAGAGGGGATGGGCTCCGTAGGACCCATACGCTGCAGCAACAACTATTTCGGAATCAATATTCTGAACGGCTACCGCATTCCCTGGGGTAACGGCCTCTTTGCGGGTGTTGGCAGCGGTATGGTCACTACCTCCTATCTGACCGATTTCAAGCGGGTAAATTATCTTGACGGATCTATCGATATCGACAAGAAACGCGAACCCCTGAACTTTTTCGTTCCGGTTTACGGATCTTTCCAGTACTATCTGAGCAAGGACAAGATCCGCCAGCCTTTCGTCCGTCTGGACGTGGGCTACGAATTTGCCGTATTCCGCTTCGATTGGGACCGGAAACTGTTTGACAAGACAAGCCGCAAGCACGGTATGTACGTGGAGCCCTCCTTCGGCTACAATTTCAAGCTGAAGGGTGTGGAAAAGAGCCGCTCGCTGTACTTTGCAGTCGGCCCTACCTTCCAGCGCTGCGTGTTCAACCGCACGGTGGTTGACGAACTGGCGGAATTGGACGAAAACGGCTACAACGGCACTGCCACCACCAAGACTTATGACTGGCTGCTGCCCACCATCGCCTTCAGGTTCGGTTGGAGGCTGTAAGTATCATTGCGCAAATAGCAAATGGACGCTCCAATACCGGGGCGTCCATTTTGTTTTGTCTTGATATCTCTGTAATTCTACCGTTTCTTCCAGTACTCTTCTATCTCCTCCAAAGTCTTTCCGGTTGTGTCGGGCACATACTTGTACATAATCCAGAGGTACGGCAAACACATAAAGGCAAAAAGTAAGAACGTTCCAGCTGGAGTGAGGTTTTCAAGCATCCAAGGTGTCAACTGTCCAATCAGGTAGGTACCAATCCAGAGAGCAAAACCCGCTATGGACATTGCCAAGCCACGCACCCGGTTGGGGTACATCTCACTCAGCAGTACGAACACCACCGCGCTGATGGATATGGCCGTGCAGAACACATACAGCAGGAAGAAGGTCAGCATAAACCAGTTCGGAAGATTTGTGAACGGGGCAAAATAGAGGCTTATCATAAGCAGACACACTATCATACCACCCACGCCCCACCAAACCAGTTGTTTGCGGCCGACCCTATCGATAATCAGCAATGCAATGACAGTGGTTACCATATTGACAATTCCGACCAATACCGTTGAGAAAAGCGGGTCGGGGAAGCCGGCATCGGCAAAAATCTTGGGGCCATAATAGAGCACTGCATTGACACCCATAAACTGGCCAAGGATGGCGATGGCACTGCCGACCAGCACGGCCTTGAAAATACCGGGTTCCAGCAGAGTCTTCCACTCCGTCTTGACTTCTCCTGCAATGGAGGCACGCGTTGCGGCAAGTCCCTCTGCCGCATCTTCTTTTGAACCATATATTCTCTCCAGAATGGCCGTTGCCCTCAGATCCTTCCCTTTGACAATGAGCCAGCGGGGACTCTCAGGAATGAAGAAGATTACCAGCAGGAACAGAAGGTCAGGGATGGTTTCGCAGCCCAGCATTCCGCGCCAATACTCATTGTTGAACATCCTTGCACCCAGTGCGGGGTCGGTGGAATCCAGTACGGCACCTTTCAGAATAAGATAATTAATCAAATATGCCAGCAAAAAGCCGATTGTAATGAACAGCTGGTAGAAGCTCACCATAGTACCCCGCACCTTCGCAGGAGATACCTCCGAAATATAAACTGGCGAAACTATGGACACTATACCGATTCCAAAGCCACCGATTATGCGATAAATGACCAGTTGTGCAAAATCTGCACAGACGGCACATCCAATTGCAGAGATTGAAAACATCAATGCTGCAATGAGCATTGTCTTCTTGCGACCAAGGAAATCAGATAGCATACCGGCAACCAGAACACCGATTATCGAACCGATCAATGCACAGCCGACATACCATCCCTCCATTCCGGTAGAAAGGCCAAACTGCATCTTGACTATCTCCGTAGTGCCGGAGATGACCGCGGTATCGTAGCCAAAAAGAATACCACCGATGGCCGCTACCACCGACAGGAACACTACGTATGCACTTACTTTTTGTTTCATTTCGAGTTTGAGCTATTTCATCATTTTGGAAGATTTACATGTTTCTTACTGAGAAAGAACCGGTATTTACCTGATCCTAGAAGTGTTTCTTCAGGCAGTTGTCGGCAACTGTAACCCGCAGGAGGCTGCACCAGTGCAGTTTGTCCTGCAGGTATTTCGATTTTCCACCAGATACGGCCCTCGGTGCGTCGCCAGGACGAGACTATACGTCCTTGGGCTGTATTGACCAGTACAGAAAAGTCGCGCAGTTCTTCCGGAATTACCGGATGAAGGTGAATGGTACGGGAATCCGTGCGCGTCATGCCACCTAAAGTCTCGGTCATCCATGCACTGACAGCCCCGAACATAATGTGATTTCGGGAAATGGTCTCAGTATCAATATTCCACGTCTCATATAGTGTCGTAGCACCTTCTTTTTCTTCCCACCAGCCCCAGGACGGATACTCGCGACTGGTGATCAGCCGATATGCCAGATCGATATAGCCATTATCCGACAAGGCATAAAGGAGCGTTTTTGATCCGTGCAGGCCAACGTCCAGATGACCTCCGTCAGCCAGTACACGTTCGGCCAGCCGGTCCGCAACAATCTGTTTTTGTCCGATAGGCACAATGCCGAAAAAGAGGGGGGCACTCTGTTCGGTCTGGCATCCGGACGAATATATACCGTCGGATAAGTAAGTTTTGTTCAATGTGAAGGCTATGGAATCCGCCAAGGCACGGTATCCGGGAGCATCCGCTTCGTGACCGGTCATCATAGCTATCTTTTCCATAAGCCTGGCATCCTGCCACCAATATAAAGAAATAACAAGTTGCGGATCTGCAACGCTCATATACGGGGCCCAGTCACCTAGCCCGTCATTCGTCATAAAACCCGTTGCGTTTTCTTCAAAATGTCCCATCAACCTGGACATAGCCTCATAATTATCTTCCAGGATGCGTTTATCCCCATAGTGTACCCAAATGTGCCACGGAATTATGATGAGCGAACTTGTCCAGTCCACACCGTTGCCCCAAGTGTATCCCCAGGTAGACGTAGGGACAATGGCGGGCAATGTGCCATCTGGCAATTGACAGTCGCGATGGTCTCTCATCCATTTCTCATATACGGCAATACCGTCATAATTATACAGCGCCGCATCTATGGGGACATGGGCATCTGCCGTCCAGCCGTTTTTCTCACGTTGCGGGCAGTCGGTAGGATAGCCCATCAAATTGGACTGGTAAGATCTGTTGGTGGCCCTCCAAAGACGGACAAGCCTGTTATCGGAAGATTGGATTTCGGCCAACGGAGTAACGTCACTGGCCATTCGAAGGGCCGTCAGGTTGCCGGGGCTTAGCTTAACGGGCCGGTCTGTCGTCACTTCTACGTATTGAAAGCCTTTATACCCGAAGTGAGGCCATACTATATTATCCCCGCCGGAAAGGATGTATATATCCGTTTGAAACGGGTCGCTGCCTCCAAGGGAATTTGAGTAGATGTCAATTGTAGACTGGTCTACATGTCCATCATCCGTAAGGGCCTCGCCGTGTTTGAGCCTCACACGGGTTCCTTCTTCCGCCTGAACATGCAACCGGGTAACGCCGGCCATATTCTCCGGGAAGCTATATACCCAAGTTGTATCGTCAATCTGATTCAAACCGGATGGTTCAAATATTTCCAGAACGCGTATTGGCGGCATCGATTCTGCAACGACTGGGCACTTTGGTGGTAGTACCTCAACGGCTTCTTCCCATGCCGAATCGTCAAAACCCGGAGTGTTCCATCCTTGGCGCCGCATACGCAAGTCTGCCTGTTCGCCAGTATATATGCTTGCCGAGCGGATTTCTCCCTCTCCGAATGTCCAGTTTGGACCACTTGTAACAACTTGCTCCGAGCCGTCTGAAAATGTCATATGGAGTTCCAGACAAAACGATGGTCTGTCCCGCCATATGGCTTGTTCGAACTCCCAGACACCGCGGGACTGGAAGTTATACCAGCCGCCTGCCAGGACCACACCCAAGGCATTGTCGCCAGTCTGGAGCAGGCTGGTTACATCGTCAGTTGTGTAGAGGCAGCGGCGATCATAGCGGGTAAAGGCGGGGGAAAGACACCGATCCGAAACCGCCTTGCCGTTTATGCTTACCTCGGTCAAGCCACGAGTGGCGATGTAAAGTCTTGCCGAAACAGGTTTCGCTTTAAGGGAGAAATCTTTTCTAAAATATGGCACAGGACGGAATGTGGTATCTTTACCATCACTTATCCATCTTCCGCACCAGGGTTCCGAACATTTTCCAGTTTCAAAAAAAACTGATTTCGGTCGATGGTACTTTCCGCGGTTTCCACGTATTTCGACACTCCACCAATAGCGTGTACGAGGGGCCAGATCGGGACCATCATATACTGCACGCATATCGGAAGAGCTCACTTCTCCGCTATCCCAAATGATGCCTTTTAATTGCGGATCTTGCGCCACAATAAGTCGATAAAACTCTTGCTGTACATTGCGCCGGTTATCCTGGATAATCCAAGTGAAGCGCGGCTGATAGGCGTCGATACCAATAGGATTGTCAAGGTACTCACAGCGCAGCTGTGATACACCACGACCTGGAAACAGGGCAATAACCGCAATCAAAAACAAACGTATCATTCGTCAAAATATTTTGGCAAAGAGCCAAGGATTATCCGATCGATGCCGACCGCATGCAAGTTGTCCAGTTCGTCTTCAATGGCGCGAAAAGCCTCTTTTCTCGGCAGAGCGTCAATACCCCCCGGCAACCACCACAGGGTACCTCCGAGCACAGGCCTTATAAGATGGCCCGGAGCTGGCTCCTGCGGCACTGATGCCACATAAGCACGATACGCCTCGTAATTATCTTTTCGTGTAGACAAGTCTATGGCTTTCTGTCCATCAATATCCTTGAGGCTGACTGCCACGCCGTCGGTGGGAGTCATCAGCGGATAATAGCCCCAATTGATGGTTCCGGTTGCATACTGCGCCGCCAAATCAAGTTTTTGAGCAAGCAAATCGATGGGCGTAAATTCCCAGGCTCTGCGCCGCTCACGCTCCTGAGCCACTGCATCCGGCCAGTCGTTAGCCCGTACCTGTCCCGTCTCGACATTAACCCAGAACTGTGCTCCGGCCTGGCTGCAGGCAGCCGCGAAGGCTTCGATGAAAGGACGACGTTCTTCAATTGAGAAAAAGGCCTGGTGTTCTGCCCCGGAGTCCTGTAGCATCAGTATGTCGATACCACCCTTTCGCAGGCTCTCGGCCCACCAAACTCGATATTCCTCGGGTTGGAAATAACGGAAACCACGCCATTCATCCTTGTCCAGGATGAAAAATGGGGAGATAGTGGTCAGTGCGTCCGGATTCAACTCTTTGGCTGTCTTGGAAGATGCACCCCAAAGTGCTCGCCAAAAGTAGCTTTTTGCTTCGTCGAGAGTATCCACGGGATTAATTTCATTGCCGTAGTACCATCCCTCGAAAGAAGGATGATCACCGTAGCGGGCATAAAAGCGACGCATCCAACAATCTTGTTGACTGACAATCGTCTCCAGATCGGCCCCTTCTTCAAACAGTCCACCGCCTGTAATATTGGTTTCAACAATGATATGCATTCCCCGTTCATCCGCCCCTTTAAAAATTGCTCCGATAATCTGCTCTCCTGTCAAGGATTTCGGCTCGCACGCCGCTGTGACGGCCAAGATAGCGGCCAACAAAACTAACTTTTTCATTTAACAACACTGAATGAGCCGTAGGCGTTGACAATCCAGATATACTCCATGCCTGCATTTCGCTGGCCTCGAATCTCCCTGCGAATGGCATTGTAGAGTTCGTCTACAGCAAGGTTTTTAGAATTAGGCACCAGCCACCAGAGAGTGCCGCTCATTTTGGGGATGCACTTAAGGCCCGCAGGAACTGTTTCCGGCAAATCTTCTACATATTCTTTGTAAGAGGCATAGTTGGCATTGGCCTCTGAGAGATTAACCGGATATCCGTCGATACTAGTCGCCGTAAGCCCGCTGTTCTTTGCTAGAGGATTCATCACCGGATAATACCCCCAGTTGACGATATTGGTACCGTATTTGGCTGCTAAATTCAACTTTTCCTTGAGCCAGCCAAGCCCTACATAGCGCCAGTCTTTGGTACCGCCTCGCTCCATACTGACTGCTTCGTCCCAGTCCTTGCAGAACACCTGGGCACTTTCCAGATCAACCCAAAATTCCGCACCTGCTGCTGCGCAGGCATCCGCGGTTGCCTTGAAGAAAGGCTCCCGGTCGGTCAGCGTGAAAATAGAAAGGTGCTCAGCTCCTGAATCCTGTAGCATGAGCACGTCAATGCCCGTTTCTTTGAGAGTCTTCTCCCACCATGCTGCGTATTCCTCAGGCTCATAGTAAGGCCATACGTTTCGCTTGCCATATTTATCAAGGATGAAGAAAGGGGCGATGGTGACCTTGCTGCCAGGTGCCACCTTATGACATTTGGCCGTAAGATCCTTCCAGAGAGTCCGCCAGAAACGTGTCTGCTCTGCGTCTGATTCACGAAGTGGATTGATTTCGTTATTCAGATACCAGCCCCAAAAGGACGGATGGTGACCAAAGGCTTGCGCAAATGCCTCGGTGCTGATGCCAGCCAACGCTGCAATATACCCCGGGTCTCCGGGGTATAGCCCGCCGCCACCAACGTTCAGATCGCATATGACCTTCATTCCGAACTCGTCGGCAATACTATATATGGACTCTAGCATATTTTGTTTGTCAGTCCATTCGTGTTGCGTAGGTGTTTCTTCCTGCGCATTATTATCGTTGCAACCGCACACTGACAATATAATTGCCGTTAGGACGAATACAATCGTGGTTTTCTTCATAATCATCATAAGTTAATAACCCGGATTCTCTACAAGTGAAGGATTTGCACTAGTTCGTGCCAAGGTAATGGGGAAGTAATAGCAGTGCTCCGGGAAAGTCGGCTGGTTCTGTCCGTCGATATTGGGAACGAACTCTATGATAAATTCTTTAGATGCCCAGTCATAGACATAACGGATTCCTGTAAAACTACGGGTCAGTGCTGTTTCTGCATCGCGCCAACGGCGCAAATCCCAATAACGGTGGTTTTCAAATGCTAGCTCGATCTTGCGCTCGTGCTTTATCTTGTCCAGATCCACAGAATTGAGAGGAGCCACGCCTGCCCGGTCGCGTATTTCGTTTATAAGTTGCATAGCATCGCCTTTCCCCAACTCCAATGAAGCCTCCGCCATATTGAGCAGTACCTCAGCATAGCGAAAGATAATGTAGTCTGTACGCGACTCCGCGAGCCAAACCATATTATCTGCAGTTGGATCCACATATTTCATGATGCCGAATCCCGGATTCTGCAAACCTGAGCGGGCATGGTGATCAAGCTGCTTGCCAACGGCCGGCATTCCCTTGAAAGAAAGATCGGCTTGATAGAGCGTTTCGGTGCCGTCATCAGGCTTGATGCCCCAGTGCATATCAATAATACCGCTGCCTTGCCGAGTCATTTTGCCTCCGGAGTATTCCGCACCGAATGTATATGAAACGGCGTCGCGCCAAGCTGTACCATTTGTCCAAATGGAGGCGTAAAAGCGAGGGTCTCGTCCTCCCCATAGTTCTTCCATGGTCCATGTTTTAGAAGCGACCAAGGCACGGTCCAGCGTTCCTGGCGTACCATCTGCCATCTCGAATTCTTCTGCCATTTCCAGATAGGGGGCGTTCATGTTACCAGTGCCCCAGACCTGGGGTTCAGGAGCCTCTATTGTATCCCATGACCAAGTCGTGCGACCGCCCTCATTGAAGCCCTTACCTTCATGGATTTTAGCCATGATTACCTCGCAGTTGTGTTCCACCAGAAAGATGTCTTTGAAATTCTGAATCTTGTCCGGATTGCCACGATACAGGGAGAAAGGTCCTTCATTGCGAATTTCTTCGCAGGCCTCATAGCACTTCTTAAAGTATTTGTTTGCCTGGTCGGCCGGAATACCCAGCAGGCCATCTAACTGTACACGACCGTATTTTGCAATACTGCCTGCATAGAGTGCAGCGCGGGCCTGAAGGCATAAGGCTGACCACTTGCTTGCACGACTGTAACCCGGTGATTTTTCGAGTTCAACTTTAGCAAGATCCATCTCGGAAATGATAAAATCGTACACCGCCTGCTCGCTGTCACGTTTGGGGTAGAGGATTTCATGCGGGGAATCCAGCTCCGGCACCACGGTCAAAAGCGGCACGCCACCATAGCGTTTGACCATAGAAAAATATATGAAAGCACGCAAAAAACGAGCCTCTCCCGTCCGGAGCGTCACCAGATCCGGCTGCAAGGGGGATTCTGGCAACTGAGCAAGTATGCCATTGAGATTGCGCAGTGTATAGTAAGCATTTTCCCAATACTCTAGCATACCACCACCAGGGCTGATGCCGAAGAACTTGTAGGGACTATAGATACCGCCGGCCCGTTTGTCGGCCATATAACGCGTCTCGTCGGTAATATCCAACGTCAGCGTAGGGCCGAAGAACTGGGTGCTGTTGTCCATAAAATAATCCGAATTGCCCGATCGGCCGTCCTTGTTGAGCGGACTGCCGGTCCCCTGCCAGGAATTCATCAGGGTCGTGGCGTCTCCACAAAGAACCGGAGTGTAGAGATACTGCGTAGCAATGAAGGCGTCCAGCAATGACGGGTCGCTCATCACCTGCTTTTCCGTGTATGTGTCGAGCGGTGTTTTATCAAGGATTGTCTCACAGGCCGAAGCCATAAGTCCGGTTATGGCCAGACAAAGAATAAGTAATTTCTTTTTCATAGCTTGTCAGAATGTAAGAATGAGACCGAAACTCATCGTCCGTTGTTGAGGATAGTAATAAACCAGACTCACCGGCTCTCCTGTCGGGCCTGTTCCGTCGGGCACTTCGGGATCTACGCCGTATTTGGATAATGTACTAAGTGTAAACAGGTTGGTACCTGATATGTAAAGCCGTGCACGTTCCAACTGTGCCTTTCGGGTCCACTTTTGTGGAAGTGTATAGCCTACCGACGCATCCTTTAGACGAATATAAGCCGCTTTGTGGATACGGTAGTCTGAAACGAGACCGTTTGTCGTGGATCCACCATAGCGTGGAACCAAAGCCTGAGTGTCATTGTTTTCCAGAGTCCACCGGTGGTCGTATGAAAAGGCTGTAGGCACACTTGTCAAATCCACATTGACGGAGTAACCGAAAGCGCCCTGAAAGAAGAGACTGGCGTCCAAGCCTTTCCACCTGAGGGAGGCATTGATACCGTATATCCATTTTGGCATGGAGCCGCTGCCGATGTCTTGCTGGTCACGCCAGTTCAATACATCGTCGCCATTGACATTCTTGTATATTATGTCTCCTGGCCGAAGCGAAGCTTTAGTATTGTCCCCAAGACTCTCATAGTTATACGACAAGTTTACGATATCCTCATAGGAAGCGAACAATCCGTCGGAAAGGTAACCGATAGTCCGGTCAGTCCACTGACCGGTCTTGCGGTTGAGGCGATCCTGGTCCGGGTCATCATAGGAAGGCTCGTCGTAATAAAGCCATTTAGACCTGGCCCAGGTGATATTGCCGCTCAAATCGACAATTGCATCTCCACACTGCAGGTGGGTACCAAGCAGCATTTCAAAACCTCGCGTGTCAATAGCATTGAGGTTTTCCACCGGCAGGTCTGCCCCGAAAGAAGACGGCAGTGAGTTACGCCGCTGGCCGGGGATGCCGGTCCGCGTGCGATAGAAGACGTCGAGATTTCCGTAGAGCTTTCGGCTCCACAAGCCGAAATCAATGCCGGCATTATATATGGACATTTTTTCCCACGTCAAAGTCGGATTGGCAAGACCGGTCACATATAAGCCCTGATAGAGGGTTTCGTCAAGTATGTATTGTCCATCGATGCCATAGCCGGAAAGGTATGCGAAATTAGAGATTCCATCATTGCCAGATGCGCCATAGCTGAGACGCAACTTGAGATTGTCCACAACTGAAGAATTCCTTAAAAAGTTCTCTTGCGAAATCACCCATCCCAAGGAGACACTTGGGAATAGACCCCAGCGACTTTCTTTCGGGAATTTGGCAGAAGCATCTGCGCGAAGGATGGTCTCTACGAGGTATTTGTCCATATAGGAATAGTTTAGACGGCCAATCCAGCTGGCACGACCCATCTCACTTGCACCGCCGTTAGCGAAAGCCTTGGACGGATCTCCGGCAGAAAGCTGCTCTATGGCATAACTCATGAAACCGGGGCGGCTGCCCAATAGCCAGTCACCCTCATAGGTAATGCCTTCGAACAGAGCCAATGCCATCACACGATGCTTGTCTGCAAACAGATTCTCATAGTTTACTGAATACTGCTGAGTGAACGTACGGCTCCAGGAGGAGTTTTCCGACAACTGGGTCGGATCCTGTCCCATACGGTCCAAAGAATAAATCTGGGTAAAAGGACTGTAGCGATAAAAGGCAAGCTGGCGACGGAATTCTTTCGACTTGGAATTTCCTTCCTGATTGCTGACGAAAGCCTTGAGACTCAGACCTGGAACAGCCAACACATCGTAGCGCAAGGTCGCCGCAACGCGATTGCTCCCACTGCGGGTGCGGGTGTAGCCGTTCAACTCCGTGCTTCCGGCAGCCACTATGTTACCATATCCTATGCCGCCGTAGGCAAGATAGCTTGCATCTGGCAGTTCGTAGGGCAGTTTGGTGTCCGAGGCGTAGAGCTGGCTCCAGAAATTACTGCCGCCATAAAGTCCCAGATATGAGAAATATCTGTTCTCCCACACAGAATTGACATCTACATTAAGAACCAGATTATCCAAGATGTTGGCATCGACAGCTACTTGAAAATTGTAGCGTGTGTAGTTACCACCGTCTTGTCTGATGATGGTTTCCTGCGTGTTGACACCGAAGAATCCGTAGTAACGTAAACGGTCTGTACCGCCGGAAATACTCACATTGTGGTTCTGTTGAGGAGCAAACGGACGGACAGCCTGCGCAAACCAGTCCGTGTTGAGATAGTTAGGATCGGTGCCATCAAAGTATTTTTCCACTTGTGCTGCGGTGTATGGAGCTGATGCTTCGTCGCGTCCCTGGTTGAAATGCAGATCACGCTGTAGTTGTGCGCGCTGGCCTGAATTCTGCGGCTGGTTGATACGCGTCGAACCCTGAAGAGTGAAGGACGTGTTCATATTGATAGTCGGCTTCTGGACGCTTCCCCGCTTGGTCGTCACAAGAATGACACCATTGCCGGCACGTGCGCCATAGATTGAGGCGGAACCATCTTTAAGAATTGTCACAGACTCAATCTGCCAGGGGTCCAACATACTTAAAGAGGACTCAACGCCATCGACAATCACCAGCGGAGAGCCGAAACCTCTAATACTGAGTGTAGCTGAGTCATCACCAGGCTGACCACCGGTCTGTTTGGACAGAATGCCGGGCAACTGACCGCCCAGGAGGTTAGACACGTTGGCCACAGGCGATGCCGTCAACTTCTCGTTTTTGACACTCGCCACCGAACCGGTCAAGAGCCCTTTTCGTATCGAGCCATAACCGACCACAACGGATTCACCAAGTAGTTGCTTGTCGTCTTCAAGGGTGATGTCGAGTATCCTCTTAGAAGGACGTATCTCTTTGGTCACCATTCCCATGAAGGAGAATTCCAGGACGGCGGTAGAGGGGACGCGCTCAATTAAATAATTGCCCTTGCTGTCGGTCAGGGCATGGACGGAGGTTCCTTTTACCAGAACCATTGCCCCGACAAGAGGGTTACCTTGCGCATCACGAACGGTACCCCGGATGTCGCGATCCTGTGCCTGGGCAATCAGGGGGGCGACAATTAGAAGCATCGTGAAGAATAGCTTGCGAAAAAAAGTCATATGGCGTTTTTATAAAAAACGCTTCAGGACCTACTTGGCCTCGAGAGCGGTGGGGTTGACAGAATAAGCCTCTACCTGCGCGACATCGTCATAGTTGGCCACATTGTGGACAAAAACTCTGGCGCCATTCTTCCATGCACTGACTATGTTGTTGTACACCTGCTGACCGGAGCCGGGGGTACCATTGGCCTTGACTTCTGAATCTATGTGTATCTCGGCATTGTCTGCAAAAGTGATATTCTTTACATTGCCGCTCCCAAGCCAGTGGTTGAAATCCACATTATACGTACCGCCTTCAGTATAGGTACGGGTAAGATTCGCATACTCGAGGTTGGACAAATCCTGAACCCAGTCGGCAAAGCGTGCAAGGTGCATATCGAAATATTTGAGCTTGTCGCAACCGGGCCAACGTCCACCGCGCATATTCGGGCCGAGAACCACCTTTTCAAGAGATGCGCAGCTATCCATGTAAAGCTGAACATATGCAGTCCAGTCGTGTACATCCAGTTCTACGAGGTTGGGACACCACCAAGCGATTACCACATCGAACTCGCCGTCTGTAGCACTGCGGCGGGTACCGAGGTTCTTGAACACCTGTATGCCCTCGAAACTGGTTGCGGCCGTCCAGTCTATCTCAATGGCTCTCCAACTGTCAGCCAAAGTTGTCTCCCGATAAAAGTTAGCAGCTTTCTCAGGATCTATGGTTCCGTCGTCGAGCACCATACCCGCAATGGTCGAGTTCTTTTCCTTGAGTGTCTGCACCAGAGCCGGATCAGCGAAAATACCTTTCTGCCAGTCTTTCTCCGGTTCGGAAAGCTCATCACCCGGATCTACTGGCGTTTGTTCGCCTTCCGGAGCTTCGTTTATTTCGGTATTCGGGTCGTCGATGCGGTACTTGTTGGCCGGGATGCCATTCTCGTCAATGTTGCCTTCTGCAAGGGCCTCAGGATCCTCTGCATACGAGGGCACAGTGCCGAGTTTTTGGTTGATGTCCACGCAGGAATAAACCTCAATGGTAGCTCCGCGCGTCCAGCCATTGTAAATGTCCTTCCAGGGGCCAGTCGCGTGATCATAAAGGAAGCCGGCATCAATCTTGACCTGTGCGTTGTCGGCAAGGGGGAATGTGCTCTGAGGGCCCAGTACGACATATTCTCCTGTCATTTCACGACGGATGTCAAGATCTTCAATAGCCGTAGTGGGATCAGAAAAAGCCAACTTGGAGAGCAACTTTGCCTGACTAGCGTCAATTTTCTTCACGGCGGGACACTTGGCTCCACTGATGATGGTAACAAAGGGTCCTGCTATTACATTTTCAAGTTTATCGTTGAAGTCGCAGATGACGTTCAAACCATTGACAGTACTCTTGGAAAGGTCCAGCGTGTGGAGTTCCGGGCAGAGCCAGATGGCCAGCAACGGATTGCCGCCATCTTTTCCCTTAAGGCCGGAGAAGAGTTCGATGCCTTCTGTGCTTTCAATCCAACTCACAGCCAGGTCCAGGGTGTTTTGGCCACCATTGTCTGTGGAACCGCCGTGCTCGACTTGAGCCACTGCATCCACATCAAGCATCTCCAAATCATCCATGTACTTTGCGAAATTAGGATTCTTCTCCTTGATGGCATGACGGAAGCCCCAATCATCAATCCAACCCTCGGAAACTGTGGGCTTGGTGAATTGGACCTCATTGCTGATGACTATCGGTTTAGTACCATATTCATCGTTTTTGATTGCAATTTTGACCGGCAGTCCAATATAGCTGGCTGCAGGACTGACGCCAAACTTGATCTGACGGGCAGATACCGTAACAGCCACTTTGACTGTTTCAAACATTTCATCGCCTTCTTCCTGCCAAACGACAGCAACTGAGTCCAGACCGGCACGGAATCCGTCACCTTCAATCACGACGGCATCGTGAACTCCAGCTTTGTAAGTACCGGAAATCTTTTCTGCTACAGTAAATGGGTAAGTAACTTCGGTATTCCCGCCATCGTCGGGACCGGGATCCGGAGTGGGTGTGGGTTCATGGTTGCATCCAACGAAAGCAAGGAAGCCGATGGCTGCCAGGCAATACAATACTTTACGAATAGTTCTCATAATATAAAATGATTGTTTATAATGATTGTTTAAGAATAGTATTAATCAGGTTATTCGCCAAAATCAACATTCTAGGAATATGGAACGGACCTTTAAAGATGTTGCCTTTGGCCATCTGGGCTACCGTGCCGTCACGATGCAGATAGCCAAACCATTCGGGATAGTCAGGATCCACAAGATGCATTCTGGCCCATTCATTGACACTTTTATGAATCTCCAGATATTTAGCGTCGCCTGTAATAATATACGCATACAGAGACGCGATTATGGCCTCGCACTGTGGCCACCAGAATTTCATATCCTGGGCATAGTCCTGGCAAGGGAATCCTTTGCAGTCGCGGAAGTTTATTATTCCACCATACTGCTCGTCCCATCCCCACTTGAACATCCAGTCAAACACCGTCTTCCCCAACTCTTTCATATGGTTATCATCGTATAATAGCCCTGCATTCATAAGGAACCATGATGTTTCAATACCGTGTCCAGGATTAATGGTTCGGCCCTCGCAGGTATCAATGAGAGCGCCTTCTGGGGTGACCATCTCCAAGATGCATTTATGTTCCGGGTGCATAAAATATTTTTCGATGTCCATGACCGACGAAAGCACCTGTTCATCCAAGACCGGATCGTTACAAACCTGCTTCAACACAACTGCCACATTTAGAAGAATCATGGTTATAGAGTGTGACCTGGCCGGAATCAGGCTTTTTGGCTCAAGATAGCCCGGAGTAGATAGCATTCGCCTAATATTTTTAAAAATAGCAAGTGCCTTGTCTGCATACTCGCTATTCCCTGTTGCATTCGAATATTCCGCCATGGCTATTGCTGCAAAAGTGTCAGAAAAGACATAACGGCGTTTTCTTATCGGCCTCCCGTCACAGTCCACCAGAAAGAACAAGTGGCCATCGGTGTCTATGCAATGCTGCTCAATGAAATCGATGCAGGAGCGGGACGCCTCAAGCCACACAGGGTTCTTTTCTATATGGTTAAAGGCATAAGCCGCAACATAACCCAACCGCCCCTGGAACCACACCGATTTGGTCTTATCCATCAAGGTCCCATCCCGATCAAGACAGGTATACACACCACCGTATTCCCTGTCCAGGCCATTTTCAAGCCAGAAAGGCATAATGCGATTAATCAACTCTTCTTTATACCATTTTGCATTTTCGCCAAGGTATAATCTCTGTCTTTGGTCTATCATGATTTAATAGTGAAGGTTTTTGACTAAGACAAATTTATAAAATGTTATTAAAGAACCAAAAGTTTTTAACGGTTTGTTAAAAATATTCAAGCTGTTTTTTACAATACACCCCAATTACTTGCTTATATAGTCGCTTTCATTTATATTTGTGCAACAAAATACTCATATGGCCTCTTTTCTGAACGACATCAACGGCCGCTATGCCTCTGAGGAGCGGACAATTTTAAACCTGTGTCTCAAGAATCCGGGCTATTCTCTGGCCGACTTGGCCAAAGAGCTGGACACCAGTATCCCAAAGATTTCGCGAATAGTCGGAGAACTTGTAGATATGGGTTATCTTGCAGATCTGGGCAAGCAAGAGTCAACGACCGGCCGGCGTCCAAGTATTTATGGATTAAATCCGGAGGCTGGTTATTTCGTAGGCATAGACGTTCGCCAAGACGGTCTTTCCATAGCGGTAACAGATTTTCCCGGAAGGATCGTGTTGTTTGAGCACGATGTTCCCTTCCGCCTTCAGAACAACGAAGAGTCTGTGTCCAAAATGTGCGCAGCCGTGAAAGACAGGCTCAGGAAAGCAGATATCGACATCGGCAAAGTCCGTTCGTACGGCGTAAACCTGACGGGCCGCGTCAATCACGAAACAGGCTACAGTTACTCCTATTTCATAAGCGAAGAAAAGCCCATCAGAAACCTTCTGGAAGAATACTTCGGCAAGGCAGTGTCGGTAGAAAACGACTCGCACGGCATGGCGTACGGCGAGTATATGAGTGGTATCGCAGATGGAGCCAGCAATATCTTATTCTTAAATGTCGGCTGGGGTCTTGGTATGGGCATGGTGCTGGACGGCCAGTTATTCTACGGAAAGTCAGGGTTCTCAGGCGAAGTGGGACACTTTCCCCTACTGAACAACCAGCAAATATGCCGCTGTGGAAAAATCGGATGCCTTGAGACAGGAGCCTCGGGTCTGGCACTCCACAGGCTTGTCAAAGAGAGAATTGGCAATGGACAGCCTTCGCTTTTGACGGACAAGCACAAAGCAGGAGAGGATATTTCCCTGGATGACATATTGAATGCCATACAAGACGAAGATGTCACCGCAATAGAATGCATAGAGGAAGTCGGCACTACGTTAGGCCGCGCCGTTGCGGGACTGATAAACATTTTCAACCCTGACTCGGTTATTATCGGTGGACGGCTTTCTGTTGCAGAGAGATATTTGATGCCGCCACTCAAGATTGCCGTGAATAAATACTCTCTAAACCTTGTAAACAACGACACTGTAATCAAAGCATCCCGACTTGGAAAGGCTGCCGGAGCAATAGGCGCAAGCCTGCTGGCCAAAAGCAGAATGTTGAACAATTAGTCCTGATATGGAAAACAGACGATCTTTTTTGAAGAAAAGCGCCATGGCGGTCGCTGCCACGCCGCTTCTTTCATCGTGCAAACCATCAGAAAAAACTGACAAATGGAACATCGAACCTGATCATGCCGTAAGGAGCACTCTGATAGTACCAAAGGCAAACGCCCTACCCATCTCCGGCACATTCCTGGATGAGATATCGTTCGACATCCCCCATCAAAACTGGGGCGAGCGGGAATGGGATCGCGACTTCCGCTACATGAAGGCTATGGGGATAGACACCGTCATCGAGATCCGCAGCGGTCTGCGAAAGTTCATTTCATACCCCTCACCCTACCTTCTCTCCAGGGGCTGCTATATGCCTTCCGTAGACCTGGTGGATATGTTCTGCCGTCTTGCCGAGAAATACGGAATGAAATTTATGTTCGGCTTGTATGACTCCGGGCATTTCTGGGACACTCGTGATATGAGTCGGGACGTAGAAGATAATAAATTTGTTATAGAGGAAGTCTGGAATATGTATGGCCGCAAATACAGCAGCTTTGGCGGATGGTATCTTTCAGGCGAAATATCACGCGCAAATAAGAGCGCCATCGAATCTTTCCGGGCCATGGGACGTCAATGCAAGGAGATATCCGGAGGACTACCGACCTTTATTTCTCCATTTATGGACGGCAAGAAAGCTGTTGACGCAGCCGGCGACAACCTCACGAAAGAAGAGGCTGTTTCTGTTTCCCAACACGAAAAAGAGTGGAATGAAATATTCGACGGCATTCACGAATTTGTAGATGCCTGCGCCTTCCAGGATGGCCATATAGACTATGACGAGCTGGATGCCTTCTTCACAGTGAACAAAAAACTGGCTGATAAATACGGAATTAAATGCTGGACCAACGCCGAGACTTTTGACCGTGACATGCCAATTAGGTTCCTCCCCATCAAGTTTGACAAGTTAAGAATGAAACTAGAAGCTGCAAAGCGCTGCGGCTACGACAAGGCCATCACTTTTGAATTCAGCCACTTCATGAGCCCCCAGAGCGCCTACGCCCAGGCCGGCCACCTTTACGACCGCTACCGCGAGTATTTCGGTATTTAGCCTAAATCTATCTTTTCACCACTTCTATAAGCGGCTCTTCCAAGGCTACGGAAAGTTCTGCTATAGATCGCAAGGTCAGATTTGGAAAGCCGGACGTCCAACGCGACACAACGGCATCGGAGCGACCCATTTTGCGCGCCAAATCTCTCTGCGTCATATTCTTATCTTTGAGAATCCTGTCTATTCTCTCAATAATGTCGGCAGACAATTGCACTTCCGCTCTTATTTGAGGAGACACGGAAGATACTTTTTCGTCAAACCAGTCTTGTTTATTCTTCATTTAACCTATATCTCAAATACTATATCATCGACACCTGTCAGTTCTTTTTCTTGAATACTTACCAGGCCTTTATTGATATTATCCTTAAGCATACTCTCAAATCTTTGCAGATCCATCACGTAACCATACAGTTTAGGATCTTCTTCATATGTTCTTGTCTTCTTGGTTCCGCCATTCCCCAAAATCACAATCTGGTCTGACAGACGAAGACAGTACAGTCTTAAGCATCCACTTTCTATCGGGAGTGCCTGGACACTATCTTGAATAGACCCTTCTGGACGGAAAAAACGTTCCAAGGCCCCAACACTCAATATCGCTTGCAGCGCAGCGATTATTCTTTGATAATCGCGGTTGTAAGTTGAGTTATTCTCAAATTCCTCAACAAATCGTTCAAACTCTGTTGTCCCGTCCATCTCGAAACTGATTGAGTAAAGCGATACTCGCTCTGACTCAGATAACTTCTCTACAGTGACTTTTTTCCTCATTATCTTAACGCAAATATAATAAAGTTTAACATATATGCTAAACTTTTTGATTAATATTGAGTCAAAGATAATGCCTGAATAACCGTGGTTTGGGTTATTACTTCACAATCTGACGAAAGATATCTGTTGCTAAAAAACTGTTATCACCAAATCATTGATTATTGGTGATTTACAGAAAAAAGCTCCTATTTCAAAAACAGAAACGGATTCTATTTTTGTAATTGCGATATGTAAAACTACAGCAGGGTTATCGAGTTGTCGTGGCAGTAAATCTTCTGCTGGATTTCTCCGCCAAGGATGCGGACCCAGGTGTGGAAGCCGCTTTCGCCTTTTTTGAATTGGAAGATGCGGCAGCCGGGGACGGGGTCGCCGAAAGCGCCCTCCTTACCGAGGCGGTAGTACACTGTTCCGCCGCCGCTGCACCGGCCGTAGATATAGAACATCGGACCGTAACGGAGGACATAGTCGCAGTCGTGCTCGTGACCGTTTACAACCGCCTCCACATCGCCCATCTCCAGGAAATTGGCCAGCAGGCCGCTGTTGATGTCGGAAGGGCAGCTCGGCTCGCAGTTGTTGCCCACAATCTGACCGCCGGCAGCCACTCCCTCTGCCGTTTCACGCAGGGGAATGTGGAAAAACGCTATGGAAGGCACGGGCTTTCCGCCGTTGGCTGCGGTGAATCGCTCGCTGTGTGCGCGGTACCAGCCAATCTGGCTGCCGCGGATATAATCGTACGAGAATTGGTCTTCCCTTGTCTTTATCGACACTGAATTTCCCGAATCGAAAAGATAAAACACCCTTTCCGGTTTATCACCGCCCAACGTAATAACATCGTTGGAGCAGCCGTAAATACCCTCTTTAGGCGGCAGGTTCACGCAGCCCTTCATATCGCGGATAAAGGCAAAAACCTCTTCGCGGGTGGAGCCGAACTCTGCGTCGTGGTTGCCCAGGGCAACTGCGAACGGAATACCGCTCTCAGAAATGGGGGTCAGTATGGCTTTTATGGATTCCATCTCCGGCCGGCCGAACAGGATGTCGCCCGTGTGTATGATCAAGTCGGGCCGAACGGCATCTATTGTCTCCTTGACGCACGCCATACAGGGGTCGGAGCGGGAATCTCCCAGAATAAAGTGAGTGTCTGTGACTTGCAATAGAGTAAAGGTGCCGTCTTCGCGATAGTCCAGGTTTGCGGCCACCCGCAGGTTGGGGTTCTCTTTAGAGGGTTTCTTGCAAGCCGTCAAAGCCGGAACGGCGACTGCAGCGGCGGTTGCCAGGGCGGTGTTCTTGATGAAATCTCTTCTTTTCATATGTCAGTTGTTTATTTCTCATCCAGTACGTAGTCTACACAGCGGTTCATGATTTCGCAGAAAGGTTGTGTCGGCTTGAGGTCACGGGCTACACGCTGCGCCAGGTCGGGAGCGGTGATGTAGCTGCGCGACACAGATTTGATAATGATATACGATTTGAGCCGGTAATAGTCGCTGTAAGGCCCTTCTTTCCAGCCTTGCGGCAGCCGGGTCAGCGCCCCTTCCCAGTCAACCTCAAAGCCCTTTGCGGCCTTGATTGCCGCGTCGAACTTTGCTCCCGAGAGCATTATCTCCTCCCGGACGCTCTTGATCATTTCTTTGGTGGGATTGTAGAGGCCGGAGCAGATGAAATATGTGTCGGTGGCGGGCTCGATGTGCAGATAGTAGCCGGCGCGGCCGCTCTTCTTGCCTCCCGCGCACACGTAGATGCCCATATGGATCTTGTAAGGCGTCTTGTCGGGCGAAAAGCGGATGTCACGGTAGATGCGGTAGGTGCAATCCTCCACCCTGAGTCCTTGCATCCGGGAGTCGAAGGCGGCGATGCGGGATATCAGCTCCACAGCCACCTCTGCCACAGTGTTCTTAGCCTGCATGTATTCGTCCTTGTGCGCATCGAACCACTCCTTGTAGTTGTGCTGCGCGAGCTCAGTCAGAAAGGAGATGACCTGTTCCATATCTATCGTTTCGAAAGCCAGTTATAAGCGTTTATAAACATATCCAGCCAGGGAGTGTCTGCTTCGTGACGCCTTTCGCGCGGGTACCACGGCCAGTTCCAGGGACGCAGGCAGCGCTCCGGATGGGGCATCATTGCCAGATGACGGCCGTCGGGGCTGCAGACGCCGGCGATACCCTCAGGCGAGCCGTTGGGATTACCGGGATAGTCGTTGTAATTGTAGCGGACGGCCACCCTGACGTTGCGACCGGCCGGGAAGGAGAACTTGCCCTCGCCGTGGGCCACCCATATTCCCAGCTTGGAACCTTGCAGCGACTGCAGCATCACTGCGGGAGAATCTTCTATGGTAACCCCCACGAAGCAACTTTCGAACTTATGGGAGTCGTTGTGCACCATCTTGGGGGCGTGCTCGCGATCGTCCGGAGTTACAACGCCCAGCTCTGCCATCAGCTGGCAGCCGTTGCAGATGCCCAGGCTCAAAGTGTCCTTGCGGGAATAGAAGGCGTCTATGGCGGCGCGGGCCTTGTCGTTGTACATAAGCGCTCCCGCCCAGCCCTTGGCGCTGCCCAGGGTGTCGGCGTTGGAGAATCCGCCCACGAACACTATCATCTGCACGCCGGAGAGGTCTTCGCGGCCGCTGGTAAGGTCGGTGGTGTGGACGTCGCGGACTTCGAATCCTGCCATATACAGCGCCCAGGCCATCTCACGGTCTCCGTTGGAACCTTTTTCACGGATAATGGCGGCCACCGGTTTGCGGCCGTTCTCTGCCTTAGCCACCCGCTTCTCGGGGAAGATGTAGCGCAGCGGCTGGTTCTTGTAGTTGGCAAAACGTTTGTCGGCGCTGTCGTCGGCGACCTGCCGCTTGTCAAGCAGGTATGAAGTATAGAACCACTTGTCGCGCAACTGATCGATATCGAGGTGAAGTTCTCCGCCGGAATACTTGACATCCAGTTTGCGGGCTTTCTGCCAGCTGCCGATATTGTAGAAAGCGATGCCGTTCATACTCAGGAAATCCTCTACGAAAGGAGTCGCTGTCTGCAGAATCACGCCCGGAAGCTCGCTGAGCAGCACATTGGCATCCAGGCCGCCCAAATCGATGTCCAGGCCTCCTTTTGCGTTGGCGAACATGCTCTCCAGCAGCGCAGTAACAAGACCGCCGGCGCTCACGTCGTGACCCGCCAGAATCAGTTCCATTGACACCAGGTTCTGTACCGCCTCGAAGCACTTTGCAAAGTATGACGGATCGGTTATGTCTGGGCATTTCAGGCCCACTGCAGAGCAGACCTGTGCGTATGCGCTGCCGCCCAGGTTGTAGGCGGGCTTGCGGTCGAACGGTATGTAAAGCACCTTGGACGGCACGCTCTCGAAGGCGGCGTGAACCGTTTTGGTAATGTCGCTCACCTGTCCGACGGTGGATACTATAAGCGTACCGGGAGAAATCACCTTCTCTCCGGAAGGATATTTCTGCGTCATCGACATCGAATCCTTGCCGGTGGGGATGTTGATACCCAGGGCGATAGCGAAGTCGGATGCACCTTTGACAGCCTTGTACAGACGTGCGTCCTCGCCCTCGTTGCGGGTCGGCCACATCCAGTTGGCGGAGAGCGAAACGCCCTTCAGTCCGCCGTCTATCACCGCCCAGACCATATTGGTGAGTGCCTCGGCGATGGTCATACGGCTGCCCGCCGCCGGATCTATCAGGCCTACCGCCGGTGCGTGGCCGATGGAGGTGGCGATACCGCGATTGTCGTCATAACCGATGGCGGTCACCGCCACGTCATTCAAAGGCAGTTGTATTTCACCTGCGGTCTGCTGGCAGGCAATAAGACCGGTCACAGAACGGTCAACCTTGTTGGTGAGCCAATCCTTGCAGGCCACCGACTCCAGCGAGAGGATGTCGGCAATCACATTTTCCAGTTCGGCGGGGGAATAACTGCCCACAGGCCGCACGTCGGGGTACTCCTTCTT
>JAFZBQ010000107.1 GCA_017561665.1 Bacteroidales bacterium | reverse complement strand
TGAGGGAGAATATGACGGGTTGAACCAGCGGGTACGGTGCGTCAGTGTGCGCATCCGGTGCTTTTCCAAATCGTACGAGCGGATTACCGACCAGCTCTTGAGTTCCCAGCGGGGGTGGGGGACAATCTCGCTCCAGACAAGGGTGTGGTCGTCTTTCTTGATGATGGCGCTGGTCAGGCTCTTTTCTGCAAACGGACGGATGGTGCGTTCGTTACCTTCGTCGTCTATCGATACCAGGCGGGGTGCCTGCGTCATACTGTTCTTGGCCGCCACTATCCTGCCGTCCATCGGCAAAACCGAGTGGTAGATTGCATAGTAGCCGTCGTCGTAGTTGCTCAGGCCGTTGTAGAGTGTATAAGGCGCCCTATCTATGAACTCCTCGCGCCACTTTTCTGTGAAATATGCCTGAGCGCCGCGGAAGTTCTTTCGGCGGGTCTTTCCGGTGTATTTCTGGTATGCCTTATTCAGGATGCTTGGGTCATACCACCAGCGGGTGTAGTCGTGATATATGTCACCGATTACGTAGTAGTCGGAATGATCCCGCATAAAGGTCTGCACTATATACCCGAAGGAATATTTGCTGGGGATATAGTTGCGGTACGAGTTGAAGCGGTAGGTGTCGTATATATGATCTTCTCCGGCCAGGAACTTTGCCCTGAAGGGCATCAGGAAGTTGGGGTCGCGGCCGCGGCCAGCCTTGGAGAAGTCGGTCTCGGAATGCACAGCGTCGCCTTCAAGTTCCCATCCGGTAGGGTAGAAGCCCATTCCAAGGCCTACGCCCTGCTCGCCCAACAGATATTTGAACACGGCGAAAGTGCCGGTGGTGAAATGGGTGCACTGCCCTACGTGGCGGCCTTCGTGATATGCCAATTGGCGAACCCAGGTGTCGGCATAGCCGCGGTTGAAGGGCGGGGTAGTGAAAATGTCCACGCGGCGCGGGGCCCAAACCACCGTGGCATTGCTGTTTACGGTGTAGGGATGGAGAATCAGCGGCATTATGCTGTTTTCTATCGCAAGCGCCACCTGCGTGCGCCCACGAGCCTCCTCGAACGCATAAAGATAGTCCCTTGCAAGAGAATCGAGTCCGCGGGGATATATCACCTTGTAGTTATCGCCCTTGATAATGCTCCAGCGGGCAGATGCGGGGTCGGTGCCCAGCGTGTAATACTGCGCCGAAACCGACACAGAAAAGGCGAGCGAGAGCACTATGGCTGTTATAATCCTACTTAGCCTCATCCTTGAAATAATTGTAAACAGTGGCGGCAAGACGCTTGCCCACTACCGCCGCCAGGTCGTCCAGGGAGGCCTCGCGAACCCGCTTGACACTTTTGAAATGGCTCAACAGTTTGGCGGCTGTGGCCTCGCCGACGCCCTTTATCTCTGCAAGTTGCGAGCCAATCTGGCTCTTTGACCTGAGTGACCGGTGGAATGTGATGCCGAAGCGGTGCGCCTCGTCGCGTATCTGCATCAACACCTTGAGCGACGATGAGTTCTTGTCCAGGAAGAGCGGGTAGGGGTCGCCGGGGCGGATTACCTCCTCCAGTCTCTTGGCAAGGCCCACCACGCAGAGTTTATCTGCTATGCCCAGTTCCTGCAGCGCCTCCAGGGCAAAGTGCAGCTGGCCGCGGCCGCCGTCAATCACAACCAGCTGCGGCAGGGATTCCCCTTCGGCAAGCATCCTGGAATAGCGGCGGTTGACAACCTCCTTCATAGAGGCGTAATCGTTGGCGCCGACCACAGTCTTTATCTTGAAATGACGGTAGTCCTTCTTGCTGGGGCGGGCGTTCCTGAATACCACGCAAGAGGCCACCGGGTTGGTGCCCTGAATGTTGGAGTTGTCGAAGCATTCTATATGCTGCGGCTTGTCCTGCATTCCGAGGTCGCGCTGGAGCGAGAGCATCACCTTGTCGTAATGCTCCTCCGGGTTGACCTTCTCTTCGTGGCGGTACTTTTCTGCCTTGAGGGCGCCGGCGTTCTTCTGGCTCAGTTTGAGCAGCTCCATCTTGTCGCCCTTGACGGGCACGGTAACCTCAACGCCGGCAAACTCGCCGCCAGGGGCGAACGGCACCACGACCTCCTTGGAGAGTTCCCCGAACTTGGATATCATCTCGGCCATAAACGCCGCCAGAACCTCTTCCTGCGGCTCCTCTATGCGGGCCTCGAGCTCCATATTGAAACTCTGCACCACACACCCTTCCCGGATGCGCATAAAGTTGCAGAAATGGTCCTCTCCTTCGCTAACCATAGAGAAGACGTCGGTATCGCGCATAGTGTTGTTAACGATGGGCGATTTGCTGTAGTGGCGTTCCAGCAGCTCCATACGGTCCTTGTAGACCTGGGCTTCTTCGAACCTCAACTCGGCAGCCGCCTGAGACATCTTTTCCTTGTTCTCCCTGATAAGACCGCGGACTCCGCCGGAGAGCAGCGACTCCACTGCGGATATCATTGCATCGTAGTCCGCCTTGGAAGTTGACCCTACGCACGGGGCGCAGCAGCGGCCCAGGTGGGCGTTGAGGCAGATCTTGAATTTGCCCTTGGCTATGGCATCTTCACTCAGGGCCAGCTTGCAGTTGCGCAGGGGATAGAGCTGGGCTATCAGCTCCAGCATTGCGTGGGCATAGCCGGCGTTGCTGTAGGGGCCAAAGTACCGGCCGCCGCCCTTGACCATACGGCGGGTAAGCATCACCCGCGGGAAAGGCTCTTTCTTGATTACGATCCAGGGATAGGTCTTGCTGTCCTTGAGGAGGATATTGTAACGGGGCTGCAGGTTTTTTATGAGGTTGTTTTCCAGCAGCAGCGCGTCCTGTTCGGAGTTTACCTCCACGAATATCATATCGGCAATCTTGCCCACCATCACGCGGGTCTTGCGGTCCAGGCTCTCCGCCGGCCGGAAATACTGCGATACCCGGCGGTGCAGGTCCTTGGCCTTGCCTACATAAATCACCGTACCGCTACTGTCCAGAAAACGGTAGACGCCCGGCGAATGGGGCAGCAGGCTGACTTTTTCCCTTACATTCAATCGGTCAGAGCTTTGATGCTGTTGTTGATCCAGTCGTATTCTTCCTGCATGCCGTTTGCGCGCATCATATTGGCCAGGTAAGAGGCGTATTGCATCTCGCGGTCCAGGGTTTCCTCGTCCAGGACACCGCC
>JAFZBQ010000106.1 GCA_017561665.1 Bacteroidales bacterium | reverse complement strand
TCTGCATCCTGCTTGGCGCCATCCTGCTCATCTGGACCGGCGTGGCAAGCTGGAAGATAATGCTCAGCTGCGTGGCCGGCGGTCTGCTGATGGGTCTGCTGGGAGATGTTCCCGCATACTATCAGCTGATCATGGGCGGCTTCGCATTCGGCTGCGTCTTTATGGCAACCGACCCTGTTACCAGCTGCCAGACCGAGACCGGCAAGTGGATCTACGGATTCCTTATCGGCGCCTTCGCAGTGCTTCTGCGTCTCTTCAACCCCGGTTATCCGGAGGGTATGATGCTCGCAATTCTCCTTATGAACACGTTTGCACCGCTAATCGACCATCTGGTTGTGAACGCCAACGTACGCAAACGTCTTCGCAGGGCAAAAACCGTTTAAATCAGGAGCGCTATGAATACTAACAGCAATGTTTATACAGTAATCTACACCACCATCCTGGTGGTGATAGTGGCAGCGATCCTGGCGTTTGCAGCTTCGGCCCTAAAGAGCCGTCAGCAGGCAAATATGGACCTTGCCAAGATGAAGACTATTATGTTGGCTGCCAATATGGGCCAGACGCCCGACGGCAGTGTGGACAAGGGAGCCGATTTCATGAAGCTCTACAACGACCATATCACCAACGCCTTTGTGGTTGACGCAGAGGGCAACGTGGTAGAGGGCGTGGATGCCTTCAAGGACATCGACCTCAAATCTCAATACTCCAACCTCAAGAAGGGTCAGGAGGTCAAGCTTCCCGTATATGAATGCACCATGGACGACGGCCGCAAGGTCAATATCCTGGCTATGTACGGTGCGGGCCTCTGGGGCGCCATCTGGGGTTATATGGCAGTTGAAGACGACAACGAAACCGTTGCCGGCGCCATTTTTGACCACGCCAGCGAGACCCCCGGTCTTGGTGCCAAGATTGCGGAACCCGCTTTCTATACCCAGTTCCGCGGCAAGAAACTCTCCGATGCCGGCCAATTCTCTTCCGTAAAGGTCATCAAGGGCGGTGCAAACGGCTCTGAGAATGGCGTGGACGCCATCTCCGGCGCTACAATGACTTCCAAGGCAGTAAGTACATCCCTCGAGCAGTGGCTGGGTGCCTACAAGGCATTCCTTACCGGCCGCAGTGCTGCACAGCCGGAAAAGGGCGAGTGCTGCTGCGAAGGCGGTGAGTGCACCGGCGAGTGCGAAGGCGAATGTGAAAATGAAAACGTTAATACAGAAAAAGATGAATAAGGATATCTACACAAAACCGTTTTTCCTGACCAATCCCATCACGGTATTGGTTCTGGGTATCTGCTCATCTTTGGCAGTAACAGTACAGCTCAAGGGAGCCCTGGTGATGGCACTTTCCGTAACCATCGTAACCGCTTGCTCCAGCTTGATTCTCTCTTTGTTGCGCAACACCATCCCCAACCGCGTGCGTATCATTGTGCAGCTGGTTGTGGTTGCGATGTTCGTGATTTTGATTGACCAGTTCCTCCAGG
This sequence comes from Bacteroidales bacterium, assembly GCA_017561665.1. GTDB lineage: Bacteria > Bacteroidota > Bacteroidia > Bacteroidales > UBA932 > Equibacterium. The sequence continues at coordinate 6,924 of JAFZBQ010000106.1, read as the reverse complement.
CTTTCGCCTATGATACCAGCAAGATGCTTTCGGTCTACATCGGCCTTATCATCACCAACTGTATCATCATGGGCCGCATCGAGGCTTTCGCCCTCGGTAACAAGCCCTGGCCCAGTTTTGTGGACGGTGCCTGCAACGGTTTGGGCTACGGTATGATTCTCATCATAGTGGCCTTCTTCCGCGAGCTGCTTGGCAGCGGCACCCTGTTCGGCTATCAGGTAATTCCTGCAAGCTGGTATCTGGAGAACGGCGGCTGGTATATGAACAACGGTCTGATGATTCTCCCTCCGATGGCGCTGATCATTCTCGGTTGCGTCGTCTGGATTCAGAGAAGCATCCAGAAAGAACTTCAAGAGAAATAGGAGGAGATAGATATGGAATATTTGAATTTATTTATCAAGTCTATCTTCGTAGACAACATGGTTTTCGCGTTCTTCCTGGGAATGTGCTCATTCCTGGCTGTATCAAAGAACGTGAAGACTGCAGCGGGCCTTGGTCTGGCCGTAATCTTTGTGCTGGGCATCACCCTGCCGCTCAACTATCTTCTCTATGAGTACATCCTCAAGCCGGGCGCCCTTGCATGGCTCAATCCCAACTACGCCAGCATTGACCTCAGCTTCCTGAGTTACATCGTGTTCATCGCCACCATCGCTACCTTCACCCAGATTGTGGAGATGGCGGTAGAGAAGTTCGCTCCCGGCCTCTACAATTCGCTGGGTATATTCCTCCCTCTGATCGCAGTCAACTGCGCCATCCTGGGTGGTTCGCTGTTCATGAAAGAGCGTGCCTATGAGACTCTGGGCGAGGCTTTCGTATTCGGCATCGGCAGCGGTGTGGGCTGGTTCCTGGCAATCGTCTGCATGGCGGCCATCCGCGAGAAACTCGCATATTCCAAAGTTCCTGCAGGTCTCAAGGGCCTCGGCATTGCGTTTATCATCACCGGCCTCATGGGCCTCGCGTTCATGAGCTTTATGGGTATTCAATTATAGGAGGGCTGGATTATGAGTATGCAAACATTGATAGTTTCTGTAGTTGCCTGTTTGGCGCTTATCCTGTTGCTGGTAGCGCTGCTGCTCTTTGTAAAGGCCAAACTCACTCCGAGCGGTACCGTAAAGATTGACATCAACGACGGCAAGAAGGTGGTGGACGTCCCTCAGGGCGGTTCGCTGCTGGCTACTCTGGCCGATCAGAAGATTTTCCTCCCTTCTGCCTGCGGCGGTAAGGGTTCCTGCGGACAGTGCAAGTGCCGCGTCCTCGAGGGAGGCGGCAGCATCCTGCCCACCGAGACCGTTCACTTCAGCCGCAAGCAGATTAACGACCATTGGCGTCTCGGCTGCCAGGTCAAGGTTAAGGACAATCTCAAGATAGAGGTTCCCGACAGCGCATTGAGTGTTAAGAAACTCGAGTGCGAGGTTATCTCCAACGACAACGTGGCTACCTTCATCAAGGAGTTCACCGTGAAGCTCCCCGAGGGCGAGGACATCGAATTCAAGAGCGGCGAGTACATCCAGATCGACATTCCCGCATACGATGCAGACTTCTCTACCATCGACGTGGATCCCATCTACAAGGCCGACTGGGAGAAATACGGTTTCTTCGACATCAAGTACAAGAACACCGTGCCCACCATCCGTGCCTATTCCATGGCTTCATATCCCGCAGAGAAGGGCGTCATCAAGCTCAACGTCCGCATCGCGACTCCTCCGTTCGACCGCAGTCAGCCCAAGGGCGTCTTCAAGATGCTCCCCGTGCCTCCGGGCATAGGTTCTACCTACGTGTTCACCCGCAAACCGGGCGACAAGGTTATGATCAGCGGCCCTTACGGCGAGTTCCTCCTTCCCAAGGACGATCCCGACGATATGGAATACATCTTCGTGGGCGGCGGTGCCGGTATGGCTCCTCTCCGCAGCCACATCATGCATCTGTTCAAGACTCTCAAGACCAAACGCGAGGTGCACTTCTTCTATGGTGCCCGCGCCCTGGTCGAGGCCTTCTATCTGGAAGATTTCGCAGAGATCGAGAAGGAGTTCCCCAACTTCCACTTCCATCTGGCCCTGGACCGTCCCGATCCGGCAGCCGATGCAGCGGGCGTGAAGTACACCGCCGGCTTCGTACATCAGGTGATGAACGACACCTACCTGAAGGACCACGAGGCTCCGGAGGACATCAAGTACTTCATGTGCGGTCCGCCTATGATGGTAGGTGCCGTCAACGGCCTGCTCGACAGTCTGGGAGTTCCTCCCGAGAGCATCCTCTACGACAACTTCGGTTAATAGTCCGCAGTTGTCACACAAAAAAGAACCGGCTCGAATGGGCCGGTCTTTTTTTTTTAATTTTTATTTGCTTAACTTTGAAAAAAAATAAATCGATTGACTATGAGAAAACGGCCTTTAGCGTATGCTATTATCTTCTCCGCCCTGGTTTTGCTGGTGGTTTCGTGTGTAGAATCATCACAATACGAGGCGAATGTAGAGATAACCGGTGGCACGGGGCATGCTATCAACGGTGGAGGGGAGGACGATCCTGTGGTTCCTACCCCCGGAGATATTGTAATTCCCGAGTCAAATGCCGATGCTAAAGAATATACCAAACTGGTGGATCCTGTAACTGACGCCGGCCAATTCTTTATTCCAGAACCCAAGTTTACACCTAAGGCATATTGGAATCTGTCATATAATGGAGGCTATGGCAGCAGGAATAAGGTAAGGAAGCAACAAGGAACTGAATCAAACAAGTTCGAGGGTCTGCAGCATTATCTGCTCTTCCAGTCTCTTGCCGGTATCGTAAACAAGGCGTGCATCGAGGGACGTTCGGATGTCGCCATATGGACAGAAGTCTCCGGGACGGGTTATTCGGCAGAAAAGGCAGCTCTTGATGCCGTATGTAAAGGCCAGATAGGAACGCAGAATGTTTATGAACTCCTGACCAAGGACTACGACCAGTGGAACGGCGTCAATCCCAACGTCAAACAATTTGTCAAGGGTTACGTCCTTACAGATGTCGTGGGCAATCCGGAAAGCGCGAATGCGGCCGCCGTTGCTGCTCACATTTATGATGCCATCATAGTGGACAAGACAGACGAGTCTTTGATTTCGGCCCTCGGCTTCAGCAAACTCTATGACTGTTCTACCATGAACATGGCTCAGGCCTTCTATGAATTCAAGGACAAATGCAACAACACTGCCCTTGTCCTTATGCCGGTTGCCACCGGCGAGTGGAGGGACTACGTGATTGCCAACAGGCTGTTCATAATGAATCTGAACAGGCAGTATGCAAGCGGTGCGGCTGAGAATGCCAAGCTCTTCAGCAAGGTGCTTGACTGGCTCCAGCCCTGCAGCCAGGTTCTGGGATGGGAGCAGGGATGTGGTGAGGATGTCTTTGTCAACAGAGTGTCCAAGCACGGCCATATGGTGCTGGCTGCAGATTGGAGCTACAACCATACTCTAACATCCCGTCTGTACCGTTCACGTCAGCCGTCCGATATTGTGTCATCCATCAATCCAAGGAATATAGATTATAACCTCAAAAAGAATTTCATATCGTATTTCTTGACTGACGGAGATAATTACCAGTTCATCATCACCGATAATTTCGAGAGCAATTATTATTGCCTGGCTTCTGCCGCAACTACAAAATGCGCTTTCGAGATAGGCACCCAGTCGCTGATACAGCTTGCACCAACCCGTTTCTCCAGGCTTGTCCAGAAACAACCCAGCTCCCACTGCACGATAATGGAAACCTTTGGCGGAGGCTACTATTATGTTGATACCTTCAGTACCGAGGGAGAGGCCGCTTCCAACAGAAGCGCTAATCTCAAGACCCTGGCAGAAAGAACAGCCGCCCATATGCGGCAGCATGGTATCAAAGTCCTCCATGTCATGGCACAGGACCTCTCTTCAAAGAATACAAAGGAGGCTCTGCAGGCGTTCGTGGATGCAAATGACCGGCTCGAAGGCATAACTGCGGTACAGTACAGCCCTTACAACGCCGGTGGGGGCGACATAATCTGGCTCAAAAACAAAGCCGGTTACGATATCCCTTGTATTACGACCAAATATATGCTGTGGGCCGATCTTAATCTCACCCCCGATGCCGTAACTTCAGAAATGATGAACAGGGAGTCCCCACCGTCATTCAGCACGGTTTGCCTTCATTGCTGGAGCACTTTCGGCGGCAGGCTGTCCAGTGACGTGGCTGCAATGTGCCAGCAAAAGCTCAATTCCTCCTTTAAAGCCGTGTCAATGCAGGAACTTATCTGGCGGGTGCGCATGGCTCATGACAAAAACCAGACAATAGAATATCTCAAGACAATAAAATAATCCAACCAATTCAAAATTAAAGTTATGAAAAAGAATTTCTTCGTTCGTGCCTTACCTTTATTGGTACTTCTGATCGCAGGCACTCTTTTGTCAGTCTCCTGTAATAAAGAGAAAGAGCCTCAGCCGGAACAAAAAGTAACAGCCAATGTGTCAGGTACCGTAATTGATGATCTGGACAACCCTCTCGAAGGAGTAACTGTGTCCTTCGTTACTGCCGATTCCAAAAAAGAGCAACAGGCTGTTGCAACTACCGGTTCAGACGGTAAATTCCTTGCTAAGGATGTTCCTTCTACCGCAAGGGTAGTGAATTTCACAAAAGATGGTTATGCTACCGCTTCTACAACCATCGCCGAGGCCAAGTTCGCCAGTGGTGAAATCACACTCGAAACAGTGGTGCTTGCCTTCTCGGAGGCTTCTATAGAAGGTAAAGTCTTTGATCTTAACAGCACACCCTACGCTGGTGTGACCGTAACCTGCAACGCACTGACCACCACTACCGATGAGGATGGTTTTTACTCATTCTCCGGTCTCACCATTAAGGATTACACACTCAATTTCAGCGACACCGCCGGCAACACTGCCGAACTCAGCGTTACCGCAGATAAATTTACCTCAGAAGGTGTTGCATATGCAGATAACATCACTCTCGGGTCTTATATCCTTCCGGGCCTTTCTTTCTCGGAAATGGCTTCCGCTCCTTACTGGTACGGAAACAACTATGCCGGTGGTGTGGGCGCATTCAAGATGCAGTGGAACCACGTAGGCTTCCTTACCGCATATCCTTACAGAGCAGTTGGTTACCGTAATGCGGCCGAGGGTATATCCCTGGTGTCCGGTGGCGACAATGAAGGCGAACTTGTTTCTTATCTCTATGGTCGCAAGAAAATAACAAGTGACAACTGCTATATCAATCTTTGCGCAAGAACCTTCAGGGCATATCAGAATGCGCCCGCCAAGTTAAACGTCGGCGTTATTGATCTTTCTTCCAGCACCAAGACAATCACTTACCTTACTCCTCAGGACACATACCAGGGATTGAAGAAGATGGGTGGTGGAACCAAGACTCTTGATGTAGAGCACAATATGTTCTGCTTCGACCTTTCTGCCTTTGCAGGCAAGGAAGTTGGCTTCGCCATAGGTGTGATGGGTGGCTACAAGAGACTCAACGAAGAGGAAGGTTATCCCGAGACGCCTATTGTCAGAATCCTCTTTGCCGATAAGGATATGACAGCAGAATTTGATAAAGACGACCTTAATGCCACATTCACTGGTGAGAAGCCTGCAGGATGTGACTGGCCCGGCTTTACCAAGGCAAACCTCCGTTCCCTTATGCCTAACCCCGGCACATCTTTTACCGGAGAGTCCCTTGGCGCAGAAGATGGAGAATATGCCGTATGGGCTGGTACCAATCACCTGATGATGAGCTGGGCAATCGAGATTCGTGATGAGGCTACCACCCCTCTGCAGGACAATAGCGTGTTTGCACTTAGAGCGCACAGAAGCAATTTCAACGTTCCTACAGGTTTGATGATGAGCCGCTTCACCAATCCAAAGAAGAATATGACTATTAAAGCCAGAACGTACGACGGTTCAAAACCGACTTACTTCCGTGTAACCGTTGTTGATCTGAGCGATTTCAGCGCCACTGCACTTGCTCCCCTAAGCACCAGTACTGCAGCAAATGCTTTGGTTGAAGGTGAAAACAGCACGATCGGCCTCAACAACGATCAGGGTACAGTCAATGACCCCAGCAAGTTTGCCACCCTTAACTTTGACCTTTCTGCGTTCTCAGGCAAGGATGTAGTCATTGCAATAGGCAACCATCATGGTAATAACCTTTCTATCTACTCTGTTGATTTTGCCGATTAACGACAATGCATTGAATATGGTGCTGCCGATGTCAGTAATGACGGAGGCGGCACCTTTTAATTAAGTTTACATAAACAACTATTTACCTATTAATTATGGGCAGACGAATTCTAAGCATAGTAGCAGTGTTATGCCTTCTATTTGTCTCTGTCTCATCCTTTGCCCAGAAGAAGATAACTGTGTCCGGTGTCGTAACCGACGACAGCGGTGCACCGGCCGTAGGTGCCGCCGTCATGATTGAGGGAACTTCAACGGGTACCGTTGCCGACAATAACGGCCGGTATTCGATTCAGGCACCAGCCAACGCAAACCTGGTGTTCTCTTCGATAGGTATGGAGACCAAGACGATCCCTGTTGACGGCAGGACATCAATAGATGCGACACTTGGCTATGATTCCATGCTCCTTGAATCGACAGTCGTGGTGGGTTATGGTACGCAAAGGAAGGGATCCCTCACAGGTGCCGTGGCAGCTGTAGAGGGCGAGCAGATGATCAAGACCAAAAATGAGAATCCCCAGAATATGCTTACCGGTCGTGTGGCTGGTGTGCGTGTATGGCAGAAGACAGCCGAGCCGGGTCAGTATAACGCAAACCTGGATATACGCGGTATGGGAGCTCCACTTGTCGTCATTGACGGCGTTCCGCGCAGTGTTGCCGACTTCCAGAGGCTTTCTCCCAACGACATCGACAATATCTCTGTACTGAAGGATGCATCTGCTGCAATCTATGGTGTCCG
>JAFZBQ010000105.1 GCA_017561665.1 Bacteroidales bacterium | reverse complement strand
TTACGGCCCGCCAGAAAGACGCAGGTCAGGCCAAGCACAGACGATATTAAATCTATCAGCGGCACCGGAGTCCCGCCGAGGTTAAAAAGCGTATAATTTATCCAATCCATCTCACAAGTTTCGCAAGTTACATTTTTGTTTTTTTCGAACGGTAGAAAGCTTGCGAAACTTCTTCCTACCGCACAAACTGTTATTACGCTACCCCATCCCTAAATCCCTTCCCCCGGGGAAGGGACTTACCCTACGCCCTTCGGGCTTTAACCAACACTCCCCTCCAAGTTCACACTCAGCAGGCGGCGGGCTTCTATGGCGAACTCCATCGGCAGGCGCTGCAGCACGTCGGAGGCATATCCGCCCACAATCAGCGCCACGGCATCCTCTTCCTTTACGCCGCGCTGCCGCAGATAAAACAGCTGGTCGTCGCTTATCTTTGATGTGGTTGCCTCGTGTTCCAGAATGGCGCCGGAGTTGGCGCAGTCAATCACCGGGAAGGTGTGCGCGCCGCATTTGTCACCTATCAGTAGAGAATCGCACTGCGAGTGGTTGCGCACGCCGGAGGCGCCGGAAGCCACCTTCACAAGGCCGCGGTAGCTGTTCTGGCTCTGCCCGGCACTGATGCCCTTGCTGACGATACGGCTGGTGGTATTTTTGCCGATATGGACCATTTTGGTGCCGGTGTCGGCCTGCTGATAGTTGTTTGTCAGCGCCACCGAATAGAACTCCGAATGGCTGCCGTCGCCGCGCAAAATGGTGCTGGGATATTTCCAGGTGATGGCGCTGCCCGTCTCGACCTGAGTCCAGAAAAGGCGGCTGTTTTCGCCCCGGCACAAACCGCGCTTGGTCACAAAATTGAAGATGCCGCCGCGCCCCTGCTTGTCGCCGGGATACCAGTTCTGCACGGTGGAATATTTGACCTCGGCATCCTTCTCGACTATTATTTCCACGATTGCCGCGTGCAGCTGGTTCTCGTCTCGCATCGGGGCGGTGCAGCCCTCCAGATAGCTCACGTAGCTGGCCTCGTCCGCCACAATCAGCGTCCTCTCGAACTGGCCTATATTGCGGGCGTTGATGCGGAAATAGCTGGAAAGTTCCATCGGGCAGCGGACCCCCTTGGGGATATAGCAGAAAGAACCGTCGCTGAAAACCGCGGAATTGAGGGCGGCAAAATAGTTGTCGCTGGGCGGCACCACCTTGGCCAGGTACTTGCGCACGAGGTCGGGGTGGTTTTTCACCGCCTCGGAGAAGGGGCAAAAGATGATTCCCTTTTCATGCAGCGTTTTCTGGAAGGTGGTTTTGACCGATACGGAGTCGAACACCGCATCCACCGCCACTCCGCTCAGCGCGTCGCGTTCTTCCAGCGGGATGCCCAGTTTGTCAAAGGTCTTTATCAGTTCGGGATCGACCTCTTCTTTCTTTTTGGGCTTCTTGGGCGCCGCAAAGTAGATGATGCCCTGGAAGTCGATGGGCGGTATGGTCAGATGGCCCCAGGTGGGCATTTCCATTGCCTGCCATTTGCGAAGCGCGTCCAGGCGGAAGGCCAGCATCCACTCCGGTTCCTCCTTCTTTGCCGAGAGGGCGCGCACGATGTCTTCGTTCAACCCTTTCGGGAAGAACTCCTGCTCTATATCGGTGGTGAAACCCTCTGAGTATTCGGCGTTTGCCAGGCCGGCGAGTATGTCCTCTTTTTCTGCCATAAACAAGGCAAAGTTAGCCATTTTATCATTACTTTTGCAATATGGAAAAGCAGAACACCAAGCGCACGGAATTCTCCGAAATCGGCCGCGAGCAGGCCATAAGCCGCCTTTTCGAAGGGAGCGGATATACAAACAGCCAGCCGATAGACCTTTCGGAAGGCATCGCCACCCACAAAATGATGATGCAGGGGGTCGATTTCGACCTGGTTTACCACCCGCTCAAGCACCTGGGCTACAAGGCGGTGATAAATGCGCTGGGCGATATCTACGCGGCGTTTTACCGGCCGAAGGCGCTGAGTATGGTGCTGGGCGTTTCTTCTCACTTTGCATTTGAGGATATCGCCGATTTCTGGAGCGGGGTTGTCGCCGCAGCAAAGGAGCACGCATTGAAGGCGCTGCACTTGCAGCTTGCGCCCTCCATCAACGGCCTGCAAATCAGTCTGGTTGCCACCGGCACGCAGACCCGCAAGATGGCCTCTTCGCGCCCGGCGGCGGCCAGTATGGATTTGATCTGCCTTGGCGGCAACGTCGGCGCGGCGTATATGGGTCAGCACGTTCTCGAGCGCGAAAAGGGGGCGTTCCTGGCAGCCGGCGAAGCCAACGCCAAGCAGCCCGACCTGAGCAAATACAAGTTCCTGCTCAGCCAGTACCTCTGCCCTGAACTGGATTCCAACGTGATTGACCGCTTCGTGCGCGGCGGGTTCTTCCCCTCTGCCGGCGTGTTCGACTCCCGCGGCCTGGCCGACGCCGTCCACACGTTGTGCAAGAACACCGGATTCGGCGCCAAGATATATCTGGACCGCATCCCCATCGCCTCGGAGACATTCGCCCTGGCCGATGAAATCGGCATCGACGCAGTCACCGCGGCCATCAACGGCGGCGACGACTATCGCCTGGTCTTTACCCTGCCGATAGATCAGTTCGAAGCCTTTCACAAGGAGATTCAGACCTTCGACGTAATCGGCCACCTCTGCCAGGCCAGCGCCGGCTCCGTGCTCGTCACCCCCGACGGCGCCGAGCTGCCTCTGAAAGAATTGTAATAACCAAATGTTCTCCAGATGAATAACCACACGACCATAGTGATTGTTCTCTTCTTGTTTTTGTTTTTGCAGGCTTGCAAACCGCAAGAAGAAAAGGAAGAAATAATTCTTTCAGCCATTACTATTCCAGAGGAGAGTCAAGACCTCTTTGACAACGGCGTCGTTTTAGAAGCGGCATATCCGGATGGAATACAAACAATTACCGCCAGTTTTAATGCCACAGACCAGTGGACCGCCAGTATTACCGAGTCCGATGACGACAATTGGTTGTCTGTAGATCCATCCAGCGGAGAAGCCGGTAGTGTAACCATTACTGTCACAGTCCAGCCTAATTCCAGCGCCGAAATACGCAATGCGAAGATAACCATAACTTGCGGAGAGGATTCCCGTCTATTGTCAGTCTCTCAAAATGGGCGAGTGCCTGACAAGAATTGCCTTACCTTTACAACAGAAGGTACGGCAACGCTGGCGCTCGAGGACGTTGGGGCACTACGCCCCGTTCTTTATTATTCCAGAGACGCTGTGAACTGGACCAAATGGGACTACGCCCCATTGTCGTATGACAATCAACATCCGCTGTATTTATACGGAGATAACCCTGAAGGAATAAACAATCGGAATCTGTTTTGCCGGTTTATTGCCACCGGTGATGCGTTTGCAGTTTCGGGCAACATTATGCATCTGATTTCAAAAGAGGATGAAATAACCACAATTCCCTCTGAGTATTGTTTCAGAGACTTATTCAACAGATGCTTTACTTTGACCAAAGCACCAGATCTTCCTGCCACTACTCTCACTCCTGGTTGCTACCAAGGATTGTTCCAAGGCTGCACAAGCCTTGAACAAGCTCCGGATCTACCAGCAACTAATATGAGGAAGTATTGTTATTGCTATATGTTCAATGGATGTATAAATATGGTAGCCGCACCGTCTCTCCCGGCATCCACTCTTGAACTAGGTTGTTATATGTGTATGTTTATGAGCTGCTTGAATTTGACAACGCCCCCCGATATTGCTGCAACGTCCCTGGCAGATATGTGCTGTTACTATATGTTTGCTGAGTGTACAGGTTTAACCACCGCCCCAGAACTCCGCGCCACTACGTTATCAAACTATTGCTATCAGTATATGTTCTTTGGGGCGACTAGTCTTATAACCGCACCAGAACTGCCGGCGACAGTACTGGCAAGTGATTGCTACGGGAGTATGTTTGCTAATTGCTCAAGTTTAACACAGGCACCAGATCTTCCTGCTACATCACTGGCTACAGGTTGTTATGCAGGAATGTTTTACGGATGCAAGAATTTAATTCAACCTCCACAACTCCCAGCAACAGCTCTTGCCAGTAATTGTTATAAAGAGATGTTTCACGGATGTATCAACTTGACCGAAGCACCCGAACTGCCAGCGCCCATATTGACATCAAGTTGTTATCAGTATATGTTTTTAGGCTGTAAAAAACTGTCATTCGTAAAATGTTTAGCGGAAAATATCAGCGCAGCGAGATGTGTGGATCTCTGGCTTTCAGATGTTTCTACTGGGGGAACATTCGTAAAGGCAGCGGGGATGAATGATTGGCCCTCTGGTGAAAACGGCATACCGGAAAGCTGGACCGTGGTTGATGCAGAATAACGATACGATATTCTTATAGCGAGCGCGAGGGCAGTCTGTATAACTAGTTGGTTGTCAACGGATTGATGACCAATCACTCGCGTTGGCCCTTCCGGCGGAGAGGTGAAAGCGAGCACCCGAATCGCAAACACTTTTATATCAACAGATTGTAAAACCATGCCTTGCGCTCGCCAAATTCATTTGGACTTAGCGGGATTATTGCTCATTTTTGCGGAGTGTTTATGACGGCGAGTTGCCCCACTCTTCTGGCAGTCATACTGGACTTTATTGTATTACTGCTATGGGGTACTATCACATTTGCTCGGATGGCAACTGCGCATCCGTTCTATTTGAAAACGAGGCTGACTTCCGGGCTGCCATGAATCGGGTGGCTATATGTGCCGCTGCTTATCCTGTCGTAATTCTCGCCTTCGTCTTAATGGGGAATCATTTCCATTTCGTCGTCAGGTGCAACGGCGAGGATATTTGCAGAGCGTTTATATCTGAATTCAAGCGGCTGACGGGTCGGTATAACGGCTTGATGAACCTGGGCGAATCGTCTTTGGGCGGTATGGAAGTCAAGATTATTCCTGTGACAGACATCGACTATCTCAAGACCCTTGTCTGTTATATTTTGAAGAACCCGACAAAAGCCCGTCTGGATATGTTCTATAACTATCCTTGGGGATCCGGCGATGTTTATTTCAAAAGCAGGCAGACCTACAAACACCTTGTATACCAACGGATTCAAGATTTCAGCAACGACGCTGTCCGCAAGATGTTCTATACCCGCCGGACCCTACCCTCCTCGTGGATTGTTTGCGACGGGGTCATCCTACCGCGAAACTATGTTGCCGTTAAGGAAGTGGAAGAATTATTCAAAACGCCCCTCTCGTTTATGTACTTTTTGTCGATGAACAACGATGCCCTTATCGAGGAAGATATGGGAGATTGGTGTTCGTTGAAGATGAACGACATTGAACTCCGCCAGGCTCGGGATACTATGATAAACAACTTCTTCGGCCAAAAACATATCCTCGAGCTTTCTGCCCAAGAGCGAGTCAAACTGGCAAAAATGCTCAGACGAAAGTACCGCTGCTCCAAGAAACAGCTTGCCCGGATCGTACAACTACCTTTCGATACGATTAATGTCAGCGTCGGCTAGAATTTCACCTTCAGGGGGAGGCCGCTGGAATCGGACAAAAAGGCCGCCAGCCAGGCCTTGGCAACTGCCGCAAAGGCTCTTACCGAAAGGAGCCGCATGGATAAGTTGCGCAGGCGAACAATCCGTTCACCCCATTCACCCTAATTCGCTAATAGGGAGCGGTTTGTTATTCCCATTTCTTCCCCACTAGCGAGCGCGAGAGCGTTTTTGCGTAACTGGCTAGACATCAACCAGTTGGTAATCAGTCACGCGCGCTGGCCCCAACGGCGGAGAGGCGAAAGCGAGCAACTTATGCACAACCAACTATTAATCAACCACTTGCAAAACACAACCTCGCGCACGTGTTTTTAACATAAGGGAATTAGCAATTATTTAATTAAATTCGCATTATCCCGCAGATAATTTTATAGAAAAATATAAATCGTTATGAAGAAAATCCGTTTTAACAGTGTTCTGGCGCTGATGATGGCGCTGGTGATAGTTGCAGTGATGCCCGGGTGCAAGGGTGGTGGCAAGAAAGCCCAAGAGGGCGACAAAACTGCCAAGGCAGAAGCCGGAGTGCCCGGTGTTGAAACCAAGACTTACACCGTAGAGGGCGTTACATTCAAGATGGTAAAGGTAGAAGGTGGCACTTACACGATGGGCGCTACACCCGAACAGGGGACCGAGCCCCAGCTCAACGAACAACCGGCTCACGAGGTCACTGTGGGTGATTTCTGGATAGGGGAGACCGAGGTTACCCAGGCCCTGTTCGAGGCCGTGACCGGATACAACCCTTCCTTTACCCGCTGGCCCCAGTGCCCTGTGGACAAGATCAGCTGGAAGGACTGCAACGCTTTTCTTGAGACACTCAACGAACTTACCGGCCTGGAGTTCCGCCTGCCAAAAGAGGTTGAATGGGAGTATGCTGCACGCGGCGGCAAACTCAGCAAGGGTTACAAGTATGCCGGCAGCGACAATATCGACGAAGTTGCCTGGCTGGTGACCAATGCCGAGGAGAAATCCCACCCCGTGGCCAGCAAGAAGCCCAACGAGCTGGGCCTGTACGACATGAGCGGCAATGTGTTCGAGTGGTGCGAGGACAAGTACCTGATGTACGATGGTAGCGAGCCTCAGTATTCACAGAAGATGCTCAAGAGCGACAAGAAGCGCGAATTCCATATCGAACGCGGCGGTTGCTGGAATTACGGTCCCACGATGTGCCGCGTCAGCTACCGTCACGCCGGCAACTTCACCCATATGTACGCCTACGACGGTATGCGCCTGGCGATGACCACCGCCGGCGAGATAGTTATTCCGGAGGAGGAAGAGTAGAGAGTTCCACGGGCCGCCGCCTTCCGGCGTAGAAATAGCTTCGCGTAGGGAACAGGGGTTCTATGTTCTCCCTGGCCCGGAGCGGAGCTGTTTCGTAGCATGTAGCGGCGGGTGGCAACTATTCTTCTATATTGTACCGGGTGAGGATGTCCATGTGAACCAGGTTGTCCCGGTGGGCTGGTTTCTTCTTTAGCGCTATAAATTCTACCAGGGTCTCTATCGCATGGGAGACCTGCTGGTCGGGGTGCTGTGCAATCAGGCGGGTCACAGAGCCGTGGCGCAGGGCCTCTACGTTTGCGTCCAGATTGTCGAAGCCTACTACGCGAAGATCTTTGAGGCCGCCGGCAATGGCCTTCTCCAGGAAAGGGGCGAGCAGGTATACACGGGAGTTGAACATCACCAGATTGCGAACCTCGGGGTGTTTGGCGTGGAAATCTGATAGTATCTGGCCTATATCTTCCGGCTGGGTAGGGTCAATGAAAAGATAGTGGACGCTGCATTCGGGGCTGTGTTCTCGCAGA
>JAFZBQ010000104.1 GCA_017561665.1 Bacteroidales bacterium | reverse complement strand
GCGACAGTTTTCTTGCGGCCCTTGCGGGTACGTGCATTGTTTTTGGTGCTCTGTCCGCGAACGGGAAGACCGACACGGTGGCGGATGCCGCGATAGCAACCGATATCCATCAGTCGTTTAATGTTCATCTGAACCGAAGAGCGAAGCTCGCCCTCGATCTTGTACTCCTCAGCAATCTTAGAGCGGATTGCTGCAATCTGATCGTCGTTCCAGTCCTTTACCTTGATGTTCTCGTCGATGTTGAGCTCAGAGAGAATCTTGGTGGAAGAGCTGCGACCGATACCGTAGATATAGGTCAAACCTATAACTCCGCGCTTGTTTTTTGGTAAGTCAACTCCGGCTATACGTGCCATAATTTATATTACTTTATTGATTATTCGTTAAAAATTATGCTTGACGCATTTTGAATTTCGGATTCTTCTTGCAAATAACATACAAGCGGCCTTTACGCTTAACGATCTTGCAATCGTCACTACGCTTTTTGATGGAAGTCTTAACTTTCATTGTGTTTGAGTTTTAATGTTATTTATATCTGAAGGAAATTCTTCCTTTGGTCAAATCATACGGAGACATTTCGACTTTTACCTTGTCACCAGGCAATATTTTGATGTAGTGCATGCGCATCTTGCCCGAAATGTGGGCGATAATCACATGGCCGTTGTCGAGCTCTACGCGGAACATTGCGTTCGAGAGAGCCTCAATGATGGTACCATCCTTTTCTATTGCTGACTGTTTGGGCATAAATTCTGTTTTCCGTTGATATTGATATTATTTATTATTCTCGATAAAGTCGAAGGTAGTCAATCGCTCGGCAGCGCCTTTGCGAACCACGACCGTCATTTCAAAATGGGCCGACTTTTTGTGGTCTGCGGTGTAGACACCCCAGCCGTCGTCGTCCAGATAGACGTCCTTCACACCCTGGTTGATCATGGGCTCGATGCAGATCACCGTATTCTCGGGGAGTTTGACCCCGTGACCGCGGCGCCCGTAGTTGGGCACCTCGGGGCTTTCGTGCATTGTACGGCCGATGCCGTGTCCCACGAGCTCGCGTACCACCGAATATCCGCGTTCTTCGCAATAGGTCTGAATCGCATATCCGATGTCGCCGGTGCGCTGGCCCGCCCTGGCGGCTTCTATACCTTTGAACAGCGAAGCTTTAGTAGTATCCAGTAAAGCCTGGTCAGCCGCACTAAGCTTGCCGCACGCAAAAGTATAGGCCGAGTCTCCGTAATATCCCTTGTATACTGTACCGCAGTCCACCGATACGATGTCGCCTTCCTTGAGCTCATAGTCTGAAGGGAAGCCGTGCACGACGTATTCGTTGACCGAGATGCAAAGGGAGTACGGATATCCGCCATAACCCAAGAAGCCGGGCTCCGCGCCGTTGTCGCGGATGAACTCCGCAGCCAGCGCGTCAAGATCCTTGGTCTTGACCCCGGGCGCAATGCTCCTGCCCACCTCGGCGAGCGTACGGGAAACGATAAGTGCGTTCTCCCTGAGCAGTGCGATTTCTTCTTCGGTTCTGACTTTGATCATAACTACCTTACGTACTTTATAAGAATGTTACATTCCTGAACGGCCCTGGAGACGGCCAGTCTTCATAAGTCCGTCGTAGTGACGCATAAGCAGGTGGCTCTCGATATGCTGGAGGGTATCCAGTACCACGCCCACGAGGATCAGCAGGGATGTGCCGCCGTAGAAGTGTGCGAACTGGTTGTTGACTCCGAGCAGCTGTGCGAATGCGGGCAGGATAGCCACAAGCGCCAGGAAAATAGAGCCGGGAAGCGTAATGCGGGACATAATCGCATCAAGATATTCAGCAGTCTTCTTGCCGGGCTTGACACCGGGGATGAAACCGCCGTTCTTCTTGAGATCCTCCGACATGTTGGTGGGGTTGATAGTCACCGCTGTGTAGAAGTAGGTGAATATGATAACCATCAACGCGAAGATGAAGTTATACCAGAAACCTACCGAGTTGTTCAGCACGGCTGCAAGGCCTTTGGTGACATTGAAGCGGGTGAACAGCAGAGGGATGAGCATCATCGCCTGGGCAAAGATGATAGGCATAACGCCTGCAGCATTGACCTTGAGGGGGATGTTGTTCTTCACGCCGCCGTACATCTTGTTGCCGACCACGCGCTTTGCATACTGAACGGGCACCTTGCGGACTGCCTGTACCAAGGCGATGGTAGCCACGAATACGAAGAAGAGGACGATCAGTTCGACGATGAACATGAGGATACCGCCGGTGGTCTTGGTGAACTTCTCCATAAGTTCGAGGTAGAGTGCCTGAGGCAGACGTGCGATAATACCGATCATGATTATCAGGGAGATACCGTTGCCGATACCGCGGTCGGTGATTCTTTCACCGAGCCACATCACGAACATGGAACCACCCAGAAGGATCAGGGTAGCCAGGAGCGTGTACCAGCCGCTGCCTACCTGTGCCAGGAACGCGCTTGCGGGAAGCTGTGCGCGGAGGTTGGCGATGTAAGCGGGGCCCTGGATGGCGATAATCAGGATAGTGAGGTACCTGGTGTACTGGTTCATCTTTCTGTGGCCGCTCTCACCTTCGCGCTGGAGGCGCTGGAAGAACGGGAACATCACACCCAGAAGCTGGATGACGATGGACGCGGAGATATAAGGCATAACGCCCAGTGCGAACACCGAAGCGTTACCGAACGCACCACCCGAAAACATGTTCATAAGGCCGAGCAAGCCTTCGGATGATTGCTTCTGGAGATTGGCGAGCTGGGAGGCGTCGATACCGGGGATCACGATGTAGCAACCGAGACGGTAAACTGCAATCAGTGCGATGGTATAGAGAATCCTCTTGCGGAGCTCCTCAATCTTCCAGATATTCTTTAATGTCTGAACAAAATTTGCCATAGCCTTTAGAGAACTGTTGTTGTGCCTTCCTTAGCCTCAATCTTGGCGATTGCGCTCTTGGAAAAAGCGTGTGCCGTAACGTCCAGCTTGGCGGTGAGGTCACCATTGCCGAGGACCTTGACAGGCATGCCGGGACGAACCAGACCGCCGACAACCATATCGTCGATGGTGATGGTGGTGGAACCGGTCTTCTCGCTGAGTGCCTGGAGGGCAGCTACGTTAACTACTGCAAATTCTACTCTTGTGGGGTTCTTGAAGCCGAACTTCGGAAGACGACGCTGGATAGGCATCTGACCGCCTTCGAATCCGATCTTATGTGAATAACCGCTGCGGGCCTGAGCACCCTTGTTACCACGGGTAGCTGTTCCGCCGTAGCCGGAACCCTGGCCGCGACCGATACGTTTCTCGCTCTTTACAGAACCTGCGGCAGGTTTAAGATTGTTAAGTTTCATAGTGCTGTCTTCTCCCTATTTTACTTCTTCAACTTTTACAAGATGACGAACCTTTTCTATCATACCTGCGGTTACCGGGGTAAGCTCCACCTCTACACTCTCGTGCATTCTGTGAATGCCGAGGGAACGCATGTTGGCCTGCTGACGCTCGGTTGCGCTGGCTGTACTTTTAATCTGGGTAACTTTAACTTTTGCCATAGTTCAGATCTCCTTAACCGTTAAATACCCTTTCCATAGGAATGCCGCGAAGACCGGCAACGGTGTAAGCGTCGCGCATCTCGCAAAGAGCTGCAACGGTAGCCTTCACCAGGTTGTGAGGGTTGGATGAACCTTTACTTTTTGCAATCACATCGTGAACACCCACTGCCTCGAATACGGCACGCATCGCACCACCGGCCTTAACACCGGTACCGGGAGCTGCGGGTTTCATGAATACGCGGGCACCGCCGAATTTGGCAGCCTGCTCATGAGGAATAGTCTGCTTGCTCAGAGGGATCCTGACAAGATTCTTCTTTGCATCCTCGATGCCTTTGGAGATGGCTGTGGTAACCTCATTGGCTTTTCCAAGGCCATAACCTACGACACCGTTCTCATCGCCTACTACGACGATTGCAGCGAAGCTGAAGTGACGGCCACCCTTGGTAACCTTGGTCACTCTCTGTACCGCTACCAGTCTGTCCTTAAGTTCCAGGTCGACTGTCTTTACTTTCTTGGTATTGATATCTGCCATAGCGCTTAGAATTTAAGACCACCCTCGCGGGCAGCGTCTGCCAAACTTTTAACTCTACCGTGATAAAGGTAACCTCCGCGGTCGAAAGACACGGTGTCGATACCTTTCTCAAGAGCGCGCTGCGCGATGCAGCCGCCTACAACCTTGGCAGCCTCGATGCCGGACTTGCCCTTGCACTGATCTGCGAGAGCCTTCTCCAGCGAAGATGCCGATGCCAGGGTGACGCCCTTGGTGTCGTCTACCACCTGAACATAGATCTGCTTATTGCTTCTGAACACTACCATGCGGGGACGCTCGGGAGTACCGTTAACGACTTTGCGGATGCGGTAGTGGACTCTTTGTCTTCTTTCTTGTTTAGTCATCATAATTCAATCCTCCTGTTATTTAGCAGCGGCAGATTTACCAGCCTTGCGACGAAGCTGCTCGCCGACGAACTTGATACCCTTGCCCTTGTAAGGTTCAGGCTTGCGGAACGAACGAATCTTGTGAGCCACTTGTCCAAGCAATTGTTTATCGCAGCTTTTGAGAACCAGCACGGGGTTGGCACCCTTCTTCACAGCTTCGGCCTCGGCCTTAACCTCCTTGGGAAGCTGGAACTGGATGTCGTGAGAGTAACCAAGGCTGAATGTAAGCATCTGACCCTGGACGTCTACGCGGTAACCTACGCCGACCAGTTCTTGTTTGATGGTAAACATCTCGTGGCAGCCAGTCACCATGTTTGCGATCAGTGCGCGGTACAGGCCGTGCATCGAACGGTGGCGGGGCTGGTCTGTCGGACGAGACAGAGTGAGTTCATTTCCCTCAACCTTGACCTCGATGTCGGGGTCAACTTTCTGGCTCATTTCGCCATGAGGGCCTTTAACCTTGACCACGTTGTCCTTTGTAACCTCAACGGTCACGCCGGCGGGAAGGTGTACAGGTAATTTTCCGATTCTTGACATTATTGTAATTATTTAATTATTAGCATTAGGGCATTAATAAACGTAGCAGAGAACCTCGCCGCCGACGTTCATCTCTTTAGCCTCCTTGTCGGTAATCACACCCTTGGAAGTGGAGATGATAGCGATACCCATTCCGTTAAGTACTCTCGGCATGTCATCGGCACCGGTGTAACGGCGCAGACCCGGACGGCTGACGCGGACGATCTTCTTGATAGCCGCGGTCTTGGTTGCGGGATGATACTTGAGAGCGATTTTGATGGTGTTGGAAGGAGTGCCTTCAACCACCTTGTACGCGAGAATGTAACCCTTCTCGTGCAATACGCGAACGATCTCGCCTTTGAGCTTGGAAGCAGGGACCTCTACGGTCTTGTGGCCTGCTGCATAAGCGTTGCGAATTCTCGTCAGCAAATCTGCAATTGGATCAGTCATTTCTTTTTGTTTTTTTGATAGCGACGCCTTCAGGCGCCCGATATCCTAATTGTTATTATTAATTATAAGTATTCTTTTACCAGCTAGCTTTCTTCACGCCCGGAAGGAGGCCTTTGGATGCCATCTCGCGGAACTGAATACGGCTGATGCCAAACTGGCGCATATATCCTTTCGGACGGCCGGTGATAGAGCAACGGTTGTGCATACGGCAAGGGCTCGAGTTCTTCGGGAGCTTGTCGAGAGCTGCCCAGTCGCCAGCGGCTTTGAGGGCTGCACGTTTCTCTGCGTATTTGGCAACTAATTTCGCGCGCTTAACCTCGCGTGCTTTCATTGATTCCTTTGCCATACCTCGTTATTTCTTGATGTTTTTAAACGGTAATCCAAATTCGCGAAGGAGAGCGTAAGCTTCCTGGTCGGTGTTGGCGGTAGTTACGAAGGTGATCTCCATACCCATAACCTTCACGATCTTGTCGATGTCGATTTCGGGGAAGATGATCTGCTCCTTGATACCGAGGGTGTAGTTGCCACGGCCGTCAAAGTTCTCTGCGATACCCTTGAAGTCGCGGATACGGGGCAGGGAAACTGCGATGAGACGCTCGAGGAACTCGTACATGGTGTTGCCACGGAGAGTGACCTTGGCGCCGATGGGCATACCGCGACGCAGCTTGAAGTTGGAAATATCCTTGCGGGATACGGTCTGAACTGCCTTCTGGCCGGTGATTGCGGTGAGTTCTTCCTGAGCCACCTCAACCAGCTTCTTGTCCTGGGTAGCCTGGCCGACACCTTCGTTGAGGGTGATCTTGACAAGCTTGGGAACCTGCATTACAGTGGTGTAAGAGAATTCCTTCATCAGATTGCCCACGATCTCCTCTTTATATTTGGTGCGGAGAGAGGGAACATAACCCTTAGCCTTGGGAGCCTCCTTGGGGGCTTCTGCCTTTGTGGTCTTCTTGGCTGCGCTCTTAGCGGGAGCCTTAACTTCTGCACTTGCTGCAGCTGCTTCTTTCTTGGTTGCCATTATTTGAGTTCCTCCCCAGATTTTTTAGCGTAGCGTACGAGCTTGCCGTTCTTGCCGATACGGCGGCCGATCCTTGTGGGACCACCCTTGGCGGGATCCACAACCTGAAGGTTGGAGATGTGTATGCCAGCTTCCTGTTTGATAATACCACCCTGAGGGTGCTGTGCGTTAGGTTTGGTGTGTTTGCTCACCATATTGATGCCCTCTACGATAGCGCGATCCTTATCCTTGAGGATCTCGAGCACCTGACCGGTTTTGCCCTTGTCGTTGCCGGCATTAACATAAACCGTATCACCTTTCTTAATATGTAACTTCTTCATGATTCGTGATAATTAGATTACCTCGGGGGCAAGTGAAACGATTTTCATATAGTTCTCACGGAGCTCACGGGCAACGGGACCGAAGATACGGGTTCCGACTACCTCGCCAGCTTTGGTGAGCAGTACACATGCATTGTCGTCGAAACGGATGTAAGAACCGTCCGGACGGCGGATTTCCTTCTTAGTGCGGACTACGACTGCGTTGGAGACAGTTCCCTTCTTGGTGTTACCACCGGGGATTGCACTCTTGACAGCCACGACGATCTTGTCGCCTACACTTGCGTAGCGATGACGGGTACCACCAAGAACACGGATGCAGAGCACCTCTTTGGCACCGCTGTTGTCAGCTACTAATAAACGTGTTTCCTGTTGTATCATAATTACTTAACTTTTTCTACGATTTCTACTAATCTCCAGCGTTTGGTCTTGCTCAGAGGACGGGTCTCCATGATGCGGACCTTATCGCCTTCGCTGCACTCGTTCTTGTCGTCCTGTGCGACGAACTTGGTAGTCTTGTTTACGAACTTGCCGTAAATGGGATGTTTCTCTTTGGTCTTGACAGCAACAACAATAGACTTGTCCATTTTGTTGCTTACCACGATCCCGACTCTTTCTTTACGAAGATTTCTTTCCATAAGTCAAATCTATTATTTGTTTTCTGCCTTTTTCCTCTCTTCGAGAATAGTGATCATGCGGGCGATGTCGCGGCGGGATTTGGCGATCACCGAAGTATTGTCCAGAGGAGAGATGACGTGATTCATCTTGGTCACGGAGAGATTATGCTTCTCGGTCTCGATTCTTTCCTCGAGGTCCTTGATTGACATCTCGCGAATTTCTTTAGCTTTCATTTCTATTCTCTTTAATTCATTGATTCAACATAGTCCCTTCTTACGATAAACTTGCAAGAGATGGGGAGTTTCTGTGCGCCGAGCTCCAGAGCTTCCTTAGCGATCTGTGCGGGTACGCCCTCTGCCTCGAAAATGATGCGGCCGGGAGTGATGGGGGCAACGAATCCCTCGGGATTACCCTTACCTTTACCCATACGTACCTCAGCAGGCTTCTTTGTGTAGGGCTTGTCAGGGAAAACGCGGATCCAGAGATTACCTTCACGTTTCATGTGACGGGCGATTGCCTGACGGGCTGCCTCGATCTGTTGACCGGTGAGCCAGCAGCTTTCAAGTGTCTTAAGACCAAATGAACCGAAAGCGAGTTGGTTACCCCTGCCCGCGTTGCCTTTCATACGGCCTTTCTGCTGCCTTCTAAATTTGGTTTTCTTAGGTTGTAACATTGTCTTGTTATTTAAATAATTTCTAAGTATCTGATTATCAGCCCCTTAATAGCGCTGGTGGCGGAATAAGGGACTGCAAAGGTAGACAAATTCTTCAAACCCACAAATTTTTTTGCAGATTTTTTGCGTTTTTCGACCAAAAAATTTGACGCTGATTTTCTTCTATTTCAAGCAATTACCCATTTGCACTTCCCGGCGGTTTTGTCACTTTGCGACCAAACGTGCAAGCGCAAAACAAAAAGACCCCGGAGCAACTCCGAGGTCTTTTTGTTTTGCCGGGAAAACCGGTCGGGCTAGAACACGATGTTCACCCAGGGCATGGCCTTGTTAAGGGTTTTCTTGGCAGCGACGGGGATGTCGGTGCATACGCCCTCTGCCCCAAGGCTGATACCCAATGCGATATCGTAGATATCGTCGGTGGGCCAGAGGTTCACGACAAGACCCTCCTTGTGAGCCTTTGCCACAGCGTCGCGGCAGGTACCGTCAAGTTTTGCAGCCAGGCGTTTGACACCCAGTTCGGTGGCCATGGCAATGGTGGCGTTGTTCACCGGTTCGCTGGTAATGAGCATCAGGTTTGTCTCGGAGAACTTGTTCTTGAGATAAGCCAGGGGCCTGGTATCATAAGAGGTGAACAGGAATGTGGCGCCCACCGGCTTTACAGCCATGATCTTGTGGTAGATTGATTCGCATACGCGCTCTACATCTTCCTGGGTATAGAGGGCCGTATCGCTCTTGAGCTCAAACTCAAAGTACTGGATGTCACCCTTCTTCTCTATCCACTCGAGCAGTTCGTCAAGGAAGAGGATCTTGCTCTTGCCAATCTTCAAACCTTTGATGTCTTTTGCCTTGGACATTTCTACGTTGCCCTTGCCGTTGGGCAGGTCGCTGTCGTGCATAAGCACGAACACGCCGTCGCTGGTCATACGGATGTCGGTTTCAAAACCGCGGAAGCCGGCCTTGTAAGCGGCGTTGAATGCATTGAGGGTGTTCTCGTCAAATTCGCCGCAGCCGCCACGGTGTGCATAGATGCGCACCTGCTGGTCCTGGGCATAGGATGCGATGGCAAAAAGGGCCATCATACATATCAAAAGTGTCTTTTTCATATGAATGTGTTATTGGATTATTTGTTCTTTTCTTTTGCCTTGCGGGCGGCACGACCGCGGGCCTTGTTGGCCTCCAGCGACTTGTAATAGGGCTCGCGGAATTTCTCCGGGATGTAGATGTCGGGGCGCTTCTTGCCGAACAGGAATTCGTACAGTTCGTCAAACTCGCCGTAGTTCCACGCCTTTACCAGCTGCTCCAGGTCGGCATCCTCCCCTTCCGGTTCGTAGCGCTGCTTGATATTGCCCTTGAAGAGCTTTGCGACACCCTGCCAGAAGGCGGCGTTGACGCGGCCGAGATATTTCTTGATGATGTCATAGGGCGGCATGCCCACCTCCCGGTCTATCAGGCGTATCATCATCAGGCCCTGACTCAGTGTTAGCCCTTTGAAGAGCGGCTCGAAATCGTTGAGCAGGTCGTCCTTGATGCTGTTCAGATACTTGTCCTGCTGATGAGCATTGTAGCCGCGGGCGGCGAACAGGCTGTCGGTTTCGCGGATGGTATGCGCTATGAACAGGGCATAGGGATAGGCCTTGCTGAAGTTATGTACGCGGCGGGCGCGGGCCCTCCACTCGCGTTTGGAAAGATACTTCTTGGGGTGGATGCGCGCCGGGCGGATCTCATCGACATAAATGGTGTCACCGCGCGAGTCAATCTCGTACTTGAGGATATTCTGACCCTGACTGCCGGAATTCTGCGCAAAGGCGGCCGAAAAACCGGCCAGGGCACAGGCGAATACCAGCGCGACGCGAATCATTATTGTACGGTAAACCTTCATATCTACTTGAATACAAGCCTGCAAAGGGCAGGTATATCCGCCACTGGTACAACTTCGATGCCACTCTCGTCAAAGGAGCCTTCCTTGTTGAAAGACGAGATGTATATCTTCTTGAAACCTATTTTCTTAGCTTCGGCTATTCGGCGCTGGACCTGGCTAACTGGACGAAGCTCTCCGCTGAGGCCGATTTCTGCGCAGAAACAGGCATCCAGCGGTATGCTGAGGTCGAAATTGCTGGAGAGGATGGCCACCGCCACCGCCATATCGCACGCCGGGTCGGTAACTCGCAGGCCGCCCGCCACATTCAGGAAGACATCCTTGGCGGCCAGTTTGAAGCCGGCGCGTTTTTCCAGCACCGCCAGCAGCATATTCATACGGCGCACGTCAAAGCCGTTGGCGTTGCGCTGCGGCATACCGTAGGCCGCCGTGCTCACCAGCGACTGTATCTCTATCATGAACGGCCGCGTGCCGTCCATCACCGACGCTATGGCGATGCCGCTCAGGTCGTCCTTGTGCATCGGGATAAGGATTTCGGAAGGATTCAGCACCTCGCGCAGGCCGCTGCCGGTCATTTCGAACACCGCCAGTTCCGCAGTGCTGCCAAAGCGGTTCTTGATGCTGCGCAACAGGCGATAGGCGCCGCGGGTGTCGCCCTCGAACTGCAGCACCACGTCCACTATGTGTTCCAGAACCTTCGGGCCGGCGATGGAGCCGTCCTTGGTGATGTGGCCAATCAGAATCACGGCCGTGCCGGTCTCTTTGGCGAAGCGAAGCAGACGAGCGGCGCACTCCTTGACCTGCGACACGCTGCCGGCCGAGGAATCCAGGGCGTCGCTGTAGATGGTCTGGATTGAATCCACCACCAGCAGGTCGGGTTTGACCGCCAGAGCCTGGTCCAGGATGTTCTCAAGGATGGTTTCACAGAGGATGCTACAAGACGATGCATCGCCGCCCAGGCGCATCGCACGCATCTTTATCTGGCGCGGGCTTTCCTCTCCCGAGACGTAAAGAGTCTTCAGGGAGTTGCACACCAGCGGTATCTGTAGAGCCAAAGTCGATTTGCCGATGCCGGGCTCGCCGCCCAGCAGTATCATCGAACCCTGAACCATTCCTCCGCCCAGCAGGCGGTCGACCTCGCCGACACCTATCGAAAAACGGTTTTCTGCGGTGAGGGATATTTCTTCAAGGGTAAGCGGACGGGCGTCCGATTCGGTCGCCACAAAGGCGCGGCTGCGGACGGCGGCAGAGGACTTCTTCTCCCTCTTGGGCTCCTCCACCATCGTATTCCACTCGCCACACGCCGGGCAACGGCCCATCCACTTAGGGCTTTCGTTGCCACAAGACGTACAATACCAAACCGTTTTAGCCGATGCCATCGCGTAAAAATATTTTATGCAAGATACAAAAAAATCCGCCGAAAAGCGGATTATTTTTTAACGACGATGAAACGGTCTTTGCCGTTGATGTCCTGGATGACTGCGGCGCCGGTAAACAGGGCGGCGGTTTCTTCTGCAAGCGCCTCGTTTATCTCCAGCCACAGACTGCCGTTCTCCTTGAGCAGACGGTCGGCCCATATGGCGATGGCGCGATAGTATTTCAGCGGGTCGTCATCAGGAACAAAAAGCGCCTCGGATGGCTCCCAGTCCAGGACATTGGGCCGCATCGCCGCCTTTTCGCTCTCGCGGACATACGGCGGATTGCTCACAATCAGATCGAATTTAGGCAGACCGGCGGGCGGATCCTGAAGCACGTCGGCCCTGAAAATGACAGGCCGCGCCCCTTGCAGCTTGACCCGCTGCCTGCATGCAATGGCCAGGGCTGCATCGCTCAAATCGCATCCGTAAACGTGCGCCTCTGGAAATTCCGCCGCAAAGGCGTATGTCAGACAGCCGCTGCCGCAGCACATATCCAGGATGCTGAAGGTATCATCTTCACTGTTCTGCATCAGAGTATCGCAGTCCTGCGCCGCCAGTTCGTATAGTTGTTCCGTTTCGGGACGGGGAATCAGCACGCCGCTGCCCACTCTGATGCGCAGTCCGGCAAACCAGGTGTAACCCAGCACATACTGCATCGGCTCGCCAGCAGCCAGCCTTTCGGCCGCCTCGGAAAGCATCTGCGACTGCTCTTCGCTCACCTCGGTTTCGGGTTCGCTGAGATATTTATAGTCGGGCACGGAAAGCAGGCCGGTGACGGTGCGCACCGCTATTGCGTGGGCCTCCTCTGCGGGATAGAGTCCCGCTATGGCTGCCTCAATCGCACTTATGTGCCCTTTTAGCGTCATCTAGATAAAGCGTTGTCTATAAGAGCGTTGAAGAAATCGGGCATGGTGCGGCCGGAAGCACGCACCATCTTGGGTACGAGACTCATTCTGGTCATGCCCGGAGTCGCGTTTATCTCAAGGAAATAAACCCCTTCGTCGCCGGCGATATAGTCTATGCGGATCAGGCCGGTGCCACCCAGGTGGGCGTATATCTTCCTGGTGCAACGGGTCAGTTCGTCAGCCATAGCTTGAGGTATTGGCGCTGGGCAGATCTCCTCGCTCTTGCCGTTGTATTTGGCGTCGTAATCGAAGTATTCGTTGGGGGTCACAATCTCTATGATGGGCAGCGCCACCGGCTGGCCCTTCTCCATATAGATGGCCTGGGTGAGTTCGCGGCCGGTAACTGCCTTCTCTATGAGGATGGTGTCACCTTCGCTGAATGCGTAGGCGATAGCTTCTTCCATCTGCGAAATCTCCTTGACCTTGGTCACGCCAAAACTGCTGCCGCCGTCGGCGGGTTTTACGAACACCGGGAGGCCAAGTTTGCCGATAATCTGCTTAACATCGTACGGTTCGCCGCTGCGCAGGCTGACATCATCGGCCATCTTGACGCCGGTGTCGGACAAAAGCCTCTTGCAGGAATATTTGTTGAAGGCGACGGTACAGACAAATGAAGAGCAGGTGGTCACCGGCACTCCCATCATCTCGAAATAGCCCTGAAGCAGGCCGTTCTCGCCCGGAATGCCGTGTATCATGATGCAGGCCACGTCAAATTTGACACCGTTGCAGGAGAAATCTCCCTTGTCCACGATACCCTTGACGGTCATATCCTCCCCTTCCCACTCTACCAGCTGCCAGCAGTCGGTATTGAAAAGGATTTCATAGACATTATACCGTTCGCGATCGATCTGGGATGCGGCGTACCTGCCGCTCAAAATGGATATCGGGCGCTCCGACGAGGGACCGCCATAGATTACTGCTACGTTTTTCTTCATTTTAGTCGAAATATTCATCCTCCTCCGAATTGGAGACCTCACCCTCGTCATAAGAGAGATTCTGCCCGCCGCTGGCACAGCTCAAATCCACATCCCATCCTGCCGGGGGCACGAACGACTCGCCGTTATTGATGCCGATGGATTTATCGGCCATCACCTTTTGCATGAACAGGCCCCAGATAGGAAGCGCCATATTGCTGCCGCCACCCAGACGGAGACTTTCGAAGTGAACCTGACGGTCCTCCGCGCCGACCCAGACACCCGCGGTGAGGCGAGGCACATAGCCGATGAACCAACCGTCGGACTGGTCGTTGGTGGTACCGGTCTTGCCGGCGGCACCCTGGATGCCGTATCTCCATTTGAGGCGGCTGCCGGTGCCTTCGTTAACCACGCCCTGCATCAGGTTCACCATCAGGTATGCCGTCTGGGCGCTGATAGCTTCGGTCTTATGCGGCGTAAAGGTCTCCAGCAGGTTGCCCTGGCTGTCCTCTATCTTATCCACAAACATGCTGTTTATGTATACACCGCGGGAAGGATAAGTGTTATAGGCCGACACCATCTCGAACACGGAGATGTCGCAAGAACCCACGCACAGCGAATATACCGGATCCAGATAACTGTGGATACCCATCTTGCGGCACATCTCAATCATCGCCTCGGGTCCGAACTGCTTCATCAGGAAGGCCGATATGTTGTTGGAGGAGTGTGCCAGACCCCACTTGAGAGTCACTATGCGGCCTATATCCTCGCTACGGTCGGTACTCTTCGGGCTCCAGGTAGCACCGCCGCCGACATCGAATGTGTATGAAATGTTAGCCACCCGGTCGCAGGGGCTGAAACCCTCCTGCATCGCCAGCGTATATAGATACGGCTTTATGGTTGATCCCACCTGACGACGGCCCTGGCGGACGTTGTCGTATTTGAAATAGCGGTAGTCGGGACCGCCCACGTAGGCTCTGACCTTGCCGGTATTGGGTTCCACGGCCATAATGGCGGCCCTCAGGAACGATTTGTAATAAAGGATGGAATCGTTGGGGGTCATCACGGTGTCGATATATCCGCGCTTGTTCCAGGCAAACACGCTCATTTGAACGGGTTTGTCAAAGCTCTTCAGGATATCTTTCTCTGCAATGCCCTGTTTTTTCATGCCGGTGTAGCGGTCGCTCCAGCGGCGGGCCTGATCCATGGCGTTGTTAATCACGTCCTGCGGAATGCCATTGGCGAAGGGACGGTTGCGCTTGCCCTTGATTTCGCGGTTGAAAGTGGGCTGCAGGTCCTTGCTCAGGTGCTCGCGGACAGCCTGTTCTGCATAGCGCTGCATACGGCTGTCGATGGTGGTATATATGCGCAGGCCATCCTTATCCAGGTCATACTGGGTGCCGTCGGGCTTGAGGTTCTTGTTGAGCCAGCCGTACAGCGGATCGTCTACCCAGGCGATGGAATCGACCTGATAATCTGCCCAGTTACGGTATTCGCTGCGTTTGGGCTTTTTGGCATTCATGGTGCGGCGCAGCATATCCCTCAGATATGGAGCCAGACCGGTGTTGTGGTCCTGCCGTTCGTAGTTGAGAACAATGGCCAGCTGCTGCAGCGAATCGCATTCGTGCTTGCTGATATAGCCATAGCGCGCCATACGTCCCAGAATCAGGTTGCGGCGTGCCATAGAATAGTCGTAGTTGAGGGCGGGATTGTAGCGGGTGGGCTTGTTGATCATACCCACCAGTGTGGCACTCTCCTCCGCCGTGAGTTCCGACGGCATCTTGTTGAAGAAAGTGCGGGCCGCGGTATTGATGCCGTAAGCATTGCTGCCAAAGAACACGGCATTCATATACATCGTGATAATCTCGTTCTTGGTGTAGTTGCGCTCCAGTTTGACGGCGGTGATCCACTCCTTGAACTTGATGTTCACCATATGGATGATTTTTGCTCCGGGAAATTTGGAGACTCTCTCGTCACGCGGGAACAGCGTCTTTGCCAGCTGCTGGGTGATGGTACTGCCGCCGCCGGAAGAACTCTCGCGCATGGCCAGGGTCTTGACCGCCACACGGGCCAGGCCCCGGAAGTCGATGCCGGAATGCTTATAGAAACGGGCATCTTCCGTGGCGACCGCCGCATCTATCAGACTCTGAGGAAGATCCTCGAACGATGCAAAAGTACGGTTTTCTATATGGTATGTGCTCAGAACGCGGCCGTCGCTGCTGATAAGCTCGGTGGCAAGGTTGCTCTTGTGGTTCTCCAACTCCTCGAAAGAGGGGATTTTGGCAAACAGCGCCACAAGCAGCAGCCAGAACCCGATAAAAACAAACGGGGCGACCAAAATGATCCACCACCACTTTATAATTGTTTTACGAGTTTTGTCTTTCATTTCAGAAGTTTTGGCAAATGTAGAAATAAATCCTTTACTTTGCGAGTCACTTAAAATAATAATAGGAATAATATGGGAGAAAATCTGGTGATTGTGGAGTCTCCGGCCAAGGCCAAGACGATTGAGAAGTTCCTGGGAGAGGGATATGTGGTCAAATCGAGTTACGGACACATCCGTGATTTGCCCAAGAACAACGACGGGATTGATGTGGAGCACGGCTTTGCCCCCAAGTACGAAGTGTCGCCCGACAAGAAGAAAGTGGTTTCAGACCTTAAGAAACTGGCCGACAAATCTTCCATGGTTTGGCTCGCTTCCGATGAAGACCGTGAGGGAGAGGCCATTGCATGGCACATTTTCGATGCCTTGAAACTTGATAAAAAGAATACCAAGCGCATTGCCTTTCACGAAATCACCAAGAACGCGATACTCTCCGCATTGGAGAATCCGCGTGACATCGATATGGATCTGGTCATGGCTCAGCAGGCCCGACGCGTACTGGACCGCCTGGTCGGATTTGAACTCTCACCCATCCTGTGGCGCAAAGTGCAGGGCAATCTCTCCGCCGGACGTGTCCAGTCGGTGGCAGTGCGCCTGATCGTGGACCGCGAGCGCGAAATCGCCGCTTACGACTATAAACCCTATTTCAAGGTAGAAGGCACTTTCACCACAAAGGGGACCCGCAGCCACCTGCACGGCACTTTGGATAAGAAATTCGCCGACGAGAAATCTTCCCGCGCATTCCTTGAGAAATGCATCGGCTGCAACTTTGCCGTCAGCGGCATCGAGACAAAGGCCGCCACAAAATCGCCGGCAGCGCCCTTCACTACCAGCGTCCTGCAGCAGGAGGCGGCCCGCAAACTGGGATTTTCCGTCAGTGCCACCATGCAGGTTGCCCAGGGGCTCTACGAGCGCGGTCTTATCACCTATATGCGTACCGACTCTGTGAACCTCTCGTCGCTGGCCATCAATACCGCCAAGGAGTTCATCACAGAGCACTTCGGAGCCGAATATTCACACGTACGCCAGTACAAGACCAAGAGTAAAGGGGCCCAGGAGGCGCATGAAGCAATCCGCCCGACATACATAAAGAACACCGAGATAGAAGGCACAGTGGCGGAGAAAAAACTCTACGACCTTATTTGGAAGCGCACCATCGCCAGCCAGATGGCCGACGCGCAGGTAGAAAAGACCACCGTGGAGGTTGCCGGCGACAAGATTTCAGAAAAATTTGTAATGGAGGCGGAGAAGGTGCTCTTCGACGGCTTCCTCAAAGTCTATATAGAAGGTCGCGACGACGAGCCCGAAGAGAGCCTGGCAGCCAGCCTCCCTTCGCTGGAGACAGGCCAGGCCATGCAGTGCATCCAGGTTGACGCCCGTGAACGGCTCACACAGGGTCCACAGCGCTACAGCGAGGCCACCCTGGTCAAGAAACTGGAAGAGCTGGGCATCGGCCGCCCGTCGACCTATGCGCCCACAATTTCCACCATCTTCAAGCGCGGATATATTGTCAAGGGCGATGTCGAGGGCACCCGTCGCGTATGCGCCGCCCTCACCCTCAAAGGAGGTGAAATAACCCGCAGCGAGAGTGTGGAGATGGTCGGCAAAGAGAAGAAGAAACTCCTTCCGGAGAATATCGGTATCGTGGTCACGGACTATCTGGAAGCCAATTTTCCCGAGATTCTGGACTACAACTTCACCGCCAAGGTAGAGGAAGATTTCGATGAGATCGCCAAGGGCGACAAAGTCTGGAACGATGTGATTGCGGAGTTCTACACCCCCTTCCACAGTACCGTTCAGGAGAAACTGCAGGACAAGGAATACACCCACGCAGAACGTGTGATAGGCACCGACCCCGCAAGCGGCAAGCCTATAATCGCCCGTATGGGACGTTTCAGCCCAATCGTGCAGAAGGGCGCAAATGACGATCCCGACAAGCAGTTTGCAGGAATGAAGAAGGGTCAGCTGATAGAAACCTTGACACTGGAAGAGGCTCTCAAACTGTTCGATCTGCCGCGCAAGGTCGGCACCTTCGAAAATGCAGAAATCACCGCCGCCATCGGCCGTTTCGGTCCCTATATCAAGCACGATGGCAAATTCTACTCGCTGGGGAAAGGCCTCTCGCCTTACACCATCACGGAAGAAGAGGCCGCCAAGGTCATCCTGGACAAGCGCCAGCAGGAGGTGTCGTCGGCCATCGCCTCCTTCCCCGATCAGGACATCGAGGTCAAGGCAGGCCGCTACGGCCCGTACATCAAGCACGCCGGCAAAAACTACAAGATTCCCAAGAAAACCAATCCCGCCACCCTTACGGCAGAGGATTGCCTCAAGATTATAAACAATCAAAAATAAACCGACATGCCTTTATCTCCCGAAGGGCATCAACTGGATGCCATCGATCTCAAGATCTTAGCGTTCCTGGTCAAGAACGCCCGCATGCCCTACCTGGAAATTTCCCGCGAATGCGGCATTTCAGGCGCAGCCATCCATCAGAGAGTCAAGAAGATGGAAAACATGGGCATCATCACCGGCAGCCGCCTTCTGGTCAAGCCGCAGGCTCTGGGCCTGAACGTGTGCGCCTATATAGGCGTCACCCTCTCCAGCGCCAACGAGTACAACCACGTGGTGGGCGAGCTCAAGAAACTACCCGAGGTTGTGGAGTGCCACTTCATCACCGGCGTCCACGCCCTCATGCTCAAAATCTATTGCTTTGACAACGAACATCTTATGAAGGTGCTCATCAACACCATCCAGAACATCGAGGGCATCAAGAGCACCGAGACCTGGATCTCACTGGACCAGGCGTTTGAACGACAGGTCTGGGTCAAGGAATACGGCGACAACAAAGCCCCCGAAAAGAAAGCTCAGAACAAAAAGAAAGCGGGTAAATAACCCGCTTTCTTTTTGTGGAGAATAAGGGAGTCGAACCCTTGACCCCCTGCTTGCAAAGCAGGTGCTCTAGCCAACTGAGCTAATCCCCCGTCGCTGCAAAGGAACAGAAAAAAACCGATTCCAGCAAAAATTATTGTGCGACCAGCACCGGAGGCGGCAGTGGCGGCAACTCAGATTTGATAGAAGACGAGCCTCTTGAACTACTCTGTGACGCCCTCGGCGAAGTCCGACGATTGATGGCATCGTACTCTACGAACGCTTCGCGGTCGTAGACCCAACTGTTACCGTAAGCCATCTTGTGCAGACGGTAATAAATCGCCTCGCGCGAAGGAGCGTTGAACGGCCCTTCGTTGTGATACATCATACTCTCCTGCGTGGGACGATATGCGCCGGAAACATATCCGCAAGCCCCTTCAAAGATGCCCAAGCCGTCGTACTGGTAGCGGTCGTCCTGGAGGAACGCTGCCCAACGCACCTGCTCGGGGTCGGAAGTGAAATCGACATTCTTGTAAAAGCCGCGACTCTGCAATTTCTGCATATCGGCTGCCGTTTGGGCAGGAATGGCTCCGTTAGAACTATAATAGTATTCGTCCTGCAGCTTACCGAAGCCGTGACCTCCAGCCTCGTGCTGCAGAACAGAAGTGAATTGCTCCCGGCTGGTACATAAAGGCACATACGCTATTGCATTACCTGAGGCATAATCAACGTATGTATCTGTCGGTATCTTGAGATAAGTAGTGCCTCCATACTGCTCCACATTCATTATGACAATCACCAACACACTGTTGCTGTAATAACCGTCGACCGCTTGTGCATATTGATAGACTGTGTTGTCGTTACCTTGGACTACCGTGCCGGATTTAAAACCGGTAGCCAGTGCGGTAACAGCATCTTCTGCATAAATCTCGTTTATGGAAACGACGTCTATCATATCAACCTCGAACATATTCCTGAAGGAGGTAAACGGCTCGATGGCGAAAAAGGCATCGACGGCATTATTGACTGCGGCGGCGTACGTGCCGTTTGCTATCAACCTGTCAGTAAAGGCATCGCCCATCAGGATCAGATGGATACCCGACCCTTCTGTTGCATGTTGCAAATTGGTCACCCTTCCGTCACGAGAGAAATCTGTTGAGGAATAATAGGCAGGATTCCTGTAACCTTCCTGAGAGACGGTAAACATGGCCAGTGCCTTCCCTCCTTCGAACACAACACTCGATTCCCTGCTATAAGCCGAAGTGTTGGCCTGAATTGTAATGCGATAAACATTGTCGTCGGCAGTCTTGTTGCAAGAAATCCACGAAGAGGAACATGAACAGTAAACCGGAACGTTGGCTTCTACCGTGACATCAAACTCCCCTCCGACCCCGGGGATGCTGCAACTTGTCGGGGTAAGGACTATCATGTCATTGGGTTCCTGCGTTATCGTGAACGGTTTGGTACAATTCAACTCCCTGACGCCGACATCAACGACGGTAGTTCTTTCCAGTCCGGTATCATTGGGCGCTACAGTAAATATAACCTTGTTTCCGGCATCATTCATTTTTCCGCTTACCCAGCCGTCATCGCAGTAGAAATTAAGGGGCAGATTGGTTGTCACTTCTGCAGTGATCGTACCTCCTTCTGCCTTGATTCGCTTGCTGCTTCCCTGAAGCGACAGCATCGGCGGATTCTGGAAGATGTAAACCATCACGGTTTTCCCGTTCCCGGTTACGGAGACGGCAGCCTCCCTGGTCTTTGACGTAAATAACGTATCCAGATTGAATACCAGGCGTGTGTCGGTGCGCATAGAGGGAACCTCGCGAAGCCAATTATTGTAGATCGACACTTCCATATCGCTGCATTCGGAATGGAGTACCTCCAAATTGCCTCCGCAGGGTCCCACAAAGAATTCATTTTTAGGTAACGAGAACGGATCGGGAATACCTTTCTGGCTAACCCTGACTGTCCGGGACAGCCCATATTCCCCAGCCTCGAACACCACCGTGCAGGTGCGGGTGCCAAAGTCGGCGAACTCTGCCACTGTGAAGGGGTATTCACCATCAACGGAAACCTCCGATGCCGAAATCCACTCTTCCTGTGGCATTACTACGTCAAAAGGCACGTTGCTCGCTGCCTTGACTGAGAACGAACCGCCTTCCTGTTCAATGCTGACACTCTCCTTTTCGAGTGTCAGCCAGGCTGCAGCCTGACGCACAGTTACGGTATATGTCTCACCTGCTGCTTCAAACACAATCGCGCATTCGCGCTCGTTGCCGGTGGCATTCTTGCCGACAAAATATGTCAAATCGCCGCCGTCGGCAACCCATTCGCCACCGATGGTGCAAGTGTAGTCGATGTTGGTGCGCAAGTCCACCTCAGCCTTACCGCCTTCAGGGCCGAAAGCCAGCTCTGTGGTGTGAAGAGAGAAGAAGTCGGAACGTTCCTGTATCACGACCACCTCTCTGGTTATTCCGAAATCGGCGCTGACAACTTGTACGACGCAGTCCCGGGCCTGCTCGCCGTCGTTTGTTGTAACCTCCACCTCATACATGCCTTCTCCGACGGCATTGACACTCACCCAATCCATATCTGCGGGAGGTACAACCTCATAACCCACATTGGCAGAAACCTCAAAAC
Source organism: Bacteroidales bacterium (assembly GCA_017561665.1). Classification (GTDB taxonomy): domain Bacteria; phylum Bacteroidota; class Bacteroidia; order Bacteroidales; family UBA932; genus Equibacterium. The sequence continues at coordinate 5,080 of JAFZBQ010000104.1, read as the reverse complement.
TCCGTTTCCCGCCACCGACGGGCAGATCCAACCGCGTCTTGCCCACATTGACAAATGCCGGATCCTGGGTGACAGTCACATAATAATTGTAACCGTCTGCCATATATTCTATTTTGCAGCTGCGCTCCTGTCCGCTGACATTTCTGGAAACAGTGAAACCGAGCCCCTCTCCAGTAACCCAATCGGCGTTGGGCGACGCTGTAAAATCGATATTTGTATTGACCTCTACGGCGATTTCGCCACCCGCAGGGCCAAGCACAAACGAATCGGACAGCAACTCAAAGATGCCCTTGGCGGCCTGGACAATCTCTATCTGTACACTCCTCCCAAATTCCGGGGAAGAGACTTCTATGGTGCAGCTACGTATCTCAGGCACCTCGTTAGGCGCCACGCCGACAGTGTATGACGATGCCGACAATGGCTCGCACTGAACCCAGTCGGACGATGGCTGACCAACTTCGAAGGGGATGTTGCCGCTTACGGAGAATGTCGCTTCTCCGCCGGCAGCGGTAATGTCAAACGACCTCGGACTAACTATCAGCACCGGCGCATCCTGCGAAATGCTCACCCCTTTACTCAAGCCGTTTTGTTCAAAGACAATTTGAACCTCCCTGGCCTGTTCCCCGGTATATGGTGAAATCTCGAACACGAGCGGAGATGTCTCGGATATCCATTCCGGTGCGCCGTCTATGTGGTACGAGTATTCCTTATTTGAAATCACATCCAGTGCCACGGTACCGCCCTGCGGCGGCAGGTCAAACTCCGTCTGTGCTATATCCAGATAATATTTTGCCCCCTGGAACACTTTCACCGTGTCGCCGGCCGCATAATCGTCGTTATAAATGATGATCGTGGCAGTACGGTTGCCCCACTCGTTGTTCTCGGACAGCGAGAATGACACGCCCGACTCCGATATATTCTTGAGTGACAGCCACTCTCCACCGTCGGTTTTTACGTGGAACGGAACATTGCTCTCAACGGCGAAGGAACGCTCTGCCGGTTGGTCGTCAAGCGAGAAATCGTGTTCTGAGGCGGTGATGAACGCCGCCTTCTGGTCTATGGTAACGACAGTCTCGACACCTCCGGCAGTGAATATCACCCTGCCCTGGCGCGGCTCTCCGGTGGCATTGAGCGCCACGGCAAAGACCTTGTTTTCATCGACAGCCTCCCTGGTTTCGACAATCCATTCGGGAGAATCTATAGTATAATCGTACTCGATGTTGGAATGGATGCCAATCTGCGCACGGCCACCCTCGGGGCCGAAAGAGAAGGCCAGCGGAGTAATCTCAAAGGCATCTTTCTGCGCCTGGGATATTGTCACGACTTCATTTACGCCATACTCTTCGTTTTTGAAGACGAGCCGGCACTCGCGCGGCGACTCTGTTTCATTGGCCACCACGGTCACGATATACTCGCCCGACTCCGATTTCACTGCCGAGCACCACGGAGCACCCTCCGGCATAACCATGGTATACTCCACGCTGCCGGTCACCGTCAGGGTCTGGGTGCCGCCGGCGGTGGCATACTGCATCTGCGTTGACGAAAAATCCGGCGCAGTGCCCTTCTGGCAAAAGTCAAGAGTCTTTTTCGCACTTCCGCGGGTAATCAGAAGGCTGCCGGTGCGCTCGTCTGCTTCCAGGCTTTTGGCCACCGTTATCACCCTTCTGGCGGGATTGTCTTCCGGAATAGTAACAGTTATCCATCCGGCGTCACCGCTGGAAATAGAATACTCTTTTGATGGATCGATGTCAAACTCGAACGATCCACCTTCCGGGCCGAATTCAAACAAAGGCAGCGAAGAATACATGATGTCCACCGCCTTTTGCAGGATATGCAGGTTGCTGGTGACATTATAGTCCGGATTGCCAAAGATAACATCGCCTTCGCGCAGGAACCAACCTTCGTTTTCCTGAAGCGAAAGGTCGAACAGGGCTGACGTTTCCATGCCGTCGCTGCCGCCGGCACTATTCCCCGCAATGGACATCCAGTCGTTGCCGGGCAATGTCACAGTGTAGGAAATGTTGCTCTCCACCATCACCGGAAGCCGGTTTACAGAGGCCTCCAGGGCCACATCCACCATAGAAAGATTCAGATACGGCGCAATCTGGTTCACAGTTATGGTATGGCTGAAGCCGCCGCCCTCGAACTTGACTTCGCAGCTGCGGTCGCCACCAGAATTGTTCTTGTCCACCTCGAACATCAAGGTGGCCCGTTGCAGCGCCTTGGTCTGCGTCTGCCGCACCCAACCTTCTGAACAAGTGACGGTGTAGTCTATGTTGTAACCCACATTGACGGCGAAGGTACCGCCCTGCGGGCCGAAATCACAGATGTCGTCGGTAGTAACATCCAGCACGTCAATCTGCTGCTGGATTATATTGATGACGCCGCTGGTGGTGGCGTTCTTTATGTCGACGCGAGCCTGACGGACGGAAAATTCGTCATTGGCGTCGACTTTGACAGCAATGGTGGCGCCTCCGCTGCCGCCGTCGGCGGGTGTGACGTGGCACCATGGTGAACCTGCCGCCACAGTTGCCTTCCATCCCGAATATGAGAAGATTGTGACATTACTGGTTGCTCCGGTTGCAGGAACGATAATGGTGGTGTCAATCAGCAGAGGCTCGGGGTCTGGGGTGACGGGATCTATCTGGCCGCCGCCCTTACAACCCTGGATTGCAGCCAGAAAAGCTGCAATCAGCGCCAATGCTATGATAATTCTCCGCCGCACCGCCTATTGCACTTTCAGAGTCTCTCCGTGATCGTTTACGATGCCCCTGAGCCAGCGCTCCCGCTGTGTGGGGTGCTGCGGCTGGACGGGTATGTCTCCGTCGGCTGTAGTCATCTTGAATTTACCGTCATCTCCCTGCACCTTTACATTGCCGTCCATAAACTTGACCAGCAACTCTTTTTCAAGCTCTTTCCATCGACGCATAAGATGGGATGTCAGATCACTGGAGGCCTCGGTCATCACCTTGACCGCCTTGCGCCGGTTGCCCTTGACCATATAATTGAGCGCCTGCTGGTCGGTCTCTGCCACCGTCTTCACGCACAGATCCTCATAGGCGGCAATCTCGCTGCGCAGCACGGGGGCTACACGGTCGTAAAACAAATATGCAAAATGGGTCACCTTGTTGAACTGCCAGAAGGCGGAGGTGGGAGAATATTCGGTCATGCTGCCGTTGCCCATCGCAAACGAGAACGGAACGGCATTGACGTTGGTATAGACGGGCGTCAGGGCACTGGTAGCCGCATCGTCGGCGCCGAACCAGATTATGCCGCCGATTTCGTCGGGAAGCCACTCGCGGGCCTGGCACAGAATCCAATAACCCGTCTGCTGGGTAGCGATGGCTCGCTCGTGCACGTAGCTGTTGCCGTCCAGTTCAAACTCCATCGGGCGCCAGCGGTACGGCAGGTTGTTGCAGCCTGCACCCACATCCTGTGTCATATCCATCGGAGTCCCTTCGAAATGGTCGCGCATCACATCCGCCAGGGCGGTCAGGGTGACCTTCTTTGCCGGCTTGACCCATAGCGGCAGACGGTGCTGCAGGTTATGACCCATCGCATAGTCCAGATAATCATCTGCTTTGGCGCGATGCTCGCCATCGGCATCCTCCCATACGAATTCTCCGCCGCAGAGGATGTTGAAGGCCGACCAGGCACGGCTGTCGCAGAAGCGTGCGCCGCCGAAATCGACTGGATTGTATGTGTCGGAGAAACTGAAATCCTTGTCATCTCCGGTGAACCACCCTTTCTCACGGGCAAATGATATGACGTCGGGGCTGTAAAGACAGTTCTCCGGGTCATCCAAAGGGAAGGTGGTGATACGCGCTTGATTGGCGTGGGCGCAGATATAGCCGTCAGGGATACGGCGGGCCACCCAAACGCTGCCGCTGCCGTCGCCCTTGGAGACTATTTCCATAATCCACGCCTCTTCCTGATCTGCAACAGAGAAAGATTCTCCCTCGGAAGGATAGCCGTAGGTCTGCATTAGCGAATCCATCACTTTAATCGCCTCGCGGGCAGTTTTTGCCCTTTGCAGGGTAATGAAAATCAGCGAGCCGTAGTCCATAATGCCGCTTCCGTGCCAGAGCTCTTCTCGGCCTCCGAAAGTGGTTTCAGTGATAATCAGCTGATACTGGTTCATATTCCCCACTGTCTGGTAGGTATGCGGGATTTGTGGAATTTCGCCCATGTAATTGCCCTCGTCCCAGTTGTAAACCTTCAGCATCGCCCCCTCCTTCCAGTTTTTGGCGGGTTTGAAATCCAGCGCCCCGTACAACTGGTGGCTGTCGGCGGCGTAAGTAACCATCACGCTTGAGTCGGCAGAGGCACCGCGGGTGACAATCACGTTTGTGCAGGCGAATGAATATGCCGTGGAAATGACGGCCGCCAGCACTATGGCATAAAATTTTCTGATAAGCATAATAATTGTAACTTTGTGTGACACAAAATCCTTCAAAGGTAATAAAAATGAGCGTATTCTCTAAATATATAACTGTTGCGGCCATGATTATCTGCCTTGGCAGCGCAGTTTGTTCTGCACAGCAGGAGAACAAGCCCAAAGGGGAGATGGATTATGACGCAGCTGCCGCAAAACAGGTAGAGGAGTTTATAGATCGCTATAAACTGGATGATATCCAGGCGTTTCGTATAGACACCCTGCTGCAGCACTATGTGCCCATCTATAACGAAGAACTCAAGAAGGTACGCGCCGCCGGCGCTTCCCAGGTACAGTCATATCAGCGCGTTGTAGATTTCTGGAGCGATTTTTTTGATACACAGTACCAATCCATCTTTACCGAAGAACAGTGGAAGTTGTATATGAAATCCCCCGCCGGCAAAGAGAAGAAGAAACGCGACAAGCGGTTGGCGACCGCCAAAGAGTAATCTGATTAAGGTTCTTCCGCCGGGGCCGGCCTACGGTTGACGGCGTCGTACTCCACAAACGTTTCAAAATCATATTCCCATTCACGCCCAAACGCAAGTTTGTGCATTCGGTAGTATATCGCTTCACGAGAAGGGGCGTTGAAGCCGCCTTCGTTGGTGGCCATTATGCTGGTCTGCGACGGTCTCCAGATACCCG
>JAFZBQ010000103.1 GCA_017561665.1 Bacteroidales bacterium | reverse complement strand
ATGCCCACCGACGTGTTTGTGGAGGCTTGCGTGGATCTGGTCCGGAGAAATATCGATTTTGTACCGCCGTACGAGTCGGGCGCATCGCTGTATGTCCGTCCTCTTATGTATGGCAGCCAGATTGCCATCGGAGTGCACCGCTGCCCCGAGGTTGACATAATCTTCTTTGCATCGCCCGTAGGCCCTTATTTCAAGGGCGGAATGCACCTTATCAAGGTCGTTATAGACCGTATGCAGGACCGTGCCGCTCCGCGCGGTACCGGCGATATCAAGGCCGGCGGCAACTACGCCTCCAGCCTCCTTTCCGGCGAGAAGGCTCACGAGATGGGCTACGACAACGTGATGTACCTGGATGCCGCCCAGCACCGCTTTATTGAGGAATGCGGCGCAGCCAACTTCTTCGGCATCAAGAACAATACATATGTAACACCGGCATCGCCGTCCATCCTGCCCTCCGTTACCAACGACAGCCTGCGTACCCTGGCCCACGACATGGGTCTCAACGTAGAGCAGCGTCCCGTCACCGTAGAAGAACTCAAGACCTTTGACGAAGCGGGTGCCTGCGGTACCGCGGCCGTGATTTCGCCCATCGGCTCAATCTACGATATAGACACTCAGGAATACATCGACTACGGCAAGCAGGTCGGCCCTGTTTGCATGAGTCTCTACAACGCCCTGCGCGATATCCAGTACGGCCGCGCCGAGGACAAGCACGGCTGGTGCGTCATCGTGGAGTAGCCAGAAAGAAATAATTTTTGGCAATAAGATTTTAACTACTATCTTTGCACTCCCTTCGCGTAGAGATCGCCGTCGGGCGATAGCGGATGCCGAGCAGCGTAGCCCGCGCGATAGCAAGGCAGGAGCGAGGGGTCTGGGGCCTGGCCCCAGTCTTAATAGGTGAGGTGGGTGAGTGGCTGAAACCACCAGTTTGCTAAACTGACGTACTCGATTAGGGTACCGGGGGTTCGAATCCCCCCCTCACCGCAACTCGGAGGGAAAGCGCATCAGGTTTTCTTGATTGCGCTTTTTTATTTACCTTTGCGGTCCAATCGGGATGTGGCGCAGTTGGTTAGCGTACCTGGTTTGGGACCAGGTGGTCCCCCGTTCGAGTCGGGGTATCCCGACGAAAGGCCGGCATTTTGCCGGCTTTTTCAGTTCCAGAACTTGAACATGTACCAGAACATCACGCCGCTGGCGAGTGGTCAATGTAAGCCCTTTTGAAGAGTAAATGAACAGGTGAGTGTTTCATCTCTATACGGGAAAGGGGCATTAGGATTAGATATCCTGTCGTTTAACCAAGTCAGGAAGAGACCCACCTTGACAGGAATTTCAAGAGAAAAAGTCACTGTATCATCAATAATCTCATAATTGTTAATGGGAATTGTGATGGTTAAGGCTCTGTAAATACAATAATTGTAAGTAATAGTATTGTCTGTCGGTATTGAAATGGCGTCGGAGGGTGTCATTCCTACCATCATAATTGGAATGTTCCCTCCGGCGCTAATGCCGGCGAATTCTTTATTTGCTACTAATCGTGCCCCACCGTTATAAAAAATCGAACTGGCAAAACACAAGTCTCCTTTGCAAGAATCAGTAATAGTCCGCCAAGCTTCTTCATATAGGTTTTTAACAATACCAGCGTTTTCTTTAAAGACTGAGAAAGTTGATTCCGTTGGAATAAGCCGATAGTCTTGACTTGAATAGGGAGAACCCAGAGAAACAGGAACATAATCCAAATCCAAGATAAAAGATAATTCAAAGCTGGTGTTAGCGGTTATGTTAAATCTATTGAATTCAAGAAAGGAAGAGCAGAGACACTCGCCTGGCAAAAAAGATCTTTCTATTGGTGCTACTTTGCTAAGAGTTTTATTGCACGCTGTCGTAAGTACAGTGAATAAAAGAAATAATATTAGTGCAGCAGCATTATTACGGCTCGTCAGTTGGTTTAAAGTCATAGATTATCTTTCTGTAGTAATTATAGCTTGTTTCATTATCATATATGTCTACCGTGCTCCAATCGCCGGTTAGAGTATACCAACCATCGTTCAAATTGTAAGGGTCCCATTGATCCCACCAACCCCAATTGATTTTAATGGCAGTAATCTCTGGTGAAGTGTAGGATACAGTTTCGTAAGGCTCGAGTCCCTGAAACCCGAAATCTTCGGTGATGAATATGTTTAAATAGGTGGTACAAGGATAATAAATTATACTCCAATATAAAAACACACGAGAAGTCAAAATACGTCTTCGACAGAATAAAAAGTATTAGTTCCAGAACTTGAACATATACCAGAACATCACGCCGCTGGCGACCAGTTTGAGGAAGGTGCCGAAGAAGAAACCGGCGAAAGAGCCCAGGGCGGGTTTGACGCTGTCGGCTATCGCGGAGCGGTTGATGAGGACTTCGGCCAGCAGGGCGCCGAGGAACGCGCCGGCAATCATACCCCACGGCGGAAAGAGTATCAGCCCCGCCAGCAGCCCAACAAGAGAGCCGCGACCGGCCGCCTTGCTTCCGCCTGTCACCCGGGTAAAGTAAGAGGGCACTACGTAGTCCAGGATCGTGACCACAATGGTGATACCTAGCCAGATGAGAAGGAACTTGAGCGACATCTCCCCGTTGCCGAAGAAGTAGAGCAGCAGCAGGGACAGCCAGCTCAGAGGCGGACCCGGTATCACCGGCAGGAAGCATCCGATGATGCCCGCCAGTGCGATTATCAGGGCTATGATGTTAATCCACCACATAAGCTATTTCACATCAAAGAGGCCTTCCGGGTTCTCGTCCTCAACCAAACCGATTTCAATTGGAATATAGAACAGCCGCTCTTTGAGCCGTTCGTGAACCGCAGGGTTGCGACGCAGCCGTTGCGAATCCTTTTCTGTGGTGAGCACGATGGCCTGAGGGTGCTTGTCGGCAAACTTCTCTATCTGTTTGATGTCCTTGTCGGTAAAGACGTGATGGTCGTCGAACTCAATATGGAAGTTGCGGGGATAGCGGGCGCTGACGTGGTGACGCAGCTGGTCGCTGTTGGCAATTCCGGTAAAAAGAATTGCCTCGTGGGAGTATATATAACGGTTGTTGCCCTCCGGGAACACGGCCACAGGGTCAAAGTATTGCACAGTGGTGAAGAACACCTTCTGCTGGGGATTGATGCGGTTGACGCTGATTGCCTGCTGCTTTTCCCACTCGTTGAGGTAGGGCGGGCACTTGGTGATGAGGACGGTGTCGGCGCGCTTGAGCTGAGAGGGGAGGTCGCGCAGCCGGCCGAAGGGGAGCAGGCTGTCCTTGAAGACGGGACGGTTGTAATTGATGAGGCATATCTGACGGGTGGGCTTCAGGCGGCGGTATTGCATGCCGTCGTCCAGCAGAATCACCTCCGGTACGTCGCCGAAGGGGAGGGCCATCAGCATCTTTACGGCGCGCACCCGGTCGCGGTCCACAATGACTTTGACCTGCGGGAACTTGCGCTTTATCTGCAGCGGCTCGTCGCCCACATCCTCAACGCGGCTGTTGGTCTCAACAAAACGGCTGGCTTTGGGATTCTTGCGGCCATAGCCTCGGGAAATCACCGCCACGCGCCAGGCCCGCTCCAGCAGTTCCCGGATGAACAACTCCACGTGCGGCGTCTTGCCGGTGCCGCCCACGGTGATGTTTCCGAAGGAGATTATGGAAACGTTGTCGAATTTCACGCTCTTGAGCCATCCCTTGTCATACGCCTTATTGCGCATCCACAGCCCCAGAGCATAGGGGAAAGCGAATATGTTGCCGATGTTTGCCATCTATTATATTATTGCCAATGCTCCCCGACGTAGTCGAGGGTTTTCATCAATTCGTCAATATCGGTCAAAGTTACCAATTTCAGCCGGGTTTCCTTGAAATTTTCCAAACCTTTGAAATAACAGGCCAGATGCCGGCGCATCTCGAACACGCCGCGGCGTTCACCCTTTATCTCTATCGATTTTGCCAGGTGGTCCTTGGCCAGCGCCACGCGGTCGACCACCGACATCGGCGGCAGTTCCTCTCCGGTATCGAGGAAATGCCTTATTTCGCTGAAGATCCACGGATGGCCAAAGCTGGCGCGGCCTATCATTATGGCATCCACTCCGTAGCGGTCAAAGGCGTTTTTGGCATCCTGAGGTGTGCGGATGTCTCCGTTGCCTATAATAGGAATGTGCATCCGCGGGTTGTTTTTCACAGCGCCTATCAGGCTCCAGTCCGCTTCGCCCTTGTACATCTGGGCGCGGGTGCGGCCGTGGATGGTAAGGGCGGCGATGCCGGCATCCTGCAGCCTCTCGGCCAGTTCTACGATTATCTTGGAGTCGTTGTCCCAGCCCAGACGGGTCTTTACGGTGACGGGGGTGTGAACCGCCTCCACCACGCGGCGGGTGATTTCCACCATCTTGTCGGGTTCACGCATCATACCGCTGCCGGCGCCGCGCCCCGCTATCTTCTTGACAGGACATCCGAAGTTGATGTCAATCACGTCGGGGTTGGCCTTCTCTACCTTGACGGCCGAATCCACCATGGCGTCGGGGATGTTGCCGTAAATCTGTATGCCGATGGGCCGTTCGTAATCGTAAATGGTGAATTTTGCCAGCGACTTGGGGACGTCGCGCACCAGGGCGTCGCTCGAAACGAATTCGGTGTAGACCATGTCGGCGCCAAACTTCTTGCAGATGTATCGGAAGGAGGCGTCGGTGACGTCTTCCATCGGCGCCAGAAACAGCGGCCGAGGCCCGAATTCTATATTTCCCAGCTTCACGGCGGCGAAGGTAACATATTTTTGCTGCTTTGAAAAAATTATCTACCTTTGCAGCCCCCCAGAGAAAACCTGGGTCGCAACAAACAAGTATTAATCACTAAATCAACAGACTGTGGACACATTAAGTTACAAAACCAAGTCGGTCAACAAAGAGAACTCCTCGAAAGAGTGGGTTGTCAT
>JAFZBQ010000102.1 GCA_017561665.1 Bacteroidales bacterium | reverse complement strand
GTGAAGCAGGTCTTCATAGAAAACCTGCAGCAGATGTATCACGGCCGGATTGCCTATCCCGACCCCGTTAAGAAGGATTAGATTTCTTTTTGAAAGACGCGGCCGCCAGTTCTATGGCGACTATCAGGGCGGCGCCTATCAGCGCCCAGATTATTGCGCCGGCAACGTGCGGTTCGCCTGCGAACTGTGCCGAAAGCACCGGACGATCAACGCCGCTTTCGAGGGCGACTTTCCAAGGCCATACCTTTACCAGGGAACCCAACATCAGGCCGGCGAGGAACATCATAGTGCCGTTGTAGGCCTTTTTAAGCAGCCACGAGAAGGCGTGAGAGAAGGCCAGTATGCCGATAATGGCGCCTATGGTAAAGACAATCAGAATGACCCATTTGAGGTTGCTGACAGCATCCATCATAAAGGCGTATTTGCCCAGCAGCACCAGTACGAAGCTGCCTGAGATGCCCGGCAGAATCATCGTGCACATGGCGATGGCGCCGCAGATGAAGATAAACGGCAGGCTGTCGCTGGTGTGGCTGGGGGAGACCAGGCACAGAGTGGCGCCGCAGGCGATGCCGACTATCAGGGACAGCCAGGAGCGTAGTTTGAGGTCCTTGAGGCCACGGATCATATACACGGTGGATACCAGCACCAGGCCGAAGAAGAAGGCCCAGGTCTGGATGGGGTAGTGCTCCAGCAGCCAGGTCATCGCCTTGGCCAGAGAGAAGATGCTCACCACGATTCCGACGGCTACGGCCAGCAGAAAATTGCCGTTAATGGCCTTCCAGAAATCTGCGATTTTCCCGCGGAAAAGCAGGCCAAGATTCTTGCCGTTTATGCTTTTGATGGATTCTATCAGCTCCTGATAGATGCCGGTCAACAGAGCGATGGTGCCGCCACTTACGCCCGGAACGACGTTTGCCGCGCCCATCAGTGCGCCCTTAATGGCCACCCAGATATATGATGTGAATTTGCGCATAATATTAAAAAATGAGGGTGGCCTTGCGGCCGCCCTCATTCTGTATAGATTCAATAATTAAGAATTCTTGATAGCTGCCTGTGCTGCTGCAAGACGTGCGATGGGAACGCGGAAAGGAGAGCAGGATACGTAGTTGAGGCCAATCTTGTGGCAGAACTCTACGGATGCGGGGTCGCCGCCGTGCTCGCCGCAGATACCCACCTTGAGGTTCTCGCGGGTGCTGCGTCCACCCTTGACGCCTACCTCTATGAGCTTGCCGACAGACTCGGTGTCGATGCTCTGGAACGGGTCAAACGGGAGGATCTTGTTGTCCAGGTAGTCCTTCATGAAGCTGCCGATGTCGTCGCGGCTGAAGCCGTAGGTCATCTGGGTAAGGTCGTTGGTACCAAAACTGAAGAACTGTGCGGTGCGTGCCATGCGGTCTGCAAGGATGGCTGCGCGAGGAATCTCGATCATAGTACCGAACAGGAACGGGATATCCATGTCGAATTTCTCTTCAACCTCTTTGTGAACGCGGTCGCAGATGCGCTTCTGGAAGTTAAGCTCGTTTACGGATACGGTTACGGGGATCATAATCTCCGGACGCGGCTGGAAGCCCTCTGCATAGAGCTCGGCAGCAGCTGTGAAGATTGCGCGGAACTGCATCTCGCTAAGGCTAGGGTAGCTGATACCCAGACGTACGCCGCGGTGACCCATCATAGGGTTGACCTCGTGCAGGGCTTCACCGCGCTTGCGGATCTCTTCTACAGTGATGTGCAGCTCTTTTGCAAGCTCTTCCTGCTTGTCAAGAGTCTGGGGAACGAACTCGTGGAGAGGCGGGTCAAGCAGACGGAAGGTGACGGGCTTGCCGTTCATAACCTTCATGGTAGCTTTGGTAGCCTCCTTTACGTACGGCTCCAGCTCGTTGATTGCCTGCAGACGCTCTTCTGCGGTAGCGGTGTGGATCACCTTGCGGAGTTTTGCAAGGGGAGCCTCGCTGTTCTTGCCGTAGAACATATGCTCGATACGGAACAGGCCGATACCCTCGGCGCCGAACTCGATAGCCTTGGCGGCGTCGTCGGGGTTATCTGCATTGGTGCGGACACCAAGCTTGCGATATTTGTCGACCAGGCTCATGAACTTGACGAAGCGGGGATTCTCGCTGGCGTCCATGGTGCCGACCTTCTCTGCATAAACGTAGCCTTTGCTGCCGTTCAGTGAGAAGATGTCGCCCTCTTTGTATTCCTTGCCTGCGATGAAGAGCTTGCGGCTTCCGTCGGGCTGATCCTCAAACTTGACTGCGTCGCAACCTACGATGCAGCACTTGCCCCAACCGCGGGCAACCAGAGCGGCGTGGCTGGTCATACCGCCGCGTGCGGTCAGCAGACCGTCGGCAGCGCGCATACCTTCAACGTCCTCGGGGTTGGTCTCGTCGCGGACCAGGATGGCTTTTTCCTTCTTCTGTGCAGCTTCAACAGCCTTGGCGCTGGTGAAGACGATTTTGCCGACAGCACCGCCGGGGCCTGCGGGCAGACCCTTTGCGATAACGGTAGCCTTCTTCTCAGAAGCGGGGTCGAGTACGGGGTGGAGGAGTTCATCGAGCTGAGTAGGGCTCACGCGCATAACGGCGGTCTTCTCGTCGATGAGGCCTTCGTCCAGCATATCCATTGCCATATTGAGGGCTGCGATACCAGTACGCTTGCCCACGCGGCACTGGAGCATCCAGAGTTTACCCTCCTGGATGGTGAACTCGATGTCCTGCATATCGTTGTAGTGCTTCTCGAGGTTCTGACGGATGGTGTCAAGCTCTTTGTAAACCTCGGGCATTGCCTTCTCCAATGAAGGGAGAGCCTTGTTGTGCTCGGTCTTGGTGGCCTCGTTCAGGGGGTTGGGGGTGCGAATACCTGCAACCACGTCCTCGCCCTGTGCGTTGATGAGCCACTCGCCGTAGAACTTGTTGTCACCTGTAGCGGGGTTACGGCTGAATGCAACGCCTGTAGCGGAGGTGTCACCCATGTTGCCGAATACCATTGACATTACGGTAACAGCGGTGCCCCAGTCATCGGGGATACCTTCGATACGGCGGTAAGCGATGGCGCGCTTGCCGTTCCATGATTTGAACACTGCACCGATACCGCCCCAGAGCTGAGCGCGTGCATCGTCGGGGAACTCTTTACCCAGAACGTCTTTAACTCTCTTCTTGAAAGCGTCGCAGAGGGCGATGAGGTCCTCTTCTGTGAGCTCGGTGTCAAGCTTGTAACCCTTCTTCTCCTTAACTTCGGCCATCATGTTGTCCAGCTGGACGCGGATGCCCTTGCCGTCTTCAGGCTCGATGCCCTCTGCCTTCTCCATAACGACGTCAGAGTACATCATGATGAGGCGACGGTATGCGTCATATACGAAACGGGGGTTCTTGGTCTTGGCGATGAGGCCGGGGATAGTAGCGCTGCAAAGACCGATGTTGAGCACGGTCTCCATCATGCCGGGCATGGAGCTGCGGGCACCGGAACGGCAGGATACCAGGAGGGGATCCTTTGCGTCTCCAAATTTGCGACCCATCACAGCCTCGGTAGCTTCCAAAGCTGCATTTACTTCGCTCTCGAGTTCTGCAGGGAACTGGCCGCCGAGGTTAAAATACTCGGTGCAGCACTCAGTGGTGATTGTAAAACCTGCGGGAACGGGCATGCCCAACAGACACATCTCGGCAAGGTTGGCACCTTTGCCGCCCAGCAATTCACGCATCTTGCCGTTGCCTTCTGCGCTCTTGCCGCCAAAACGATAAACTCTTTTTACCATAAATTCTTGTTTAATTATTGTTTGTTGTATCTTTCGTCTTTAAATCAACCGACAAAAATAATAAAATTGATTAATAGTTATGACAAAGTCTATCAAAGTCGTTAAAAATTCTCTCCCCAAGGGGGTTGAAATGGAAAAAATCATCAAATTTTTTGAACGTCGCAGCGTGGCTTCCAATGCTATCGATTGCATCAACTGGCCGGAGTATTCATACAAGCCCAGGGCAAGTTTCAAAATTGCCCACAATGGAGATGAAATCTTCCTGCAGTTCCGCGTGGTTGAGCGGGGAGTGCGCGGCACCTTTGAATACGACTTCGGGTCGGAACCCTGGACCGATTCGTGCGTGGAGTTCTTCATGACCCCGGACCTCTCCAAGCCCGACTATTTCAATGTTGAAATGACCTGCATCGGCCACGGCACCTTTGCCTGCGGTCCCGACCGCGAGCATCGCCATAATTTTGACGATTCTGTAATCAGCCGCATACGCCGCCATGCTTCGCTGGGCTCTTCCCGAGTGGTGGAAGAGGGTGGCCGGCGGTGCTGGAGCCTGACGCTGGCCATTCCGTTTGATATTTACGGTCTGGACGGCAGTGCCATATCCGGCCGGAAGGTGCGCGCCAACTTCTACAAGTGCGGCGACAATATGCCCGTTCCGCACTTTGTCAGCTGGAACCCCATCGGCTGCCCCAATCCCGACTTCCACCGACCGGAATATTTCGGCGAGATTGAGTTTGAATAAGGGGTGATTTGGATAATCATAATTCTTTCCATACATTTGAAGACTAAACGTTAATTACACAATAATGAGGAAGTTTTTCGTATTCTTGGCAATGCTGCCACTGCTTTTTTCCTGTGACATAGACGGGATGATTGACGACATGATGAGTCTGGAACCCACCATTAAGAATAGTATCGATTATTGGGTCCGTGACGCAGACCAGAGTTCCGAAGAGGCGAAAGCCCTCGTGGCCGTTCTAGCCGAGAAACCGGCCTTTGCAGGTAAAAAAGGTGATAACCTGAAATTCCAGGTTGTACTCAAGGGCGACAAATGG